>NZ_JEMA01001063.1 GCF_001589285.1 Sorangium cellulosum | reverse complement strand
GCATGATGCCTCGCGGCGGGGCATCATGACGTCGCGCGATCGCGCTCTCGCGCGGCCTGCGCGATGTCGCGGACGCCCTCGCTCGCGCCGGCGCGCCGCCCGGGCTCCGTCAGCGGGCTCTCCTCGCGAGCGCTGGCCGCGTCGGCCGCGGGCGTCGGCCGCGGGCGCGCGTCGCGCTGACCTCATTGCGCGTCCCGGGCCCTCATTGCGCGCCCCAGACGTTGAGCACGGCCGCCGTCTCCGCGTCGATCGTGGCGGGCTCCCGCTGCGCCGCGGGCGCGCGAACGGACAGGTCGAACGTGACGGTGCGCCGGAAGAGGGCCATGGTGGCGAGCGGCATCACGTCGCGGCGGTTGAAGGCGCAGGTCGGGTCCACGTCGAGGTCGCAGAGAAAGGGGGGAACGCCGAGCCGCCCCGAGAGCACGAGGTTGCCCCAACGCGTGGAGTAACGATCGCCGAGCCCGGCGATCTGGGGCTCTCGCTCGACGCCCTCGAGGCCCGAGGCGACGGCCGCCAGATCCTTCCCGAGCGGTTTGCGGGCGAACGAGAGGCCGAGGGAGGCGATCGCTGTGCGCGTGATGTCGATGATCTCGGTCGGGGCAGAGACGCGCTGGCCGGCGTAAAGGTCACCGGGAAAGTGGACATAAAGCGGGAGCGCCAGGACCGGCTCCTGGAGGTCCAGGCCCTCGGCGTAGAGCGTGCCGTCGGAGCGGCCGCTGGCGAGGTCGCCGGTCACGATGAAGAGGGTCTCGTCCCACAGGCCGGCGGTCTTGAGGGTCCCGATGAGGTTGCCGAGGGCGCGGTCCTGGCCGGCGAGCGCGATGGTGAAGAGGTCGCGGATGCGGTCCCTGTCGTCGGGGCTGAGGACATCGCGGCGCCGGTTCCGCAGCCTGGCCAGCACCTGGGCGGCGCGGCGCGGCTCGATCGGGCCGGCGTAGTCGGCGGGCTTGAGGGCGTTCAGCTCCTTCGGGCTGACCTCCCAGGGCGGGTGGCCGCCGCGCGCGTGGACGAACGCGAGCAGGCGGTTCGAGGAGTCCTGGCGGACGGTCTCGCTGATCCAGGCGGCGGCGGCGTCGATGGGCGTGGTCGCGGGCTCGCCGCTCGTCGGCGGGTGCTCGAGGACACGGGACCAGCCCGGCCCGAAGCCGAACGCCCGGAAGGTGGTGGGGACGCCGGTGAAGAACCCCGTCCGGACGCTGCTGTCGCTCGCGATGGCGCCGATGGTCGTCGTGCGGGCGGGGAGGCGGGCCCCGGTGTCGGTGACTGTATGCGCCGACGGCGGCAGGCCGGTGAGCAGCGACGCGATCACGGAGGACACGACCGTGCTCGGCGCCCGGTGGTGGTCGAACGTCGTGGCGGACGCGGCGAGGTCGGAGAGCGCCGCGAGGCGCGGCTCCGGGCGAGCGCTCCAGGGGGGCAGATCGGGCCGCTCGACCCCGTTCAGGGCGACGATCACCACGGCGCGCGCCGGGGGCACGGACGGCGGCGGCTCCGGCGATCCGGCGAGGACGGGGTCGCCGAAGAGGACGCGCGCGCCGCGGGTCGCGGCGGCGGCGCGGAGCTCGAGGGAGATGAGCGAGCCCGCGAACGGCGCGAGCGGCAGCTCGACGTCGGTCCAGGTTGCCTTGTCGCCGCCCTCGACGTGGACGCGGTGGAGCACCATGGGCTCCTGGCCGTCGCGCAGGATGCGGATCTCGGCGTCCCCTTCACCGGAGCCCAGCACGCCGACGGCGGTGCGGAGGCGGCTCGTCCTGGAGGGGCGGAAGGCGCAGCGGACGGCGCCCGGGGCGCGCAGCGCGATCGACCGGTGCGGGACGCCCGACAGCGCGGCGGCGGGCGCGACGACGTCGCGCAGGGTCGGGGGGCCGTAGGTGGACGGGTCCTCGTCGGGGATGCCGACGCGGACCCAGTCGACGTCGGCGAACGACTCCCCCTCGCGCAGCCGTCCGGAGAACCGCACGGTGAGCGTGTGCAGGCCGGGGTCGGCGGGGAGCGAGGTGATCGAGGTCGAGGCGATGCGGAGCTGGTCGCGCTGGAAGCGGAGCGTCCCGAGGAGCTGGTCGTCCAGGGAGACGGTGGCGTACCGGGAGGCGAGCCCGACAGCGCGGGCGGACACGAAGATGGGGCTCGCGGACGGCAGGACGAACGTGAGCCTGATCTGCCGCTCCGAGATGCGCGCCCAGGTGGAGCCGTTGTGCTCGACGGCGCGGATGCCCGTGGGCGCGCTCCCCTGCCAGGCGAAGCGGCCCAGGAGCGCGCCTGCGCCGGTGTCGAACAGGAGGCCTCGGTGCTCGAGGTCGCAGATCGGCAGCTCGTCGACGAGGTGCACGAGGTCGCGCGCCGGGGGCAGCGGCGCCGCCGTGGGGGTGGCCGACGCCACGACGGCGCCGGCCGGGAGGTCGCGGGGGGACGACTCGCACCCGGTGCAGCCGGAGAGGAGCGCGGCCGCGGCGGTGAGGAGCGCGAGCGCGGGAGAGGGGTGGGGGGTTCGGGTCACGCGGGCGCGCACGGGGCGTGCTCTATCACGACCGGCGTTCCCTGCCCGTGGCTGGGCGCGCAGGGGAGCGCGGGCGGTTCGGCTGCCTGCGCGGCGCGTCGGGCGATGGTCAGCGGCGCCACGGCGGCGCGTCGGGCGATGGTCAGCGGCGCCACGGCGGCGCGATGCGGAGCCGGGTGAGGCGGCCGGCCTTGACGAGCGCGAAGCGCACGCGCTCCTCGTCGCGGAGCTTCGCCCGGATCTCGTAGACGCCGGCCTTCGGGGCGAGCGGCAGCTTGACGCTGCCGGTGCCTACCTTCCGCCCGTCCACGAAGAGCGTGTCGCCCGATCCGGCGGTCACCTCGAGCATGCCGTGCCCCTCGGGCACCTTGTGCCCGGCGGGGAGCGGCAGGTCCTCGGGGAGCGCGGGGTTGGCCGTTGTCTCGCCGACCGGCCCGGCGGCAACCCCTGTCGGCGCGGCATCGACGACGGCCGGCGCGACGGCGGCACCCGGCGCGACGGCGACGGCCGGCGTGACGGCGGCGCCGGGCGTGCCGGCTGCAGCAGGCTCGGTGGCGGGCGGGCTCGGCGGAGGGGCGGCCAGCGGGGCGCCCTGCAGCTCGTGGTCGCGCGACAGCCGTGCGCCCACGGCGAAGACGAACGCCGCCACCGCGAAGAGGACCCACATGGTCATGCGGTTGTCGCGGGCCGGCGGGAGCTGCGTGGGCACGTAGGCGGACGGGCGGCGCACCCGGCGGGGCGTGGGAGACTCGTCGATGGCGGGCGCCGGCGCGGGCGCTGCGGTCCGCGCAGCGGGCGGGGCGGGCGTCTTGAGCGCCGCGGGCGCCGGAGGCGGCGCCTCGACGACGGGCGGGGGCCGGAGCGACCCCAGCGTCACGAGCCGCTCAGGCTTCGGGTACTCGAGCACCGGCAGCGTGGCGCCTGGCCGGCGCGGCGCCGGCGCGACGCCTGGCACGGCCGGCGTCACGCTCGCCAGGGCCGCGGCCTCGGACGGCGTGGTCCACGTCGCCCGCGCGCTCAGCACATCGCCCTGGATCTCCGCGAACTCCCGGGGGATGCGGGCGCTGGCCAGCGCCTTCGCCTCGATCGTGCGCGCGCTCGCGAGCGCGAGCGTCTCGTCCTCCGCGTCGACCGACACCACGGGGATGGAGGCCGCTGAGCCGGACGACGGCACCACAGAGATCGGCGCCGCCGAGCCGGGCGCGGACGCCGCCGAGATCGGCGCCGCCGAGCCGGGCGCTGCCGAGATGGACACCACCGAGATGGGCGCTTCCCAGCCGGGCGCCGACATCGAAGAGATCGGCGCCACCGACCCGGGCACCACCGTGACCTGGTCGTCGGCGAGCTCGAAGGGCGCGCGCGACGAAACGACCGCCGCATCGCCGCCGAGCTCAGGCGGCAGGGCGACCGCCGGAGCAGCCCGCTCCGGCGCGCGCCGCACGCCGCGGAGCGTCTCCTCCTCGTACGTCACGGCGGGGGCGAGCAGGTCGTCCCCGTCGCGGCCGATGACGCGCCGCACGCCGCCGCGCGCCGCGACGTCGTTCAGCACGTCCTCGACCAGGCTCGCGGCGAACTCCCCCGAGGTGATGACCGACCGCGGCGAGATCCCCCGCGCGAGCGCCCGCAGGAGCGACCGCGCCGGCTCGGGCGTCGCGTCCGCGGTCGCGCCCATCCCCTCCAGATCCAGGATGACGCGCTCGACCTGCATCAACGGCGGCCCGTGAAGCAGCCGCTGGGCGGCCCGGGCCGCGGCGATCGCGGGCACGAGCTGCTCGGCGAGCGTCCCTTCGAACCCGGGTCGCGGCGGCGCCGCGAGCTCGCTCTCCGGCGCCGGCGCCACGGCGAAGCGGCCGGAGCCGACGCCGAGAAGCGCCGCGAGCACCGAGGGGCCGCGGTGGAACGTCCCGTCCTGCGCCGTCCGCGTCGCCCCTGCGGGGCGGCCGTCCTTGATCAGCACCTCGTACAGGAACGCGGCGTCGCGCACCGACACGAGCGCGTCGGGCCGGTGCGCGCAGGAGAGCGACAGCAGCGTCCGTGTGGTCATGCCGTCGAGGCGCCCGCGCACCTCGCCGCCCGTCGCGATGCGCTCGGCCACGCGCCTCCGGCCCCGGAGGACCTCGTGCACCCGCTGCACGAACGCCGCGGCGCTCGCCTCCTTGCGGAGGTAGCCGTCGGCCTGGGCGCCGAGCTCGCGGAGGCGCTGGAGCAGGTCCTCCTTCCAGGACAGCAGGATGACCGGCACGTCGCGCAGCGCCACGTCGCGCTTGAGGGCGCGGCAGAGCGCGAAGCCGTCGAGGCGCGGCATGAGCACGTCGCTCACGACCAGGTCGGGCGTCGTCTGGTGCGCGAGGTCGAGCGCCCGCGCGCCGTCGTGCGCCTCGTGCACTGTCGCCCCCGCGGCCCGGAGCACGCCGGCGAGGAACCACGTCACCGCCGGATCGTCGTCCGCGACCACGATGTCCATCGCGCCGAGCGCCGTGACGCCAGGCTCCGCGGCGAACGCCCTGGCCCCGCGCGCAGGCGCCTTCGCGCGGACCTCGCTGGGCTGCCGGGCGCGCTCGCCCTCGGCGGCGGTCGGCGCGCTCATCCACGGCGCGAGCGGCAGCGCGCCCTCCGGCCCGTTCGGCGAGAACCGCACGCCGCCCTGCGAGCGGATCGTCACGAGGTCGCGGATGCGCGCCACAGCGCCCCAGAGCGCCGCGAGCACCTCGGCCCCGTCGCCGAGATCCACGTGCGTCCCGCGGCTCCTCGGCTCTGCGGCGTCGCAGAGGCCCCGGCGCAGCTCCTCTGCGAGGCGCGCCCCGAGCTCGTCGAGGCTCACCGCCCCGAGCGGCCCGCGCGCGGCGCGCGCGTCGTCAGAGCGCACGCAGGTCGCGGCGGCCTCTGCGGCGGCGCGGCGGAGCGCGTCGGGCGACGCGGGCTTCGCGAGCACGCGCGCGGCGCCGAGCGCCACGTAAGGGGCCGCGTCCTCCGGCCGCGCGAAGCGCCCGACGGCGACCACCGGGACCAGGTCCGTCAGCGGATCGCCGGCGAGCGCCTCCGCGAGCCCGCGCGCTCCCGGCAGGTCCGCGTCGAGCAGGACCACGTCCGGCGCGAACGCGCGCGCGAGATCGATGGCCGTGTCCACCTCGTCGGTCCGCTCCACCTCGAACGACGGCCCCACGTCGGCGTCGCCCGGATCGAGCGCCTCGGCGAGCGGCGCGCCGCCCACGACGAGCGCCGTGATCGGCGCCTCGAGCGCCGCGGTCTCCGGCGTCTTGGCGTGCCCCGCCGGCTCGGCCGGCTTGGCGCTGCGCAGGCCGGAGGAGCGCGGGCTCGCCTCCTCGTCCTCGTCCATCGTGAGCGGCTCGGGCGCCAGCGCGCGCCCGCTGCTCACGTCCGCGATCCAGGTCGCGCCCTGGGCCTTCGCGCCGCCTGCGTCCGCGGCTTCCTGCCGGGCTCCTGCGCTTCGCGCGATCGGCTGGCTCACGGACGCCTGCTCGCGCGGCGCCGGCGCGTGCTCGCCGACAGCCGACTGCCCCCAGGCGAGCGCGGGCAGCTCCTCGAGCACCTTCCGCAGGGCCGCCGCTGCCTCGCTGGTCAGTCGCGCCCCGTTCGCGGCGACGAGCTGCGACTCCCCTTCGGCGAGCCGCTCGGACACCCGCACGAAGCGCAGGAGACGCGCCCCGGCGCCGAGGGAGTGCAGGCGCCGCTTCAGCTCCGCGACGAGCCGCGGCGCATCGTCGTCTGCCTCGATCCGCCGGACCATGGCGCGGAGCTCGGCCACGTGGCGACCCAGGTTCGCCACGAACTCGGCCCGCGCCCCGCCCAGCCGCTCGTGCCGAGCTTCGCCAGCTGCATTGCTACGCGGTCCCGCGTGCTCCACCGCCCTCGATCCTACGCCCATTGGCGGTCCCGTATCACAGGAGGATCGGACACCCGAACTTCTCGGCGATCGGTCCCTCGCCGGCGGCCCCCACCCCGGGGTCGCCTCAACCCCGGTCGGTCGCCTCAACCCCGGTCGGTCACCCCGATCCCGGCCCCAGCTCCGCGGCGATCTGCTCCCGGACCCATGCCCCTGCGGCCCGCGTTCCGAGCGTGCCGCCGACGTCGACCGTGCACATCCCATGATCGAGCGCCTGCGAGACCCAGCGCTCGATGCGCCGCTCTTCCTCGGGCCACCCGAGGTGGGCGAGCAGCAGCCCCGCCGTGAGCATCGCCGCGAACGGGTTCGCCACGTCCTTGCCGGTGAGCGGCGGCGCCGACCCGTGCACCGGCTCGAACAGCGCCACCCGCGCCGGATCGGACGCGTGCACGTTCGCGCTCGCGGCCATGCCGAGGCCGCCCTGCAGCGCCGCCCCGAGGTCGGTCACGATGTCGCCGAACAGGTTGTTCGTCACGATCACCTGGAACTGCGACGGATCCTGGATCACGTACAGGCACAGCGCGTCCACGTAGACGTGGTTCGACTGGATCTCCGGGTACTGCGCCCGCACCTCGTGGAAGACGCGCAGCCACAGCTCGTGCGCGTGCCGCATCGCGTTCGACTTGTCGGCCATCGTGACCCGCGTCCGGCCGTTCGCGCGCGCGTAGTCGAACGCCGCGCGGATGATCCGCTCGACGCCCTTCCTCGTGTTGATGTCCTCGTTGATCGCGACCTCGTCCGCGGTGCCCCGCTTGAACTGCCCGCCGACCCCGACGTAGATGCCCTCGGTGTTCTCGCGGAAGACGACGAAGTCGATGTCCTTCGCCGTCCGGCCCTTGAGCGGGACGAGCCGGTCCGACAGCGCCCGGACCGGCCTCACGTTCGCGTAGAGGTCGTAGCCGAAGCGCATCCCGAACAGGATGTCGCGCGCGTGCTCGAGGTTCGGCACCCGCGGATCGCCCAGCGCGCCGAGGAGCACCGCCGAGCACTCGCGCTGGATCGCCACCTGGATCTGGTTCGGGAACGTCGTCCCGTCGCGCAGGTACCGGTCCGCGCCGAGGTCGAGCTCCCAGAGATCGATCGGCAGCCCCGCTCGAGCCTGGTAGAGCTCGAGCAGGAGCTTCGCCTCCGCGGTGACGGACGGACCGATGCCGTCGCCGCCGATGATCGCGATCTTCTTCCTCTTTCCGGCTGCCACGTCGTCGCGCTCCGGGCTCAGCCGAGCGCGCGTTCGACCGGCACGTACTCCAGCCGGTGAGCCGCCGCGACGGGGCCGTAGGTCACGTGCCCGCCGTGGGTGTTGATGCCGAGGGCCACCGCCCGATCGGCCTTCGCCGCAGCGACGATGCCTTGGTTGGCGATCGCCACCGCGTAGCCGATCGTCGTGTTCGTGAGCGCCCACGTGCTCGTGTGCGAGACAGCGCCGGGCATGTTGGCGACGCAGTAGTGCACGACCCCGTGCACCTCGTAGGTCGGGTGGTCATGGGTCGTCGGGCGGCACGTCGCGATGCAGCCCCCCTGGTCCACGGCGACGTCGACAACGACCGTCCCCTTCTCCATGTGGCGGATCAGCTCCTCGGTCACGAGCAGCGGCGCCTTGGCGCCCGGCACGAGCACCGCGCCGATCACGAGATCCGCGCGCTCGCACATCGTCTCGATGTTCTCCGCGTTGGAGTAGAGCGTCTCGATCGCGCCCCCGAACACGTCCTCGAGGTAGCTCATCGTCTCGGCGCGGACGTCGAGCACGGTGACCTGCGCGCCCATCCCGACAGCGATGGTCGCCGCGTTGCGCCCGACCACGCCGCCGCCGAGGATCGCCACGCGGCCGCGCCGCGTCCCGGGCACGCCGCCGAGGAGCACGCCCTTGCCGCCGCGCTCCTTCTCGAGGCACGACGCCCCGACCTGGACCGCCATCCTGCCGGCCACCTCGCTCATCGGCCGGAGCAGCGGCAGCGAGCCGTCCTCGTGCTGGATCGTCTCGTACGCGATGCCTGTCACGCCGCGCCTGGCGAGCTCCTTGGTGAGATCGGGCTCGGCGGCCAGGTGCAGGTAGGTATAGAGGAGGAGCCCCTGGCGGAAGTGGCCGTACTCGGAGGGGAGCGGCTCCTTCACCTTCACGACCATGTCGGCGCTCCACGCTTCCGCGGCCGACCTCGCGATGAGGGCGCCCGCGCGCCCGTAGGCCTCGTCGGAGATCCCGCTGCCTTCGCCGGCGCCGGACTCCACGAGGACCTTGTGCCCGTGCCCGACAAGGGCCCGGACGCCCGCCGGCGTCATGCCGACGCGGTACTCACGTGTCTTGATCTCCTTGGGGACTCCGATCAGCACGACGTGCGCTCCTCTCCCCGCCGGACTGCTCGAGGCGTGGCGTGGCGACGATAGCAGAAAGCTGCCGCTGCAACGCTGCAAGCGGCGGACAGGAACGCCGGTTTTCGTGCGAGAAACCCGGAAAATTCGCTCCAATCTGGCGCAAGCGACAGCGGGTCACACGCCCGCGGCGGCCTCGAGCGCGGCGCGCACCAGCAGCGCGATCTGTCCGGGAGACGCGAGATCGAGCGGACCCATCATCGCCTCCGCGTCGATCAGCAGGAGCTCCAGCGCCTCGCAGTGGGCTGCCAGCGCTTCCTTCCCGGCGTCGCCGAGCCGGACGACAGCGGCCGCGCCGTGCAGGGCGAGCGGCCATGTGGGGGCGAAGCCCTCGTCCGTCGGGAGGCCGACCAGGGCGAGCTCGACGCCGTCGCCGAGCCGGATCACCCCGAGCGGCCTCGGCAGCGGCGCGCGCGGCGGCGGCTCGGCCGGGACGACGGCGTCCGCGATGCGGCGGACCGCGTGGGAGAGCGTCGTCATGCGGCGCGCGCTGGCGGCCACGACGAGGTGGGGCGGCGGCGTGAAGCCTGGCCGGGCCAGGCGGGTCACCAGCGACCGGAGCACCGGGAAGTGCTCCGGCGGCGCGAACGGCGTCGTCAGGTCGGCGAGCGAGATGCGGCGGATCTTCCCGGCCGCCGTGAGCTCCATCAGGACCTCGAGGATCAGGAGATCCGGCGCGGCGATCTCGTCGAGCAGCTCATCGAGGTTGTGCGGCATCTGGAGCAGCGCCGTGATCTTCTCGGCCACGACCGCGCGCTCCGCCGGCTCCCCGAGGGACGCCGGGGGCGACGTCGTCGGGTAGCGCGTCACCTCGAGCATGCTCGCGGCCGGCTCCGCCGCCCGGAGCGTCGGCGGCGGCGGCATCGATCCCCTGGCCGCGCCGGGGGGCAGCAGCGCGGCGGTCACGTCGGGCACCGAGGTCGGGGCGCCGGCATCGTCCGCCGCGGCGAGGTCGCCGGCCGCCGGGCCGGCGCCGAAGGCCTCGTGGCCCTGGAGCGGGGACAGGTCGAGCTCGTCGCTCGACGGCTCGGTCACCAGGTAGGCCTCGCCGGCCGGCGCGAGCTCGCTCCGCCGGCGCTGGACCTCGTCGACCTGGCGGAGCGCCTCCATGAGGAGGCGCGACGTCGGCGCGATGATGCGGCGCACGCTCGTCGGCTCGCCGGGCGAGAACGCGAACTGCCCGTCGCGCTCGCCGAGCAGCCGGTACAGCGCCTTCTCCCCTTCGAGGCGGCGGTAGACGGCGTCGATCACCTCCCCTGCCGAGAGCCGCAGCTCGCCTGCGCCGGCCGGCGTGGTGATCCCGAGGACGCCGCTCCGCCGGTTCATCGCGAGGAGCTGGAGCAGATCGACGAGCGGCACCTGCTCGAGATCGCCGCGGGTCTCCTGGAGCACCGTCGGCTTGGAGCCGCGCGGCGAGGCCTCGGTGATGCGCGAGACGATGTGATCGACGTCCCCGCGCAGGACGTCGTCGGGGCCGAGGTCGCCCTCCGCGCCGTCGACAAGGAACAGGATCGGCGTGTCGGCGAGGTCGGGGACGGCGGCGAACGCGTCCGCGAGCGCGCTGTCCTCGTCGATCGCCCTGGCGGCGAGCACGACGTCCGGTCGCCGCTTGAACGCCTGCTCCACGGCCTCGAAGGCGCCGTTCGCGTTCGCCACCGTGAGGCCGCGCGCCCGCAGCGCCGACGCGAGCGCGCCGAGCGCGTCCACGTCCGAGTCAACCAGCAGCACCCTGCGAGACACTTGGGTTCACGCCTCCGATCAGCCGAAGACCCGCAGCCCGACGGCGCGACCGAGCCGCTCGGCGAGAAAATCCGCCAGCAGCGGATCAGCTGCGTGAATACCCCGCACGAACCCGCCCTGGTTTCGACCGACCAGGGCATACGCGCCGTGCTCTGCCAGGACGCAGAGCGCCTCGATGTCGTCGCAACCTGGCGACGATCGGAGATCGAGGGCGTGCACCACAACGTCCTCGCGCGGCGTGCCGAGGAGCGTCCGCACCTGCGCTCCCAGGCTGAGCCCGTCGTGGTGAGCGACAAGGATGAACACGGCGCCGCCGCGGAGCGCGTTCCTGACCACCGACGTCGCGAGCAGCGCCGCGTCGGACGCCGACAGGTCGAGCGCGCGGGGCGCCGAGATCGCGAACGGCCCCTCGGCGGTCGGGGCTTCGCGCACGAGCAGGCTGAAGATCTCGCCGATGCTGCGCCGGTCCTGCGAGATGCGGTGGACGATCGACGACCTGGTGGCGTCGGCGCGCTGGCGGGCGATGCGGAGGAGCTGCGCGAGGCTCTGGCCGTCGTGCGGGAAGGTGGCGAGGCCGACGAGCAGCCCCTTCGGCAGGTACCCCGCGCGCTTCTCGCTGCCGGCCACGCGGGAGAGCATCCGGCGGTGGCAGGCGTGAGCCTCGAGCCCGGCCGTCTCGGGCATGAGGAGGTGGAACTCGTTCTCGTCGACGCGGGCCAGGATGTCGGTGTCGCGCACGGCGCGGAGCAGGTGCTCGGCGACCTGACCGGGGTTGAGCGTGCTCGGCGGGGGCGGCGGCGTGGTCCTCCAGAACGCGAGATCGCCGGGGCGCTCCTGGGCGGCGGCCGCGTCGGGCTCGATGACGATCGTCGCGATGGTGAACCGACGGCCGTGCCGCCGCGCCTTGTCGATCTCGCGGCCGGCGACGTCGACGTAGTAGGCGAACGAGTAGGCGCTCGTCGCCGGGTCCTTCATCGCGGTGCCGCCGGTGGAGCGCTCGCGCTCGCCGAGCAGGGCGAGCGCCGTCGTCGCCTGCGTGGCGAGCAGCTTGACGAGGCCGTCGAGGAGCGGGGCGCGCCGCGACGTCGAGACGCTGCTGTCCGGGCGCCTGACCGACGGGAACGCGGAGCTGCGGCCAGGCTCCTTCTGGAGCAGCAGGTGGCCTGCGGTCATCTTGCGGAGGGCGAGCGGGACGACAACGAGCTGCTCGCGCCGGGCGAAGTCGAGGATGTCGGCCTCGGTCCCGTAGGCGGGCGCGCGATCGAGAGGCCCCGTCATCGCCGCGCGGGTCAGCTCGCTGGACCGCTCCCCCACGGTCAGGTACACGGCCGCCGCCGCCGCGCCGGTCGCCTCGACGAACACCTCGGCGACCTGCTGAGCCGCTGCGTTGCGGTCGCGCGCGTCGGCGAGCTCCGCGACGCGGGCGATCCACCCGGCCGCCCGCGCGCTGCGCGCCGACTCCTGCTCGAGCTGGATCCGGAGCGCCCGCTCCGCGAAGCGCAGCCGCACCGAGCCGACAGCGTTCAGCACCTCGTCGCCGCCGAGCGGCAGCAGGAAGAGCCCGGCACCGCCGAGCGCGACGGCGTGCGCCCCCGCCTCGAGCTCGGCCTTGGTCGCCAGCGCAAACACCGTCGCCTCGGGCGCGAGCGCCTTCAGGTGGTGAACCATGGCGAGCCCGGCCCCGTCCCCGAGCCCGACATCGATGAACGCGACGTCCGGCGCGGCGGCCTCGGCCAGCGCGATCCCCTCCGCGAGGTCGCCGGCGAGCATCAGCTCGTCCGACGTGATGACCCGCGAGAACAGCGTGTGCGTCGGCCCGTCGGCGATGACGGCCAGCACCTTGAGCGAGGGTTCGTGCACCGGCGCTCGGCTTGGACTCCAGACCCCCTCGAGCGAGGTGGTCACGCGATCACCACCTCGCCCGAGAACGCCCGGCGCGCCGGGCCCTGCATGAGCAGCTCCAGCGACCCGGCGGCGACGGTGATGCGCAGCGCGCCGCCGGGCAGCACCACGCGGACGGGCGCTCCGTAAGACGCTCGACCCTGCGCGCACGCCGCCGCGGCCACGGCGCAGGCGCCCGTGCCGCACGCCAGCGTGCGGCCGACCCCGCGCTCCCAGACGGTGACGTCGATGCACGCCGCCTCGCCCTGCTCGGCCGGCCGAACGCGGCAGAACTCGACGTTGATGCCCCCTGCAGGCGTCGTCGCGACGATCGGCCCGAGCTCGTCGATCGCGTCCTCCGTTGTCGGTTCGAACGTCACCGCGTGCGGGTTGCCGACGTCCACGGTTGCGAACCGGTGCTCGGCGCCGAGCGCTGCGACAACGAGCGGCTCGCCCATGCGGGCGCGGCCCATGCCGACGAGCACGTCGAAGCGGTCGCCGGCCCGCGTGACCTCGCAGCGCTTGTCGCCGGCGTCGGTCGCGATGGAGAGCGCCCTCTGGGGGGTCCCCCGGGAGACGAGGTAGGCCGCGACGCAGCGGATGCCGTTGCCGCACATCTCGGGGCGGCTCCCGTCGGCGTTCCATACCTGCATGCGCGGCCGCTCGCGATCGATGACCAGCACGCCGTCGGCGCCGATACCGAACCGCCGATCGCAGAGGCGCCGCGCCGCCTCGGCGGTCATCGGGGCCGCCTCGACGAGGATGAAGTCGTTGCCAAGACCTTCCCACTTCTCGAAACGGACAACGTTTTCCTTCATCGCTTCGCCCCGGCGAGCCGCTCTCGCGCCTCGGTCTCCTTGAGCCCGCGGACGGCGACGACCTTGCTCCTGCCGCTCGCGCCGAGGGCGATCTGGACATCGCTCTGGCGCACGTCGAGCGCGCGCGCGAGCAGCTTGACGAGCTCCGCGTTGGCGGCGCCGTCGACGGGCGGCGCGGCCAGCGCCACGTCGAGCGCGCCCTCGCGCACCCCGACGATGGCCGAGCGCGACGACCTCGGGCGCACCTGGACCGAGATGCGGACCTCTTCGCCCCGCGCGCGGATCGCGAGGCGACTCCAGTCGTGGGGGGCGCCGCTCTCCTCGGGTTTGCTCATCTCGCCGCCGGCATCGTAGCGTATCTGGGAGCTCACGCGTGATTCCGCGAGGCGCGGTGACGCCGCTCGCCGGTCGGACACCCGCGAATTTGCCGCCCGGCGGGCGGACCCGCTACTCTTTTCACCGGGTCGTGGGTTGGCTCGCGCGTCCACGACGGGCGGGGCGACTCGCGCCAGCGGTTTTCAATGTTCGCCGCTGATGCTCATTTCCGCGGTGGAGGCGTTTGCCATGACTGATGATGGAGAAGGGTCCGTGAACGCATCGCCCGGCCTCTTGACGAGGTTGTGTGCGCTCGCGCTGCTCACGGCGTCGGGTGGCCTGCTCGCGTCCGCCTGCGCCGACAACGAGAGCAGCCTGTTCATCCGCCAGCGCCTGGCCATGGAGAGGACGGGGGAATGCACCGTGAGCTGCAGCCCGACCGAGCCGGCCTGGTTCCAGGACGCGATCGACTCCGCCTACGTGGGCAGCCACAGCGCGATGCTCCTCGTCGGCAACCAGATCGTGCAGCGCGGCGACTCGGATGTGCTCCGCACCGAGACCTCGCGCGTCGAGCTCTACGAGGCCGAGGTCCGTCTCTCCGACATGGAGGGGAACCCGGTGAACGACGGCTACGTGGTCCCGATCAACGGCGTGGTCGACCCCGGCACGTCCAGCAACGCCGGCTACAGCTGCACCGAGGTCCTCCTCATCGACGGCGCCACGATGGACGACCTGCGCGTCCAGGCGGCGGAGCTCCGGCGCGACGTCGAGGTGCTGGCGACGATCGTCGTCCGGGGCAGGACGCTGGGCGGCCAGGAGGTCGAGACCGCCGAGTGGTCCTACCCCGTCCGGGTGTGCTTCAACTGCAGCCGGTGTGTCGACACGATCCCCCCGGACTGCTGCGAGGGCGCCTCGATCGAGGAGTGTGAGGACCTCGAGGAGATCGAGGGGACCTGCGGCGGCAGCCGGGGCGTCGAGGACTGCCGCAACCTGGGCCGGACCTGCGCCAATCACATCGCGAGCTTCGGGCTCTGAGACGTCCGGGGGAGCTGGATCGGGCGCCGTCACGGCGCCGCTTCAGCTCGGCGCACCGGGGCCGCTTCGGGTGACGGTCCCTTGATGGCGTTGATCGCATAGACGAACGGGAGGCCCAGCAGCGCGACGTCGAGCTGGGCCGCGAGGACGATCGAGGTCTCCTTCGAGGCGCCGAGCCCGATCCGCATCTGGGCGAGCAGCCCTGTGCTCATCGAGTAGCTGGAGTGGAAGTTGTAGCTGCGTCCGCCCCAGAAGAGCGCGGCGGCGACCCCGGGCTCCGGGCCCTCGGCGTCCTCGCTCCATCGGCCGTACAGCCCGGTCGAGACGACCAGCGGAAACACGTCGAGAATCGGAGCGAGCGCGGAGATGCCGGCGCCGAGCTGGATCTCGTCGAAGGCGTGGGTGAGCAGCTCGACATAGGGCCCCACGCCGAGCTCGTCGTTGGCGGCGCGGCCGAACAGGACGTCTCCTCTCATGCCGGCGTGGAAGAGGGTGGTGTCCCAGAGGTGCCGATCGAGGCCGGCGCCGGCGACTCCCAGGGTGACACCGACGCTCGCCTGGGGTTCGGCGCGGGCTGTGCCGTGCGCTAGGACGATCCCCAGGAGCGCGGCAACCGGGAGTGCTGGGCGAACCGCCGTGGCCATGGTGGTGCGATGCTACAGGGCGCTGCTGGAGAGCGCGCTTCAAACCGCCGTTGAAGCGCGCTGGAGACGAGTTTTCCGGGCCCGCGGTCCAGGTGCATCATGGCGAGTCGCTCCGTTCGTGCGATGCAGCCGCCCTGCGCGCCGGGTGGGGTTCATGGTAGCGTCCGGGGGCCATGGCGCGCCGCACAGTACAACTACGGGTAGGTGGTCAAACCTACCGCGTGGTGACGTCCGCGAGCGATGACGAGCTCCAGCGGCTCGCTGCTGTCGTCGACCAGAAGCTCGCCACCGTCGTGCCCGCCGGCCGCTCTGTCACACCGCAAGCCATGTTGCTGGCCGCCATCGCGCTCGCGCACGATCTGGAGCAGGAGCGAACCCGGGCGTCCGCTATCGCAGGACGGGCGCGGGACGCGTTTGGACGTATCCTCCAGCGGGTGGACGCGGTGCTAGGCGCCGGCGCCGAGACGCCATCGTCCGGCGAAGCGAACGACAGCACGCCCTGAGCTGGAGTCCCCGCCGCTCCCGGGCGACCGTGCTGACCCGCCTTGCTGCCGACTGGAGATGCCATGCCTGCACCCGTGGACGACGTTGTTCGTATCCCCAGCCCCACCCCCGAGGGCATGAGCGCCCTGCGCCACCTCCAGGACGAGCTCTCGGAGCTGAACCGCGCCGGGCTGCTGCGCACCCCACCCTTGGTCGCGGCTCCCGCCGGGATGCTGGTGCTGTGCTCCAACGATTACCTCGGGTACGCCCGTCTCCCCTGGCTTCCAGCGGACGACGCTGCGAGCGGCGCCGGGGCGTCGCGGCTGGTGAGCGGGACGCATGAGACCCACCTGATCGCCGAGCGCGCGCTGGCCGCCTGGCTCGGGACGGAGGCGGCACTCCTGTTCTCATCAGGGTATGCGGCCAACGTCGGTACCCTGGCCGCGCTGGCCCGGCCCGGGGATGTCATCGTTTCGGACGCGCTGAACCACGCGTCGATCATCGACGGATGCCGTCTGTCGAGGGCGACCGTCGAGGTGGTGCCCCACGGTGATCTGGCGGCGGTCGAGGGCGCCCTCGCCCGCGCCGGGAGCGCTCGCCGCCGATGGGTCGTCACCGAGTCGCTCTTCAGCATGGATGGCGATACGCCCGATCTCCGCGGCCTTCGTGAGCTCTGCGACCGTCACGACGCTGCGCTGATCGTGGACGAGGCGCACGCCCTTGGCGTCTCCGGACCGAGCGGCGCGGGACTGTGCGCCGAGGCGGGTGTGCGCCCGGACGTCCTCGTTGGCACCCTCGGGAAGTCCCTTGGCCTTCACGGCGCGTTCGTGGCGGGCTCCTCGACGCTGCGGACCTACCTGTGGAATCGCGCCAGGAGCTTCGTGTTCTCGACCGGTATCAGCCCCATGGTGGCGCTCGCCACCGTCGATCGCGTGCGCCGCGCCGCGGCGGACGATGCAGGCCGGGCGCGCCTGGCGAGGGTCACCGATCGGCTCCGCTCTGGCCTGCGGGAGCTGGGAGCCCGGCTGCTCCCGGGGTCCTCGGGTCCCATCCTCCCCTGGGTTCTGGAGTCGCCTGGCGTTGCTGTGGAGATGTCGCAGCGGCTCGCGCGGCAGGGCGTCATGGTCCAGGCGATCCGGCCGCCGACGGTTCCGGCGGGCACGTCGCGCCTCCGCATCACGTCGAGCGCTTCCCTCTCCGAAACGGACGTCGAGCGCGCGCTCGCAGGGTTCCGCGAGGCGATGCGGTGAGGGGCCGTCCTGTTTCACGTGAAACAGGGCAGGTCCGGGTCGCCGTGGTCGGCACCGGGACGGGCGTGGGCAAGACGCATGCGTCTGTCGCCCTGGTCGCGGCGCTGGCAGCGCGCGGTGCCCAGGTCTGCGGCCTGAAGCCCATCGAGTCGGGCGTGGACGGCACGTCGACGACCGACGCGGAGCAGCTCGCCCTCGTCAGCTCGATCCGACCGGAAGCCGCGCCCTACCGCTTTGCCGAGCCCGTCTCCCCTCACCTGGCCGCGCGCCTGTGTGGGCTCGCGATCTCGCTGGACGTCGCGACCGCCTGGGTCGCCAGGCAACCGGCTCCCGTGGCGATCGTCGAGAGCGCCGGGGCGCTCGTCTCCCCGCTTGGACCGAACCTCACGAACGCCGATCTCGTGCGCGCGCTTGACCCGGATGCCCTGGTGCTGGTCGGCCTCGACCGGCTCGGCATCCTCCACGAGGTCGCCTGCTGCCTGCTGGCCCTGCGCGCGCTCGCCCCCGGCCTGCCGCCGGCCCTGGTGCTGCTGAATCCGCCGGCGGCGTCCGATGCATCGACCGGCACCAATGCTGGGGAGCTCGAGTCGCTCGGCATCGCGTCGAACGTCGTCGTGATGCCGCGCGCCGCTCCCACGGCACCGGCCTCGCTCGCCTCAGCGCAGCTCGCCCTGGCGCGCCTCGGACTCTGAGAGTTCGTCTCGCGAGGAGAGCGACCGCAGCCACGGCGCGCGATTCTGGATTCCGTTCGCCGGCGCGCCAACGACGGCGGCAGAGAGGCTGACCCTCCCTGTTTCACGTGAAACTATCCAGGCCTCCCCGGTGGGCTCACCGGTTCGTGCGCCGCGACGACGAGGCGGCGCCTCGTGGCATCTGCGGCGGTGTGCGCGGGCCCGGATGCGGCGTGGAGGGTCTTCGGCGCGATGGCGCGCGTGATCCTCCCGGACAACAGAAGGCCATCGTGCCACGCGCCGACGAGCTCGCCCCCGTGCTCGTGCCGGCGTTCCTCGACTACGCGCGGACGCGCGGGCTGTTGGTGGATGCCGCGCGTGTCAGGTCGCCAAAAGAGAAGCCGCGTGTCGAGAATCATGTCGCGTACGTGCGAGAGAGCTGGTTCGACGGCGAGTCGTTCATCAGCCTCGACGAGGCGCGCGCGTCCGCTGAGCGGTGGTGTCGCGACGTCGCCGGTGCGCGCGTCCACGGCACGACGCGCGAAGTGCCGCGCGAGGTGTTCGAGGCGCGCGAGAGGAGCGCCATGAAGCCGGCGCCGAAAGCGCCGTTCGACATGCCGCACTGGACTGACGCGATGTGCCGCTCCCTGGAGTCGCAGCGGCTGGTCAATGCGCTCTTGCGGCTGTGCAGCAAGTTCGGCAACGGGCGCGTCGAGGCGATCTGCCAGAGCGCGCTCGCGTTCGATGTCGTCGACGTGCAGCGCGTGGCGCGTATGCTCGAGACGGCGAAGGCGCCCGCGTCACCGCCCTCGGATGAACGGTGGTTGCGCTCCCCACGCCGTGGTTCGCGCGCAGCACCGAGCACTTCGCGACGCGCACGCTGGCGGCTGCCGCCACGAAGGAGGAGGCGTGATGAGCTCGAGCGAAGTCGACCCTGCGCTCGTCACGGCGCTCAAGCGCCTGCGCCTCGGCCGCATCGCAGCGACGTTGCATGAGCGGCTCCTGCTCGCCGAGAAGCAGTCGATGGGGCACGAGGAGATGCTGCTCATGCTGCTCACCGACGAGGTCGCGCGCCGTGACGCGAGCGCGACCGATAACCGCGTACGTGAGGCCGGGCTCGATCCCACCAGCCCCCTGTGGGCGCGCTGGCCGGATCGCCGTCGTGATTGCGGATCTCGACCGACCAGAATGGCGCCTCGGCGACGCGACGACCGGCGAGGAGGTACCCCGCTTTCCTCATCCACCCCTGGAGCTACCCGAGTCTCCCCAGGCCGGGGTTCAGGAAGCCGCGGCGACGACGCGGCCCCGCTCGAGCATGAGACGGGCAGCGGCTCGACCCCGGAACACTTCCGGCTCATGCGAGACGACAACCACGGCAGCGCCTCGTGCCACCTCCGCGTCGACCACGGCGAGGAGCCGCGTCACCCCGGAGCGGTCCAGACCGGTGGTGGGCTCGTCCAGCAGCACAAGCGACGGATGGTGCACGAGCGCTCGCGCCAGCGCGATGCGCTGTCGCTGGCCCCGCGAGCACGTGCGGAGCGGCCTCGTCGCGAAGCTGCCCAGCTCGAAGCGCTCCTCCGCGTAGCGCCACGCCTCGTGAGCATCGAGACCATGGAAACGGGCCGCCAGCTCCACATTCTGCCGACCGGAGAGATCCGGGTACGCCAGCGACTCGTGCGAGAGCCAGCCGATGCTGCCGCGGGCCAGCCCAGCGTCCTCGCCGAACGGCTCGTAAACGATCGTGCCCGAGGTGGGACGAACCACCGTGCCCAGGATCCCGAGCAGCGTCGACTTGCCAGACCCGTTCGCGCCCTCGATGAGCGTCAACTGCCTCGCCTCGATCGTCGCGTTCACCCCGCGCAGCGCCGCCGTCGTCCCGTACGTCTTCACGATGCCGCGCGCCACGACGCGCTCGACCGTACCCACAGCGCTCACCTCGCTCCTCTGCTCACGCCCGCTTCAGCCCTGGTCGCCGTCCCGCGCGCAACCTTCATCCCAGATGAGCGTGCTCATGTCCTCCGGGAACGGCGTCGGATCAACGAGCGTCGCCTCGGCGTCGTCGGACAGATCGTCGCCCCGCACGAACGGATGCAGCGACGGGATCGTCGGCCGGTCCTCCGCCTCATCCTCCCGGGTCTGGCCGCCCACAAGCTCCGGCGCGGGCTCGCTCCGCCGGCGACCAGGGGCCCCGCCTGTCGCCACCTCGAGAGCTCGCGACGACCACACGCTGTGGCGTAGCTGGATCCCCTTTCCCGCCGACGTCCGGGGTCCGTGCCTCGCCGGCTCCGGCGGCACGCGACCGCTCGCGACGAGGATCTGCCCAGGATCACCCGCGCCGCTGTCGCCCACGACCCGAGCAAACATCATCGTCCCATCGTCGTTCCGATCCTCGACGATGCTCTTCAGGGCGAGGCGTTCCGGCCGGCGCCGCTGCGGCACCGGCACCTGGCTCCTGAACCGCCGCAGCGCCTCCTGGAACTCGCGGGCGCTCTGGAACCGGTCCTCCCGCGCCTTCGCCAGGGCACGATCCACGAGCCTCGACAACGCGGGCGGAATCGACGGGTCGAGCTCCATCACAGGGAGGTGCCAGAGCGTGAGGATCTGGATGAGCAGCGCATTGTAGTTGCGCGCCACGAATGGACGTTGACCGGTCAGCGCCTCGTAGAGGATCACGCCGACAGCCCACAGGTCGAGCCGGTGGTCAAGCTCCACGTCCCCACGAGCCTGCTCGGGCGCCATGTAGTACGGCGTGCCCATCACCATGCCGGTGCGGGTCAGATCCATCGCCGCCCCGTCCACGCCAGAAGCCTGGGATATGCCGAAATCCAGCAGCTTGGCGACCGGCAGCATCCCGGTGCGCTCCGAGAGAAAGATGTTGTCCGGCTTCAGGTCGCGGTGAACGATCCCCCGCTCGTGCGCTGTCACCAGGGCCGAGAGGACCTGAAGCATGATGTCGATGAGCTCGCCCGGCGGCACCACGCCGCAGCGCTCGATCCTCTGCGCCAGCGTCTCCCCGTGCAGGCGCTCCATCACGAGGTAGGGGCTGCCGTCAGGAAGTCGCCCGATGTCGTACACTTCACAGATGTTCGGGTGACCGATGCGCCCCGCGACGCGCGCCTCGTGCTCCAGCCTCGAGATGGCCTCGCGCTGCTGCGTCTCCCGCGCATGCATCACCTTGACAGCGACCAGCCGCCCGATCTGGAGGTGCTCCGCCTCGTAGACGGCGCCCATACCCCCCTCCCCGATGATCGCGGTGACCCCGTACTTGTCGCCGATCACGTGGCCGAGGAGCGAGCGGCCGAGCGACGTCGCGCCCTCGCCGTCGCCCCTGGACCACGCGGCCATCCGCAAGTCCGCCCCGGAGGGGGACGGCGATCGCGAGGCCCCGGCGCCTGGCTCAGGGCGCGTGGCACCGCGGGGCGCCAGGCGGGGGGCCGCGGAGGGAGCGCCCCTCCAGGAGGGAGACGCCGACCTGGCCGACGGCGCGGCGGGTCGCAGCACGGAATCCACAACCGCGGCGCCTGCCCGCCCTCCCCCACGCGACGATGGAGCTCCGCTCGGCTCAATGAGGAGCCCGGTCGCTGGACACACGACCCCCCCCACGTCGTGGTGGTCACCGCAGTGGATGCACCGCACCGAACTCAAGTCCGTACATTCTGCACTACTCCATCCAGGTGCCGGTCGGAACCGCGCAGCGCACGAGGTCGAGGGCGCGATCGCTGTGCTCGCTCTACATTCCCTCATTCGTCGAGGGGGATCTTGGGGATAACCCCTTCGACAACCCTGGGGACAAAGCGGGGGAGACGAGCCGCCCTCCGGCTGTCCCCTTTCCTCCTACCCCTGAGGACGGTCCATTTACCCCAGGGCGTTCGCTTCTAACCCATCGAAATTATTAATCATTCCGAGTTATCCCCGCCCTCCACAGCGCCTACGACGAAGACGTTGTCTTTATCTATCTATTTCATGGAAAGAAGAGGCGTCGCGCAAGGTTATCGGAGCGCTCATTTCCGACCCACGCCCGGACGATAACCCTGCTAAAGGGTGCGCTCCGGAGTCGGCCATGGACCTTGTGATCCCCAAGAAAGATCTGCTTCGCCTCGTCGCGCGCTGCCAAGGCGTGGCGGACAAGAAGAGCGCCATGCCTGCGCTCGCCAACGTCCTGCTCGCCGCGGACGGCAACGCCGTCCGCGTCGCCGCGACCGACCTGTACCTCGGGGTCACTGGCCAGACGCAGGCGGACATCAAGACCGGCGGCTCTGTCGCGATCCCGGCCAGGGACCTGCTCGAGCGCGTGAAAGCGATGCCCGACGGCCCCATCCAGATCACCACCACCGAGGGCGCTCACACGTCGCTCAAGGCGGTCGGATCGCCCCGGCGCTACACGCTCCCCGGGCTCCCCGGCTCGGAGTTCCCGCAGCTCCCCGTCCCGGCCCACGACGCGCCCTCGCTGGAGCTGCCCGTCGAGCAGCTCGCGCTCCTGATCTCACGGACGCATTTCTCGATCTCCACCGACGAGACGCGCGCCCACGTCAACAGCGCCCTGTTCGAGTGGGCCGGCGATCGCGTCCGGATGGTGACCACCGACGGCCACCGCCTGTCCAAGATGGAGGCGACCGTCTCCGGCAGCTCCGCCACCGCGACGATGCTCATCCCGCTCAAGGCGATCACGGAGCTCCGCCGGCTCGCCGAGGAGGCGCGCGCCGAGAAGGAGACGCCGATGGTCGCCATCACCCAGAGCGGGCCGAACGCCTTCTTCAGCATCGCCGGGATGCAGTTCTCGGTGAAGCTCGTCGACGCGCAGTTCCCGCCCTACCAGCAGGTCATCCCGTCCGTCACCGAGCGCTCCGTCCGCGCGCCGCGCGTCCAGTTCGCCGAGGCGCTCAAGGCCATCGCGCTCGCCGCGAACGACCGCACCGGCGGCGTGAAGCTGTCGATCGCGCCGGGGACGCTCCGCATCACCAGCGAGAGCCCGGACACCGGCGCGGGCTTCGACGAGCTGTCGGTCGACTACAGCGGGCCCGAGGTCACGATCGGCTTCAACGCCAAGTACTTCCTCGACGTGCTCGCGGCCATCGACGACGAGGAGATCATCCTCGGCATCTCCGGCGAGCTCGATCCTGCCGTGCTCCGTCCCGGCAGCGAGTCGAACCAGCAGAGCTACGTCGCCGTCGTCATGCCGATGCGGATTTGAGCGCGCCCGACGAGCTCCTGGGACGTACCCCGAGCCTGCTCCTCGAGCGGCTCCACATCCGCGAGTTCCGCAACCTCGGGCGCGTGGACGTCGAGCCGGCGCCGCGCCTCAACGTGATCGCCGGCAACAACGGGCAGGGCAAGACGAGCCTGCTCGAGGCGATCTACTTCGCCGCCACCTCCAGGAGCTTTCGCACGCACCGGGCCGCGGAGCTCGTGCGCCACGGCGCCTCGGTCGCGAGCGCGCGGGCGCGGTTCGTCGAGCGCCGGGACGCGCTGATGCCGCTCGCGCGCGAGCAGACCGCCGCCGTGGAGAACAAGCGGTGCGTCGTGAAGATCGACGGGAACCGGCCGCCGAGCCTCGCGAGCTTCGCGACGCGATCGCCGGTCGTCGCCTTCCACGCGGAGGAGCTCGCGCTGTCGACAGGGCCCGCGAGCGCGCGGCGCACGCTGCTCGATCGGCTGGCGCTGTTCATGGACCCGCAGAGCGCCGACCACCGGGCCCGCTACGCGCAGGCGCTCCGCGCGCGGCACGAGCTGCTCCACCGCGGCGTCGGCGCGGCGGCGCAGGCGAGCTCGGAGCTCGACGCCTTCGAGGAGCTCTGCGCCGTCCACGGGGCGGCGCTCACCCGCGCCCGCGAGGCCGCCGTCCAGGCGCTCGCGCCGGAGCTCACGCACGCCTTCGCGCGCATCGCGGCGCCGAACCTGAGGCTGGCCGCGCGGTACGCGCCGGGCGGCTCCGGGGACGCCGAGCAGGCGCGCGAGGCGCTGCGCGAGCAGCGGCGCCGCGACGCCCACCGGCCGACCGCCGGGTTCGGTCCGCACCGCGACGACCTGCTGCTCGAGCTCGACGGGCACCCTGCCCGCGTTGTCGCCTCCCAGGGACAGCACAGGGCCCTCACGCTGTCCCTCAAGGCCGCCGAGACCGCCGCGATCGCGTCCGTCCGGGGCGTAGAGCCGATTCTGCTGCTCGACGATGTATCGAGCGAGCTCGACCCCGATCGCACGGCCGCGCTGTTCCTGTTCCTCGGGATGGCGCGCGGCCAGGTGTTTCTGACGACCACGCGGCGCGACCTCATCGTCACGCCGGGCGTACTTTCCTCGGAGCGCCGTGATTTCCACGTCGAGGGCGGCGCGCTCAGCTAGCGCGCGCGGCGGGCACGCCGGGGGATGCGCCTCGGCGGAGCCCGCCGTGACACGGCCGCCGCGACCCCGCCAGAGGCGTTGATCCACCCCGCTCAGGGCGCGAGTTGGAATGCTCCGGACGCGCCCGCGCGAGGCGCTGAAAATACGATGTTACAAGGCCTCCGGACCCGGCGAAACGCTTGCCCGAGCCCCTGATTTCAGCTACATTTCCGCAGTCTTTACGGGGGCTCGACGAGCGGTCCGCGCATGATCGCTCGGGGCCTCTGACGCGATCCGGCGCCGCGGCCGCGGCCCCGGGGTCCCACCCGACGAGCTGCCATCGAGCCGGCCCCTCCCACTGCAAGAACTCCGGCAATCCGAGCGGCCTCCGCCGCTCTGCGCCCCCCGGTGAGAGGCGGCGGGCGCGCCACCAGGACCGAGATGACGGAACCCACCCTGAGCCAGCCGACCGACCTTACCAAGCCCTCGTACGACGCGCACAGCATCACGGCGCTCGAGGGCCTTGAAGCGGTGCGAAAGCGCCCCGGCATGTACATCGGCGATGTGCACGACGGATCGGGGCTGCATCACCTCGTCTGGGAAGCCGTGGACAACGCCGTCGACGAGCACCTCGCCGGCGCCTGCACGGAGATCAGGATCACCGTCCACTTCGACGGCTCGGTCTCCATCGAGGACAACGGCCGCGGGATCCCGGTCGGGATGCACGCGAAGGGCATGAGCGCCGCGGAGGTCGTCATGACCGTCCTCCACGCCGGCGGCAAGTTCGACAACTCCAGCTACAAGGTCTCTGCGGGCCTGCACGGCGTCGGCGTGAGCGCCGTGAACGCCGTCTCCGAGTGGCTGAAGCTCGAGATCAAGCGCGAGGGGAAGCTCTGGTTCCAGGAGTACGCCCGAGGCGTGCCCAAGGCGCCGCTCAAGGCGATCGGGGTGACGGACAAGACGGGGACGAAGCTCACGTTCAAGCCCGATCCGGTCATCTTCAGCGCGGTCGAGTTCAGCTTCGACATCCTCGCGAGCCGCCTGCGCGAGCTCGCCTTCCTGAACGCCGGGCTCGTCATCCACCTCCACGACCAGCGCCCGGACGGGAGGGCGGAAGCCTACGAGTACAAGGGGGGCATCGCGGAGTTCGTTGCGCTCCTCAACAAGACCAAGGAGCCGATTCACGACGACGTGATCAGCTTCGTCACGCAGCACGAGATCGCCGCCTCGGGCGAGGGCGCGAACGGCCGCGGCAGCGCGGCGCCGCCTGTCGGCGTGGAGGTCGCGCTGCAGTGGAACGGCTCGTACACCGAGGCGATCTTCTGTTACACGAACAACGTCCACAACCGGGACGGCGGCACGCACCTCACCGGGCTCCGCGCCGCGCTCACGAAGACGATCAACAACTACGGGAGCGCGCACAACCTCTTCAAGGAGCTGAAGCAGGGCCTCCAGGGCGAGGACGCGCGCGAGGGCCTGACGTGCGTGCTCAGCATCAAGCACCCGGACCCGTCGTTCGACTCCCAGACGAAATCGAAGCTCGTCTCCAGCGAGGTCAAGGGCATCGTCGAGGCGGTCGTCAGCGACAAGCTCGGGCAGTACTTCGAGGAGAACCCGCAGAGCGCGAAGAAGATCATCGAGAAGGCGGTCGTCGCGGCCAAGGCGCGCGAGGCGGCCCGCAAGGCGCGCGAGGTGATCCGCAAGGGCTCGCTCGACGTGACGTCGCTCTCGGGCAAGCTCGCCGACTGCCAGTCCAAGGACCCGGAGAAGAGCGAGATCTACATCGTCGAGGGCGAGAGCGCCGGCGGCAGCGCCAAGATGGGGCGCGACCGGCACTTCCAGGCGATCCTGCCGCTCAAGGGGAAGATCCTGAACGTCGAGCGGGCCCGGCTCGACAGGATGCTGAGCTCCGCCGAGGTCGGCACGCTGATCACCGCCCTCGGGTGCGGGATCAACGACGCGGGCGGGTTCGAGATCGACAAGCTCCGCTACCACAAGATCATCCTGATGACGGACGCCGACGTCGACGGGTCCCACATCCGGACGCTGCTCCTGACCTTCTTCTTCCGGCAGATGCCGGAGATCATGGAGAAGGGCTATCTGTTCATCGCGCAGCCGCCGCTCTACCGCGTGCGCAAGGGCAAGCGGGACCTGTACCTCAAGGACCAGGCCGCGCTGGACGAGTTCCTCGTGGGCAACGCCGTGGACGGGCTCGAGATCCTCGCCAGCGGCGGGCAGACGGGCATCCTGGGGCAGCCGCTCTACCGGCTCGCGCAGCGGCTGAAGCGCTTCCGCGCGGTGCTGTCCAACATCGACAAGCGCTGTGACGCGCGGATCGTGGCGGCGGTGCTGCGGTCGAGCGGGCTCGGGCGCGACGATCTGCGCGAGACGAAGAAGGTCGCGGCGGCCGCCGACGAGCTCCGGGCGTACCTGAAGCAGCGGTATCCGGACCTGTTCCCGCTGACGCTGGCGACGCCCCGGGACACCGAGCACGGGACGAGCCGCATCGAGGTCGTGCCGCGGCCCGGCGCGAGCGCGCGCAGGAGCGTCATCGACTGGGATCTCGTGAACTCGCCGGAGTACCAGGAGGCCTGGTCGATCGAGCAGGATCTCCGGTCCATCGGCGCGCCGCCGTACCGGGCGCGCTCGTCGAGCGGCGAGGAGACGATCGAGAACGGCGAGGCGCTCGTCGAGTACATCGAAGAGCGGGGCAAGAAGGGTATCGCGATCAGCCGTTACAAGGGCCTCGGCGAGATGAACGCCGACGAGCTCTGGGAAACGACGATGAACCCGGACGCGCGGACCCTCCTCCAGGTCCGCATCGACGATGCGGTGAAGACGGACGAGCTCTTCACGATCCTCATGGGGGATCAGGTCGAGCCGAGGCGGAACTTCATCGAGCAGAACGCGCTCAACGTGAAGAACCTCGATATCTGATCTGCGCTCGCGGCGCGCAGCGCCGCGGTGCATGGCGCGCCGCGCTCGCGGGTCGGTCCGCCGGACCCTCGGGCGCGCGAGGCGCGGTGGGGGGTTGACGCGGCGTCGAGGCTGCATCGATCAGCCGTCGAGCTCGTTTGGCATCTCTGGCAAGTCGCTTGCTTGGTCGGGCCCTTGCTGGCGCGGGCACGCGCCTTAGCTTCGGGGTGCCATGAGAATCGAGCGAATGACGACGAAGGCCCAAGAGGCCCTGCGAGAGGCTGTCGACTTCGGCAGCCGCCGGGGCAACCCCGAACTCTATCCCGAGCACCTCGTGCGGGCGATCGTCGGCCAGGACGGCGGCGTCGGCGCTCCCCTGGTGCAGAAGACGGGCGCCGATCCGGCAGGGTTGGTGCGCCTCCTCGAGGCGAAGATCGACACCTATCCTCGCGTGAGCGGCGGCGCCGAGCCGAACCTGTCGCGGCGCTCGCTCGCGGTCCTGCAAAAGGCCGAAGACGAGGCGAAGTCGCTCAAGGACGACTACATCTCGACAGAGCACGTCCTGCTCGCCGCGACGAAGGTAGACAAGGAGATCCAGTCGATCTTCGAGCGAGCGGGGCTCTCGTACGACAAGCTCCTCGCCTCGCTCGCGGCCGTGCGCGGGAACCAGCGCGTGACCGATCGGGACCCGGAGGGGAAGTTCCAGGCGCTCGAGAAGTACACGCGCGATCTCACGAAGCTCGCTCGACAGGGCAAGATCGATCCGGTGATCGGCCGAGACGAGGAGATCCGGCGCGTGATCCAGGTGCTCTCGCGCCGCACCAAGAACAACCCGGTGCTCATCGGTGAGCCCGGCGTCGGCAAGACAGCCATCGTCGAGGGCATCGCCCACCGGATCGTCGCGGGCGATGTGCCCGAGTCGCTCAAGGACAAGACGATCGCGGCGCTCGATCTCGCCGCCATGGTCGCAGGCTCGAAGTTCCGCGGCGAGTTCGAGGACCGGCTCAAGGCCGTGCTCAAGGAGATCGAGGGCTCGAACGGGCGCATCATCCTGTTCATCGACGAGCTCCACACCCTCGTGGGCGCGGGCGCGGCCGAGGGCGCGATGGACGCGGCCAACATGCTGAAGCCGGCGCTGGCGCGCGGCGAGCTGCGGTGCATCGGCGCGACCACGCTCGACGAGTACCGCAAGCGGATCGAGAAGGACGCGGCGCTGGAGCGGCGGTTCCAGCAGGTGCTCGTGTCGCAGCCGAGCGTCGACGACACCATCGCCATCCTCCGGGGCCTCAAGGAGAAGTACGAGGTCCACCACGGGATCCGCATCCAGGACGCGGCGCTCGTGGCGTCAGCGGTGCTGTCGAACCGGTACATCACCGAGCGGTTCCTGCCCGACAAGGCGATCGATCTCGTCGACGAGGCGGCGTCGAAGATCCGCATGGAGATCGACAGCCTGCCCACGCCGATCGACCAGGTCGAGCGCGACCTGCTCAAACTGCAGATGGAGGAGCAGGCGCTCAAGCGCGAGAGCGACAAGGCGAGCAAGGCGCGCCTCGACGAGGTGCGGCGCGAGATCGCCGAGCTGCAGGGGCAGCGCGACGCGATGCGGGCGCAGTGGATGCGCGAGAAGGAGCTCATCTCGGAGCTGCGGCAGCTCAAGCCGCAGATCGAGGAGCTCAAGCTCGAGGAAGAGCGCCTGAAGCGCGCCGGCGATCTCGGGCGCGCGGCGGAGATCCATTACGGCAGGATCCCGGAGATCGAGAAGAAGCTCGAGTCGATCCACGCCACCCTCGCGCAGGTGCAGACGAAGCAGAGCTATCTGAAGGAGGAGGTCACCGACGAGGACATCGCGGCGGTCGTGTCGAAGTGGACCGGGATCCCCGTGTCCAAGATGCTCGAGAGCGAGATGCAGAAGCTCCTGCGCCTCGAGGAGGAGCTGCGACGGCGCGTCGTCGGGCAGGAGGACGCGCTCCGCGCGGTGTCGAACGCCATCCGGCGCTCGCGCGCAGGCCTCGGCGACGAGCGGCGGCCGATCGGATCGTTCCTGTTCCTCGGGCCGACCGGCGTCGGCAAGACCGAGCTCGCGCGCGCGCTGGCCGAGATCCTCTTCGACGACGAGCGGGCCATGGTGCGGCTCGATATGAGCGAGTACGGGGAGCGCCACGCGGTGGCCCGCCTGATCGGCGCGCCGCCCGGGTACGTCGGCTACGAGGAGGGCGGCCAGCTCACGGAGCCGGTGCGGCGGCGGCCGTACAGCGTGGTGCTGTTCGATGAGATCGAGAAGGCCCACCCGGACATCTGGAATACGCTGCTCCAGGTGCTCGACGATGGACGCCTGACCGACGGGCAGGGGCACACGGTCGATTTCAAGAACACGATCATCATCCTGACATCGAACCTCGGGACGCCGGCGGCGGCGGCGATCGAGGAGCGCGCCAACCTGCCGGCGGAAGAGAAGGCCGAGCTCGTGAGGAGGGCCGTCGTCGACGAGGTGCGGAAGCACTTCCGACCGGAGTTCTTGAATCGGCTCGACGATCTCATCGTGTTCCGGCGGCTCGGGCGCGAGCAGATGGAGAAGATCGTCGATATCCAGCTCGATCTCCTGCGAAAGCGCCTGGATCGGCGCGGGCTGCTGTTCACCATCTCGCCCGAGGCGAAGGGCTACCTCATCGAGCAGGGGTGGGATCTGCAGTACGGCGCCAGGCCGCTGAAGCGCGCCATCCAGCGGAGCATCGAGGACGAGCTCGCGAAGCGGATCCTCGGCGGCGAGTTCAAGCAGGGAGACACGGTGCGGATCGACCGCGGGGGAGAGGGGCTGACGTTCTCGCGCTCAGCGCCGAACTGACGCGGGTGAGCCCGCGCCCGGGTCAGCGCTCGGGGAGGTTGCCGGCGATGCGGCGGAGGAGGTCCAGGACGGCGTAGGCAGCGCCGAGCTGGACCTCCTCGCGATCCCCCGAGAAGATGCGATCGCGCACGACGAGGCCGCCGGGATGCGAGACGGCCCAGTAGCAAAGGCCGACCGGCTTGGCCGCCGTGCCGCCCGTCGGGCCGGCGATCCCCGTGACGGAGATGGCGACGTCGACCTCGCAGAGGCGGCGGACCCCTTGAGCCATCTCGGCGGCGACCTCGGCGGACACCGCGCCGTGGCCGCGCAGGGTGTCCTCGGCGACGCCGAGGAGCCGGGTCTTGGCGCTGTTCGCGTAGGTGACCGCGGCGCCGACCAGGTAGTCGCTCGCCGGGTAGCTGGTGAGCAGGTGAGAGATCAACCCCCCCGTGCACGACTCGGATACGGCGAGCCGCCAGCCACGAGCGCGCACGGAGCGCCCGACCATCTCGGGGAAGGCGTCGCCCCCTTCCCCGTACACGGCCGTGCCGAGCCGCTCGCGGACGTCGGCCGTCGCCCTCAAGGCCAGCTCGTGCGCCATCGACTGCGTGGCGGCGCGGGCGTGGACCTTCACGTCGACCTCGGGGTAGTGCACGCGGTACCCGAGCGTGATGCCGGGATAGGCGCCCTCGACGTCCTTCAGGAGCTCGCCCAGCGCAGACTCGGGGAGACCGTAGGTGCGGAGACGCACCTGGAAGGTGTTGTTCGGCGCGGCCGGCCGCACGCGCGGCAGGACCTGATCCGCGAACATGCTCTTCATCTCCCGCGGGACGCCCGGGAGGAAGAAGACCGTGGACTCGCCGAGCTGAACGCCGAAGCCGGGCGCGGTGCCGGACGAGTTCGGAAGGATCTCCGACCCGGCCGGGACCTCGGCCTGCTTCTCGTGGCCCGCGTTCATCGTCTTGCCGCGGCTCTCGACGCGGCGGCGGACGGCGAGGAGCGTGCTCTCGTCCCGCACGAGGTCGGTGCCCATGGCGCGCGCGGCGGCCAGCGCCGTGAGGTCATCCGTCGTGGGGCCAAGGCCGCCGGTGGCGATCACCAGCCGGTGAGCGCTCGCGAGCTGGCGGACCGCGGCGGCGATGCGGTCGACGTCATCGTCGACCGTGACGGACTCGCTGACCGTGAAGCCCGCTGCGGTGAGCTCGGCAGCGAGCCAGGTCGCGTTGGTGTTGATGATCTCGCCGCGGGTGAGCTCGGTCCCGATCGAGAGAAGCGCGACAGTCATTGGGAAGGGCGACTGTAACCCAATCCGGAGCAGACGGAGCGCGTTTCCGGAGTGTTTTGCGGTCAGGTCCGGTCCCCTCCCCCGCCGCGCGCCGCCAGGTCAACGGTCGTAGGCGCACCGGAAGCCGATATCCGGCGCTCGGGTCGACACAGGGAGAAGCCGACGGTTCCAGGTGCGGAGCGCCGCCGCGGCGCCGTCAGCCCACGATCCGCCGTGAGTTCCCGACATCTCCGACCCTGGCCGGTCGGGGGCCGCCCACTCGGCGACGTTGCCCGCCAGGTCGAACAGGCGCCCGGCCGCGTGGACGGCGGCGCCGTCGGGGCGCGCGCCGGCGAGCTCCGGGCCCGTCGCGTTCCATCCGCACGGGCCCGCCCGCAAGCCGAAGGCGACGCGCCGGCAGACCGCGCCTGTGTCTCCCCATGGGTACCGCCGGCCAGAGGGCCCCGCGGCGGCGAAGGAGAGCTGATCCCGCGAGGGGAGCGCCCCGCCCGCGAAGGCGCAGAAACGGGCGGCTTCTTCCACGATGATCCCGGTCACGGGCAGGCCCGGCTCGCCGCGCAGCGGCAGCGGGACGCACGCGCCGGCGTCCACGCAGGTCGCGTAACGCTGCTCGGTGACCTCGAACGCGTCGAGCGAGAACGCCGGGACGAACACCTCGCGCGTGCGCGCGTGCGCGTCGACGATGCCCTGCGCCTCCCAGTCGCTCGGCCCGAGGCGCAGCGTCCCGGCGGCGATGCGCACGCTCGCGCCCGGCGCGACGCACCCGCCGGGAGTGAGCGTGAGGCCGGCGCCGCAGCGGCTCGGCGCGCCGGCGCAGCGGCCGGCCTCGAGGCGCTGGCCGTCGCCGCAACAGCGCGGGCCGAGCGCGACCATCCCCGGAGCGCAGCGCGCCGGCGGACCGCCGCGCTGGAGGGCGAGCACGGCGACGCCGGCGATCATCAGGAGGGCTGCGGCCGCCGGGAGAGCGACGTTCCAGCCAGGCATCGATCCGAGGATCGGCGCTGAGCCCACCTCAGGGGGGCGGCGGCGGGTCGGCGTTCGCCTTGAGCGGCGCGCCGGCTGCCTTGCGCGAGCCAGCGGCCTTCCCGCGCGCCGGCCTCGCCTCGATCATGGCGACGATGCGCGCGAGCGCGTCGAGGAGCGCCCCCCGGACGCGCTCGTAGGTCTTCGGGCCGACGTCGCCCCGCTTCCGGGCGCGCTCGAGCTCGACGAACTCGTCGAGCAGCGCGTCCCGCGCCTCGAGCAGCTCCCGCCGCTCCTCGTCGTCGGCCCCGCGTTCGTCGTCGCGCCGCCGGACCAGGTTCACCGCGGCCCCGCCGATCACGGTGGCGCCGGCCAGGAACAGCGCGATCCACCGGCCCCAGCCCGGCGTCGGCAGCCCGGCGAGCGTGATCTCGACGGTCCTCAACCCGCCTTCGACGCGGGAGCTCTGCTTCTCGGTGATCAGGATCTTCTTGCCGTCCCGGTTCTGGGTGCGCTGCGCCGCCGGGAAGCCAGCGACGTTCAGCGTCATGGACTTCGACGCCTCGGCCATGATCCGGAGCTGGGCCATGCGCGGCGGCAGCTCGATGCGGATCGTCTGGCGCTCCTCCCGGTTGAACGGGACCTGCCAGCGGAACTGCCCTTCGTGCCGGCCAGGGCTCACCGTGCCGCGCAGCGCCACGCCGGTGCCCTTGGCCTCCTCGAGGCGCATGTCGTCCATGGTGTCCGTCTTGCTGAACGCCTTGTAGTCGGGCGGCAGGGCGAACGTCTCGTTGGGCAGCCAGGCGACGCGGCCGAGGTTGTAGACCTGGAATAGCTGCTCGACCGAGATCGAGTCCTGCCGTAGCTGGAGGTAGATGATGCCCTGCGTCCCGACGAGCAGGTTGCTCACGTCCGGCGTGGCCTCGTAGACGTGGAGCACGGCGCGCTTTCCGGCCTCGGCGCCGAGCCCGAAATGCGGCAGCGAGAACGTGGCGCCCTCGCGCGCGACCGAGATGCCGTAGCTCGTGCCGGCGCCGATCGTGAGGTTCTCGAGCCGGACAACGCCCGCGTCGTCCGTCTCCCTCGTGACGCGCTCGCGTGAGTCGCCCTTCGTCACCGAGCTCTGAAGGACGTCGATGTCGACCGGGACGCGAGGGACAGGCTTGCCGTCCGCGTCCTGCACCGCGAGCACAAGGACGCCGGGCGGGAGCCCCGTGTCGTCCTGGACCGCGTCTTCGGGCGCGTCGAACAGGCCTGTGAGCTCCTCCGCGGCGCGCCGCGACGCGGCCCCTCCCGCGGCAGAGCCGCCTACCGGCGGATGGCCGGACGGCAGCTCCTGCGCGACCTCAGGGTGGCCCGGCGGCAGCGCGCCGGCGGCGTCGAG
>NZ_JEMA01001062.1 GCF_001589285.1 Sorangium cellulosum | reverse complement strand
CAGGCGCGCGCGCTTGCCGGCGAGCGCGTCGCGGGCGGCGTCGAGCGCGAGCTCCGGGCGGTTGTTGTTCTCGGAGAGGTGCATCAGCGCGACCGTGTGCGTGCCGCCGGGGAGCGCCGCGAGCAGCGCGCACGCCTGCGCGTTCGACAGGTGGCCGCGCGCCGAGCGGATCCTGCGCTTGAGGTGCTGCGGGTACGGGCCGGCGTCGAGCATGTCCTCGTCGTAGTTCGACTCGAGCATCAGCACATCGCAGCCGGCGACGTGCTCCAGGAGGCCCGGGGGGATCTCCCCGAGATCGGTCGCGAGCGCGGCCCGCCGCGCGCCGTCGTCGACGACGAGCGCGACCTGCGCCGCGTCGTGCGGCAGCGGCTTCGGAGAGAACGTGAGCGCGCCGATCGCGAACGGCTCGCGCGACGAGAAGAGCCGGACACGCTCGGGGTCGCCGAGCGCGGCGGCGCGCGCGGTGGCCTCCGAGGCGTAGACCGGGATCTTGTGCTTCTTGTTGTACTTTGCCGCCACGCCGACGTGGTCGGCGTGCGCGTGCGTGACGACGATCGCGTCGGGCGCCCAGCCGAGCGCGCCGCCCGCGCCGGCCGCCGCGAGGCACTGCGCGAGCACCCGCGGCCCGACGCCAGCGTCCACGAGGACGCGCGTGCCGCGGGATGCGAACAGGGTGGCGTTGCCCCCGCTCCCGCTCGCGATGATGGTGATCTGCATGCCGGGCTCCGCGGAACGGGTGGCTCCTGAGCCGTAGCGCAGGCGAGGGTCTGTCCGCAAGCGCGCTGAGCCGCGCGAAGCGCTCGCGAGCGCGCGCGAACGACGCTAGAGGGATTCCTCCCCGTGGCGCACTCCTCCCGCCCCGCTCCCTTCCCCTCCCTCGACCCCGGCCCGGAGNCCGCCCCGCTCCCTTCCCCTCCCTCGACCCCGGCCCGGAGGCGCCGCCCGGCGGTGCCGCCGGCGGCGGTAACCCCGCCGACAGCAGCGGCGCGCGGCGCGGCAAGCGGCGCCGTCGCGCCGCGATCGCGGCGATCGTCGTCGCCGCCGTCCTCGCGGCGGCGGTCGCCGCGCTCCTCGTGCTCGGTCCGCCCGCGGTCCGCCGGCACGTCATCGCCGAGGCCCGCGCGCGCGGCGTCGCGCTGGATCCGGGCGCGATCGACCTCGGCCTCGGCGCCGTCCGCCTGCGCGGCGCGCGCTTCTCGCTCGTCGGGGTGCGCGGGCTCTCGGGCACTGTCGCGCGCGCCACGATCGAGCTGCGCGGCCTCTCGCCCGCGCGGATCGCGACCGACGGCGTCGAGCTCACCCTCGCGGGGATCGACGCGCTGGAGGGCCTGCCGGCGTGGGCCGCCCAGCACGGCCAGCGCGCCGCCGCGCTGCCGCTCACCACGAGCGGCTTCCGCATCGCCTTCCGGGATCGCGACGGCGGACCGGAGGTCTTCGCGCTGGCCGACGGCTCGCTCC
>NZ_JEMA01001061.1 GCF_001589285.1 Sorangium cellulosum | reverse complement strand
TCCACCCCCGCGGCCGCGCCGGCGTCGCCGGGCGCAGACCCCGACGCGCCGGTGCAGGACGGCACCCTGCGCGCCCCGCGGCGCTGGGAGCGGATCCTCGTCGACGCGGCGGTGATCGGCGGGCTCGATCGGTGGAAGGCGCGGCTCTCGGGGTTCGAGCGGGAGCTCCGGCTCGAGCTATCGCGCGCCTCCGAGGAGCGCGACACAGCGCGCGTCTCGCGGACGCTCGCGGACCTCGCGGCGCTCCGCGACTTCGCGCTGCCGCTGCTCGCGGCGCTGCCGAGCCCGAGCGAGCGCATGACCTGGGGCGCATGGCGCGACAGGCTCTCGGCGCTCGCGACGCGCGCGCTCCGGCGGCCCGAGCGGGTGCTCGCCGTGCTCGCGGAGCTCGCGCCGATGGCCGACGTCGGCCCGGTGGACCTCGGCGAGGTGCGCCTCTGCCTCGCGCACCGCCTCACCGATCTCGTGCTGCCCCCGGCCGCCCGCCGCGACGGGCGCCTGTTCGTGGCGCCCATCGAGGCCGCCCGCGGGCGCTCGTTCGACGTCGTCTTCGTTCCCGGCCTCGCCGAGCGCATCTTCCCGCAGAAGGTCACCGAGGATCCGATCCTCCGCGACGCGCTCCGCCGGGCGATCGCCGGGGGCGCCTCGGGCCTCGACACGAGCGACGACCGCGTCGCGCGCGAGCGCCTCGCGCTCCGGCTCGCTGTCGGCGCGGCCCGGCGCAAGCTCGTCGTGTCGTACCCGCGCGTGGACATGGACCAGTCGCGGCCGCGGGTGCCGTCGTTCTACGGGCTCGAGCTGCTGCGCGCCGCCGAGGGCAAGCTGCCCGGCTTCGGCGAGCTCGAGCGCCGCGCCGAGCAGGGCGGCGCCGCGCGCATCGGCTGGCCCGCGCCCGCGCGGCCCGAGGACGCCATCGACGCCGCCGAGCACGACCTCGCGCTCCTGGAGACGCTCTTCAGCCTGCCCGAGGAGCAGACCATCGGCACCGCGCGCTACCTGCTCGGCGCGAACCCGCACCTGGCGCGGGCGCTCCGCTTCCGGGCGCGGCGCTGGATCCCCGCCTGGACGAGCGCCGACGGGCTGTTCAAGCCGGTCGCGGAGGCGCGCGAGGCGCTCGCGAAGCACGCGTTCGGGCGCCGCTCGTTCTCGCCGACGGCGCTCCAGCACTTCGCCGCGTGCCCCTACCGCTTCTTCCTCTACGCCGTGCACAAGCTCGCGCCGCGCCCGTCGCCCGAGGCGATCGAGGAGCTCGACCCGCTCCAGCGCGGCCGGCTCGTGCACGACGTGCTCTACGAGGTGCTCGTCGCCCTGCGCGACGCGGGCAAGCTGCCGGTGAGCGCGCCTTCGCTCGACGAGGCGCGGGCCGAGCTCGACCGGACGCTCGACCGCGTGGCCGCGCGCTACGCGGACGAGCTCGCGCCGGCGATCCAGCGCGTGTGGGACGACGGCATCGCGTCGGTGCGGGCCGACCTCCGGGAGTGGCTGCGGCGCGCCGCGGAGGACCGCGACTGGGAGCCGATCCACTTCGAGATGTCGTTCGGGCTGCCGCGCCGCTTCGCGACCCGCGACCCGGGGAGCTCGGACGAGCCCGTGGAGCTCGACTGCGGCGTGCGGCTCCGCGGGTCGATCGACCTCGTCGAGCGGAGCGTGTGGGGCGCGATGCGGGCGACCGACTACAAGACGGGCAAGGCCCGGGCGCCGCGCGACGCTGTCGTGAGCGGCGGCGGGACGCTCCAGCCGGTGCTCTACGCGCTCGCGCTGGAGAAGCTCATGCCGCCCGGGACGCAGGTCGAGTCGGGGCGGCTCTATTACTGCACCTCCGCCGGCGGGTTCACGGAGGTGCCGATCTACCTGGACGCGCGGGCGCGCGAGGCGGCCGCGCAGGTGGCGGGGATCATCGGCGACGCGATCGACAGGGCGGCGCTCCTGCCGATGCCCGCCGAGGGCGCGTGCGCGCACTGCGATTACCGGCCGGTGTGCGGGCCCTACGAGGAGCTCAGGACCGGCAAGATCAAGCGGCGCGACATCGATCAACGGCGGCGGCTGGAGCAGCTCCGCAGGCTGGCGTGAGCGCGGGCGGCGCGCGCACGCGGCGCGTCCAGCCGGGCGCGGGCGCGGGCGCGGCGCGCGGCGAGGGTGCCAGTCACCCGGGATCGACAGGATTCGCTGGCGCCTTCGAGCCGGCGGTCACCCACGGCGGGTCTTCCACGTGCTGCGCCGTGCCCGCGAGGGCGGGCAGCCAGCGCTCGCGGCGCTTGATCCAGAGCTCGTAGGTCGGCGAGAGATCCGCGGGCGCCTCGTCCAGACACCCCAGCTTGATCTCGGCCTCACCCTCCTCTTCCCTCAGCGAGAACAGCCGTGATCCGCACGTCGGGCAGAAGCTGCGTCCTTCCCAGCACCTCGTCTCGCCCGTGAACTCGAAGCTCGCCCAGGGCCATATGGCGAACGCCAGGAAGACGCTGCCCGTCACCTTCCTGCAGTCGGTGCAGTGGCACAGCCCCACGCGGATCGGCTCACCACGAAGACGAAAGCGCACCGCGCCGCAGGAGCAGCCGCCGCTCCGGACGCGCTCGGATCCAGCTTCCATATCGCCTCCACGAAAAGGTCCGGGGCGCATCATAGCCGTCGCTGCGCGCCCGTTCTATACACTCCCTCATGCACAGCAAGTTCGCTTTGCCCTGCGCCCTGATCGCGCTCGCGACGGCGGGCACCGGATGCAATCTCCTCTTCGGCATCGAGCCTGGCACCGAGGCGGCCACCTCCTCGTCCTCGACGACGGCGAGCACGGCGTCGGGCGGCGGAGGCTCGACCACGACGACGTCGGGCTCCGGCGGCCACGGCGGTGAGGGCGGCGCGGGCGGCGCGGGCGGCGGCCCCGCCTCGTGTGCCCCGTCGAGCTGCACCGCGGGCCAGTGCCCGGTAACGCAGATGGCGACAGGGTTCGGGTCCAACCCGAAGGGAATGGTCGTCACGCAGGACGCCGTGCTCATGGCGAACAACGCGGCCATCGTCTCCATCCCGAAGGACGGCGGGGCCCCGCGTACGCTCCCCGGCACCCTTGGATTCGGCGACACCGCCTGGGTCACCTACTCGGGCGGGCAGCTCTCGTGGATCAACTGGAGCAACGGAGACGTGCTGGGGATCTCCATCGATCCGCCGAGCTCGAGCCCCATCGAGATCGCGGAGGTCCCCCGGCAGGAAGACGAGGATATCGTCCCGGCCTTCGGCCGGATCGCCTCGTACGGCGACAGCGTCTACTGGGTGACCCAGACGCCCGCGGCCGTCTGGCGGGCCAAGGCCGATGGCAGCCAGCCGCTCGCCGAGCAGGTAGCTTCCGGCGGCCAGCCGGTCGGCATCGCCGTCGACGCGACGCACGTTTACTGGGCGGAGTACTCCGAGCGCAAGATCCTGCGCAAGACGAAGGATCCGCTCGGCGATACCGCCGAGGTCTTCGCGGAGACGAACGGACACCCGAGCGAGATCGTCCTCGCCAACGGCGTCTTGCACTGGGTGACCGACACCACAGGCGCGGTCCAGTCCAAGGCCACGAACGCGGCGCTCGATGCCCCGCCCTTCACCACGACGGTCGACGCTCAGGCCGTCTCGAAGTCGCTCGCGGTGGACGACGAGTTCATCTACTGGACCGTCTACGTGAACGGCGCCGGCCAGGGCGAGGTGCGGAGGGCGCGCATCGGCGAGGGAGACGCGACCACCCTCGCGACCGGGCAGCCGTACTTCTTCGAGATCGCCGTCGATTGCGGCTCCATCTACTGGAACGTCAACAACCTCGAGGCCGACGAGGAAGCGATGGTGCTCACGATGCCGAAGCCCTCGAACTGAGAAGAGCGATGGCAAAGAGCCGCGCTCTGACCCCGAAACGGGCGTCATGAGCGCTGGCGAGCCAGGCGCTCACGGCGGCTTCCGGCGCCTCAGGCCGCCCCCTGCGCCCCTTCCCTCTTCGGCCACGTGAACCGGAACGTCGCGCCGCTCTTGCCGTCCGACTCCACCCACGCCCGCCCGCCGCGGCTCTCCACGATCTTGCGCACGATGGCGAGCCCGATCCCGGTGCTCTCCACCTTGTCCCGCGCCTGCAGCGTCTGGAACATGCCCCACACCTTCTCGTGGAACGCGGGCGCGATGCCAGGCCCGTTGTCCGACACGGAGAACTCGACCCTGTCGCCCTCCTCGCGGGCGCCGACGGACACCCGCGCGTCCTCGCGGCCCGCGTGCTTCAGCGCGTTCGTGATCAGGTTCATCAGCACCTGCTGGAGCGGCACCTTGTATGTCCGCAGGACGGCGGGCGGCACGTCGAGCGCGACCTGCGCAGGCGGCTTCGGCGCGATGAGCTCGACGACCTCTTTCGCGAGCTTCTCGACGTTCACGCTCTCCGGCTTCTCGCGGAACCTCGTCGCGCGCGAGTAGGCCAGGATCCCCTCGATCAGCGCCTCCATGCGCTGCACGCGCCCGCGCAGCAGATCCATCTGGTGGCGCGTGTCGGCGGTGAGCTTGTCCGACAGATCCTCCTCGATCCACTGGGCCAGGCTCGCGATGCCGCGGAGCGGCGCCTTCAGGTCGTGGCTCGTCACGTACGCGAACTGGTCGAGCTCGGCGTTCGTCCGCTCCAGCGCCCGGATGAGCACCTGCGCCTCCCGGAACAGCCGCGCGTTGTCCATCGCCACCGCCGCCTGCGCGGCGAGGCCGACGACGATGCGCTCCGAGCGCTCGGTGAACACCCCCGGCTCCGGGTGGCCGAAGAACATGGCGCCGATGACCTTGCCGCTCCGGGAGACGACCGGCACGGCCAGGTAGCTCGCGACCGGGAGGTGGCCTTCCGGCGTACCCTGGTAAGGGGTGTTCTTGCCGTAGCGCGGATCCCTGGTCACGTCGTCGAGGCGAATCACGCCCTCGCCGCTGAACGTCGGCGCGAACACCGCCGTGTTCCGCGGCACCGGGAAGCGCGAGAACGCCTCTCTCGGCGCCCCCGAGAGCGAATAGAGCATGCAACTGTCGCCCTGCGGGTCGTTCACGTTGTAGAAGAACGCGCCGAACGCCGCGCCGGAGAGCTTCGTCCCGGCGTCGGTGACCGACTGGACGAGCGCGTCGAGCTCGAGCTCCGCCGACAGCGCCTGCCCGACCTCGTGGAGCGTCTCGAGCACCTCGGCGTGCTCCCGCGTGAGCCGCTCGGCCTCGCGCTGCTGGCTGATATCGATGTTGCAACCCACGTACTCGCGGGCGCTGCCGTCCGGCGCGCGGACGGGCGCCGCGCGCGCAGCTGTATGCGCGTACGTGCCGTTGCTCCGGCGGAGCCTGTACTCGGCCTCGTACATGGCCCCGCGCGCCAGCGCGTCCGCCCAGGCCCGCATCGTCGTCGCCCGATCGTCGGGGTGGATCGCCTCCAGGAAGCCGCCGTTCAGGTACTCCGCCTCGGTCTGGCCGGTGAACTCGAGCCAGCTCGGCGAGCTCTCGACGACGTCTCCCTTCTCCGTGGCCGTCCACACGATGGCCGTGGTCGCCTGCACCAGCGTGCGCAGGCGCGCCTCGCTCGTGGCGAGCTCGGACGCGAGCTGCTCGACGCGGCGGCGCGCCTGCACCTGCTCGGTCACCTCGAAGGCGAACGCCATGACGCCCTCGGTGCTGCCGTCGGGCGCGCGCATCGCCTGGTACACAAAGTTGAAGAACCGCTCTTCCTCCGGGCCGGCGGCGCCGCGCCGGAGGCGGAGGGGCACGGACGTGCCGACATAGGGCCGCCCGCTGCGGTAGACCGCATCCAGGAGCTCGAAGATGCCCTGGCCCTCCAGCTCGGGCAGCGCCTCGCGGATGGGCCTGCCCATCACCTCACGACCGCCGAGGATGTCCGCGTACACCGGGTTCACCAGCTCGAAGGCGTGCCCGGGGCCGCGCAGGATGCAGATGCCGGCGGGCGCCTGGTTGAACAGGCCCGCGAGGCGCTCGCGGGACGCGTCGACCTGCTGGAACAGCCGCGCGTTGTCGAGCAGCAGCGCCACGCGGTTCGCGAGCTCCTCGGCGAGCGCGACGTCCGCCTCGTTGAAGCGGCGGCCCGACTCCGCGTGGACCAGCGTGAGCGCGCCGATCGTCCGCTCGCGCCCCCGGAGCGGGACGACGACGTAGGACCTCAGCCCGAGCGACCGGATCAGGCGCAGGTGTTCGGGGTCCATCGCGGCGGCCTCGAGGACGGCGTCCGGGATGTCCGGCACCCACTCGGGGCGGCCGGTGCGGATGACCGCGGGCACGCCCGTCGGGGCGTCGAGCCGGGGCGGCGACATCGCCCGCAGGCGCTCGGACAGCTCGAGCTTCGCCGGATCCATGTGGTGAACGGCCACGCGCTCGATTGTGTCGCCGTTCACCATGTCGACCGCGCACCAGTCCGCCAGCGTGGGGACCGCGAGGTGCGTCAGGTGCGCGAGCCGCGACGCGTAGTCGAGCGAGTTGGAGAGCACGGCGCCCGCCTCGCTCAGGAGGCGCAGCGTCGCCTGCTGCCGCGCGAGCTCGGCCGCGAGCGTCTCCGCGCGCGCCCGGGCGCTGCGCTCCTGATCGAGCAGGCGCGCCCTGTCCAGCGCCGACGCGCACTGCGCCGCCACGCTCAGCAAGAACTCGCGATCTTCGGCGCCCCACGGCCGCTCGCGCGCGAACGAGAACGAGAGCCCGCCGAGCAGCGCGCCGTGGGCGACGATCGGCAGGACGGCGAGCGCCTGGATGTCGTCGCGCGCCGGCCTGAGCGCCGCGAGCTCCGGATACGCAGCGTGCAAGTCCTGCTTCGTCGCCACCCAGCACGGGCGGCGCTCCCGGAGCGCCTCGGAGAGCGGCAGTCGGGCGTCGAGGCGCACGGCCGCGTAACGGCTCGAGCGCTGCTCCTCCAGCCCGCTGTGGCCGACGAGCGTCGCGACCCCGGCCGCCTCGTCCGCCGTGTACATCATCGTCGTCGAGGCGCCGATCACGCGGTGGATGTCGCGGACGACGGCGGTGGTCATCTCGTCGAGCGTCACCGCGCCGCTCAGCGCGGCGCTGACGGCGAGCAGCGCCTGCGTGAGCTGCGCGCTGCGATGGAGCTCCTCGACGCGCTTCTCGAGCTGCGCCGCGAGCTCCACGCGCTCCGCCTCGATCTGCTTGAGGTGCGAGATGTCGGCGAACACCGAGATCCCGCCCTCGATCTCGCCGTCGGGCCCGAGGATGGGCGCGGCGCTCCCGAGGACCATGGCCCGCGTCCCGTCGAAGCGCTGGATCGGGGTCTCCTCGCTCTCGATGACCTGCCGCTGGGCCATCGCGCGCGCCATCGCCCAGTCCGCGGCCTCGTACGGGCGGCCGTCGTGGTGGAAGGCGCGATAGAGCGTCCAGTCGCGCATCGACTCGGTCGAGGCGCTGCCGGCCCAGATGCGCTCCGCCGCCCGGTTGTGCAGGATGAGCTTCCCGGACGCGTCGCACAGGATGACGCCGTGCGGGCTGTGCTCGAGCACCGCGTCGAGCCAGCCGCGATCGCGGGAGGCAGCGATGCGGAGCCGCTCGATCTCGCGCTTCAGGGCCTCGATATCCATCACGTCAGCGCGGACCGGGGCCCAGCGCCGCGAGGAGGGCGATCGGGCGTGGGAGCTCCCATGAAGTGACCTCGGCCAGAAGCTCGGAGCAAGGCCGAAGCGTCGCACGTCCGGACATCGCGCGGAGCTTACGCTCATCGGCGGCGCAGCG
>NZ_JEMA01001060.1 GCF_001589285.1 Sorangium cellulosum | reverse complement strand
CCTGGCGTGTCGCGCGACGAGATCGCGCGGCAGGCGGCGCGCGCGCTCGACGCGCACAGGCCGGCGCTCGTGGAGCGCTGCTACAGGCCGGCGGCCTCCGCGCCGCCGGCGCAGCCCGAGCCGCGCGCGGTGAGGTACGTCTTCAACATCACGTTCGACGCGCAGGGCCGGCAGATCGCGCGCGGCATCATCGAGGACCGCGAGACAGCGCGCCCCGAGGTCACCGCGTGCCTCGTCGGCGCGCTGCCGCCGGTCGAGATCGCGCCGCCGGGCGCGAACGTGCGCGTGGACGTCCCGTTCTCGCTGCCGTGACGGAGGCCCGGGCTCGTCGGGCCGGGCGCGAGCGCGTCGCCCTTGACGCACCCGCCTGAACGCCCGATGCCGGAGCGGTGACGCCCGACCAAGCCTTGAAGGAAGCGACAACCGGCGCGCTCCGCCCTGTCTACCTGGTGCTCGGCGAGGAGCGCTGGCTCGTCGATCGCGTGGTGAGCGCGATCCGGGAGGCGACGGCCAAGGGGGGGATCGCCGGCTTCAACGAGGACAAGTTCACCGCGGGCGACGCGCCGATCGAGTCGATCCTCGGCGCCGCCCGCATGCTCCCGATGATGGGCCCGCGCCGCTTCGTGCTCGTCCGCGGCGTCGACCGGTGGGAGAAGAAGGACGACAGCGACGACGGCGACGGGGAGGAGGAGCGCGCCGGCGCGGGCGGCAAGCGGGGGGTGTCGAAGCAGCTCAGCCCGCTCGACGCGCTCGCGGAGTACGCCAAGGCGCCGTCGCCGAGCGCGGTCCTCGTCCTCGTCGCGCCGAAGCTCCACGGCCAGCGCCGGCTCGTCACCACCGCGAAGAAGGGCGACTTTCTCGTCGCGTGCGAGCCGCTGAACCGCCGCGCGCTGCCCGGCTTCATCACGACCATGGCCCGCGACAAGGGCAACCCGATCGCGAGCGACGTGGCCGAGCAGCTCGCCGAGCTCGCCGGGCCCGAGCTCGGCTACGTTGTCGACGCGATCGAGCGGCTCTCGCTGTACGTGGGGCCGAAGCAGCCGATCACCGAGGACGCGATCGCGCAGGTTGTCATCCGCGTCCGGCAGAGCACCGTCTGGGAGCTCATCGACGCGCTCGGGAGGCGGCGCCTCGACCGCGCGCTCGCGGCGCTCGCCGACGCGTACGACCCGCGCGACGGCGGGCTGCGCCTGCTCGGGGCTGTGTCGTGGTCGGTCCGGCAGATGGTGAAGTTCGAGTCGGCGCTCGCCGCGGGCGCGAGCCAGGCCGAGGCCGCCCAGCGCGCCGGGGTGGCGCCGTTCAAGGCGAACGACGTGGCGCAGTCGGTCCGCCAGCTCCCGAAGGGCGCGCTCGCCGGCTGGATGCGCATGCTCGCCGAGACCGACCTCGCGCTGAAGAGCAGCCGCCGCCCGGCGCAGGCGGTGCTGGAGACGATGCTGATCGAGATGTGCTCGCGCTGAGCGGATCGCCTCGCGCGCCGGAGATCCCGCCGCTGGACGAGGGCGTCCCTCGTGGCAGCGCGTCGGCTCAGTCGACGAACACGTCCCAGCAGAGCGCGTTTCGCAGCTTCTGGTCGTCGAGGACGAGGTCTCGTATTCCGTCGGGCAGCTGTTCCCACTGCCACTGGCGTTCGGCTCGCGCAGCCGCGTCCCCTTGGCCCGGTGGCGCGGCCTCCCTGGCAGCCCTGATGGCGTACGCCGCCGCCCCCAGCTCATGGGCGGCCACATGCGCCACGGCCACCGCCTGGCCCGCCGAAAGGGCGGCGAGCCGGGCGGCGAGGGGCGCCTCGCGGCCCGCGGCGTTGGAGGCGAACGCCGCCTTGTGACACTCTTTCATCGTGGCCTCGCCTCGGGTCCACGCCCGCACCAGCGCGATCGCTCTACGCGGCCTGTCGTCGCCTGGGCAGGATTCATCGAACAACCCGACGACGTGCTGCGCGCAGTCTGCGGCCCAGAGCGCCAGCGCGTGATGGGTGCCGTCATCCAGGAGCCCTCCGCGGCGGATGGTGATGAGCCGCGGGTCACGCTTCTTGGGAAGAATCATGGTGCTCCTCCTTAGCACTGTCCACGGGAAGGGCGGCTGCGCTCAGCGCCGCATGACCCACCGATGGCCGCGGAGCTGCATGCGGGGCGCACGCGCGCTGTCGTCGTGAACCGGCGAGACACCGGCCCACGACGCGAGCGCGCCGAGGGCGATATCGCGCTCGGGCGGCGAGAGATCGCCCAGGCGGGAGAAGTGGTTTCCACCCGGCACGACGAAGCGGTGCGAGTCCCGAGCCTCCCCGACGTCGAACGCGGCGGCCGTGTACGGGTCGTTCTCGCCGTAAAGGAACATCAGCCGCTCGCCCTCGGCGGTGAGCCAGGCGGAGATGTCCGGCATCGCCCCGGGATCGAAGACAGGAGTCTTGCCGGGCCCAGGGATGATGAACGACGCGGCCGTGTCGGCGTCGGGGTAGATGAGGAGATCGGCGAGGTGATCCGTCGCGATCGCCGGATAACCGAGCTGCACCGCCGCTTGCCAGTAGTAGGGCTCGTACACGAGGAGGGAGGGATCGCTGTAGAACGAGGGCTGGCTCACCCTATCGAGGAAGGCCCAGACGTCCTCGTCGTCCGACGCCGCGGTGGGGACGGTGTCGCAGGAGGTCGCGTCCATGTACTGCCAGAAGGCAAAGGCGGAGTCGACGACCGCTGTCTCCAGGACCCTCTCGATGCCGAGCAGGTCGTAGGAGAAGCCCTCTGCCGCGGCGTCGGCCTCCATGCGCGCCAGCATCGCCGGGCGCCGCAGCAGCACCTCGCGCTGGAACTCCCGGAGCGCGTCCTGGCAGGCCGCATCGCCGCGCTCGGCCACGAACTCGAGGTAGCGCGCGTCGGGGTTGCCCATGCTGTGCGGCGTCACGTAAGCCACGGTGCCGTCCACGTCGTCGGGATAGAAGCGGCGATGGTAGACCGAGGCCATCCCGCCCTTGCTCCCGCCGGTGGAGATCCACTTGCCCTCGTAGAAGGGCCTCAACGACGCGATGACGCGGTGGATGTCCGCGGCCGCCTGCTCGATGGTGAGCTGCGACCAGTCCGCAGGCTCCGGGCGGGAAGGCGTGAAGAAGCGGTGCTCGACGCGGATCTGGTTGCCGGCGAGCAGCTCGGTCGGCTCGTCGAGCCACTGGTACTCCGGCCAGAGGTCGTAGCCTTCGGTCGCGATCACAACGGGCGCGGCGGCGTCCCGGTGGTGGAGCCCGAGGCGCTGGGGAAACCGCACGCCGTCCGGATCGTCGTGATCCGCAGGCTGGTCGATCTCCATGACGAAGTAGCGGTAGCCCGGAAGCTCCGAGTCCAGCTCCTCGACCGTGAGCCCCTCGACGGTCTGGAGCCGATCCAGGATGTCGTCCGAGCTGTGGGGGTCTGCGCCGCCCGCGCCGCCGCCGCCCGTAGCCTGGGGGTCTGCGCCGCCCGCGCCGCCGCCGCCCGTAGCCTGGGGGTCTGCGCCGCCCGCGCC
>NZ_JEMA01001059.1 GCF_001589285.1 Sorangium cellulosum | reverse complement strand
CGTAGCACGCGTACTCCTCGCGGAACTCGCAGTCGGTGGCAACGTCCTCGTCGGCGCAAACNGCAGTCGGTGGCAACGTCCTCGTCGGCGCAAACCTGCCCGCTGCAGCCGGTCACCACGCACGGCGCCGGGTCGGCGGGCTCGCCGCGCTTCTCCGCGATGCACGCCTCGAGCTCCGGCGTCGGCCGCCAACCGCACTCGCCCGACGCGCCGCGCTCGCAGACGCCGAGCTCCGCGTAGCACGCGTACTCCTCGCGGTACTCGCAGGTGGTGATCACGCCCTCGTCGGCGCAGATCTGCCCGCTGCAGCCCGTCTCGATGCAGGCGCCAGGGACGCCGCCCGCAGACCCGCCGCCCCCGGGACCACCCCCCGCCGCCCCGCCGCCACCAGCGCCGGGCCCGCCGTCCCCCGGGGTCTGACAGCCCTTGCCCTCCGCGCCGGTGAGCAGGGGTACGAAGAGCACGAGCATCGCAAAAAGGAACCGATGACGGTTGCCGAACACATCCATGGTCAAGCCTCCTATCCTGCGATCGACCGTGGCACCCGGCAGCCGCAGGCGCCAGGGTCCGCCGGTCGCTTCACCGCCCTGTGCCGGGGCGTCGTCGGGCGCGTGAACGCGACGCTCCCGCCATGCGCGATCAGCCCCCGCCGGCGGAACGCGCCGCGCCCAGATCCTGTGGGCCCACCCCTGGATCAGCGCGCACACGCGGCGACGAGGCGCACGCTTTGCGGCTGCCAGCCGTGGCAGCCCGCGGCCGCACACTCTGGCACAGGACCAGCGTACACCGCGAAATCCGCGGGGTTTTCGCTGCGATTTACCTGGCGTGCGGCTTGCTTGGTGCGCCGGACGCGGGACTTCCCAAGTGCAACAGACACCGGCGAAAGCATGACGCTCCGTGTCTTGTCGTGAACGAGGTGACCATGACCTTCCTGTCTAGAACTTACGCGCGCTGGCTCGTCCTCGCGACGGCAGCGGCATCGGCCGGGCTCACCGGCTGCCAGGGAGGCTCCACGACGGGGCCTTCACCCGATGACGCGCAGACCGACTTCATCTCGGGCAATCCGAGGAGCCCCGGCGGAAGAGACAACGCAGAGGGGGACGCCGGCGGCAGCACGGGCGCCGGCGGCGGCGCCGGGGCCCCGACGGCCGACGAGGGCGGCGACGGCGGCGCCGAGCGCGCGATCACCGAGGCCGACATCATCCAGGTCCACGACGGCAAGCTCTACGCGCTCTCGCAGTACTCGGGGCTCAGCATCATCGACATCTCGCGGCGCGACCGTCTCCGGCTCGTCGGGCGCTACGAGGCGAGCGGGCTGCCGTTCGAGATGTACCTGCGCGACGGGATCGTCTACGCGATGTTCTCGTCGTGGGGACATTACCTCTACAACGCGGCCGACGGCTCTTACACCCTGGAGCAGACGAGCCGCATCGAGGCGCTCGACGTCACCGACCCGGCGAACATCGCGTCGCTCGGGTCGTTCAACCTGCCGGGCAACATCTCCGACTCTCGCATCGTGGGCGACGTGCTCTATGCCGTCACCTTCGAGGACGGGTATTGCTGGGGGTGCTCGGGGACGCGGAACACCACCGTCACCTCCCTGGCCGTCGGCGACCCCGCCGAGATCACCGTCGTCGATCAGCTCACCTATGACGACGAGGATCCCTACGGCTACGGGTGGCAGCGCAGCGTGAGCGTCACCGCAGATCGCATGTACGTCGCCGGCATCGAGTGGAACGGCTCCGACGAGGGACACTCCACCATCCAGGTCATCGACATCTCCGACCCCGGCGGCGACCTCGTCGAGGGCACGAGCGTCGAGGCCGTCGGCCAGATCCAGAGCCGCTGGCAGATGGACGAGCACGAGGGCGTCCTCCGCGTCATCAGCCAGCCCGGCCTCTGGTGGAACAACGCGGCGAAGCCCGGCGTCCAGACCTTCGCGGTCGCGTCCTCGCAGGAGCTCACGCCCCTCGGGTACACCGAGCTCACCCTGCCACGGCCCGAGTCGCTGCGCTCCGTCCGCTTCGACGGCGACCGCGCCTACGCGATCACCGCCGAGCAGACCGACCCGCTGTTCACCATCGACCTCAGCGACCCGGAGAACCCCGCCCAGCTCGGCGAGCTCGAGATGCCCGGGTGGGTCTACCACATGGAGCCGCGCGGCGATCGCGTGCTCGCGCTCGGCTTCGACAACGCCGCCGCCGAGGGCGCGCTCCACGTCTCGCTCTTCGACGTCTCGGATCTCGCGAACCCCACCATGCTCGAGCGCGTCCACTTCGGCGGCGACTGGGGCAACTTCGCCGAGGATCAGGACCGGATCCACAAGGCCTTCACCATCCTGGACGACCTCGGCGCCCTGCTCGTGCCGTTCAGCGGCTGGGAGTACGACGAGGGCGGGAACGGCTGCGGCGCGTACAGGAGCGGCATCCAGCTCATCGACTTCACCGCCGACACGCTCACGAAGCGCGGCGTCGCCCCCGCGCGCGGCCAGGCGCGCCGCGCGTTCATCCACGACGAGCGGCTCTTCGCCGTCTCCGACCAGGAGGTCGGGACGTTCAGCATCGATGACCGCGACGCCCCCGTCGCGACCGCCGATCTCGCCCTCGCGACGGTCGTCAGCAACGCGGTCACCACCGGCGACCTCGTCGTGCGCATGAGCGCGGACTGGTGGACGAACCGCGCGCAGATCGAGGTCGTCTCCGCCGCCGATCCTGCCCGCGCCGAGCCGCTCGGGCGGCTCGACCTCACGACGCTGACGTCCGGGTCGGAGGGCGACTGCTACGGCTCCGGCCTCGCCGAGGCGCGCGTCTTCGTGCACGGGCAGCACGCGTACCTGCTCTGGCCCACGTACACGGACTGGTCGAAGACGCGCCTCGCCGTCATCGACCTCACGAACCCCGCAGCGCCCCGGATCGCCAGCCAGCGCGAGCTGCCGTTCACCAGCAACGCGCTGTACGCCGGTGGCTATTACGGCGCCGTCCTCCAGGCGGGCGACGCCGTGGTCCAGGCAGGGAGCACCCTCGTGCTCCGCAACGCGAACGACAACTACTACTACTACGACGAGTACTACGAGGGCAGCAGCGGCACCGGAGCGCCGCAGCCCTCCGAGGCGTCGCTCGAGATCGTCGATCTCTCCGACCCCTCGAGCCCGGCGCACCGCACGGTGGCGCTGCCCGAGGGCGCTGGCCACACCGGCCTGCAGATCGACGGCACCACCGTGCTGACCTCGCACTGGGTGCCGCTGCCCGACGATCCCACCAGGGCGCGCTTCTACCTCGACCGCATCGACGTGGCCGACCCGTCCGCGCCGGTCGTGCGGGCGCCGGTCAACGTGCCCGGCTCGCTGCTCGCCTTCGACGGCGCGTCCCGACGCGCGCTCACGGTGGACTACGAGACGGTCGAGTTCGCCGCGGCGGACTACGTTGCATGCTACGGCGTCTTCGCCGAGGCCCGGTTCGCGCCGACGAACCAAAACACCTGGGAAGGCCCCGGCGTGTGCACGGGGACGCGCCGCACGCTCAAGCTCCTCGACGTCGGCGACACGACCGCGCGGCTGCGCGACGAGAGCGCGCTGCCGGACAACCGCCGGATCGCGCAGGTGCTCGCCGGCGATGACCGGGTCTTCATGTACACCTCCGGGAACTACGTCGTGACCGAGAGCGGGCGGGAGAACTCGAGCGGTATCCTCGTGGCGAGCGGGCTGGCGGCAGGCAGCATCGACGTCGCCACCGAGCCGCTCGAGGACCTCGACTACGGCTGGCCCATCCTCGCGGACGGCGCGCGCCTCGTCATCTCCAGCTACAACCCGCCGGCGATCGCCGTCCTCGACGCGGCCGATCTCGACGAGCTGACGTACGAGATCAAGGGCGAGCTCTCGTCGTACACCCACCGGGTGACGATCTCCGGCGACCGAGCGCTCTGCTCGCTCGGGCACTACGGGCTCGAGATCGTCGACCTCGGCGACTGACCCTCGCGCCGCGCCGCCGCTGCTCGTCCCGGGCAGCGGCGGCGCGGCCCCGCGCGACGCGCGCCCCTGCGGGCGGGGGCGCGCGCCGGGAGGTCCCGCTTGGCGCGGGCGCCCGGGTGCGGCACACAAGGAGCATGGGCAGAGCCGAGCTCGGGCAGCTGATCGATCGCGACGACCTCGACGCCTCGGACGGCTCGCGAGGCCGCCTCTCGATCGCCGTCCCAGCCGCGTGGACGCGCGGCGGCGCGGACATCGAGATCGCCGTGCCCGCGCGCGTCACCTGCGCCCGCTGCGACGGCGGCGGCTGCGATGGCTGCGCGCGGAGCGGCGCCCACCGCGCGCCGGCGGAGCTCGCCGCAAGGACGCTGCGGCTCCGCCTGCCCGCCGACCTCACCGGCGGCGCGACGCTCCGCCTGGTGCGCCCCTTCGGCGAGCACGCCCCCCTCGATCAGCTCCTCATCGACATCCGCGCGGACAGCGCGGCGTCGCCGGGCGTGCGCTGCGTTGCGCCGCCCCCGTCGGACGCGCTCGCGCGCCCCGCGAGCG
>NZ_JEMA01001058.1 GCF_001589285.1 Sorangium cellulosum | reverse complement strand
GACGCGCCGTCGCCCGCACCGGCCTGGCCGCCGTCGCCCCGGTCGACGGGCGGCCTGGCCTCCCACCGCTTCTCGGCCGGCGGCCGCGAGCGCTTCTGCACGGCCACGCGGCCGCCGTCCACGGTGAGGATGTCGGAGAGGCCGCGCCGGGCGATGTGGAAGCGGGCGTAGTCGCCCTCGGTCTCCAGCACGAGCAGCGCGGTGTACGGGCTCAGCACCCGGTGCGTGATCGACAGGTCGACGATCTGCCGGCGGAGGGCTTCCTGCTCGGCGCCCGGGGTCTCCCGGGCGAGGAGGCCGTCGATCTTCGCCCGGGCCCAGGCGCGCTCGAGCAGCGGGCGCTCCACGCCGCGCAGATCCGGCGCGGCGGTACGGCCGTCCACCGTGATCCGGACCGGCAGCTCGGCCGGCACCTCGGCGTAGACGAGCGCCTCGTCGCCGGCCTGCATCCCGTGCAGCGCGCGCGGCCAGACCCAGCGCGCGCCCTCGACGCTCACCGCGATCCCCGAGCGGGTGGCCGACGCGAGGCGCCGCTCGATCTCGGCGGCGCCGCGCGCGCCGTCGATCACGGCGCCGTCGCGCGGCAGGCCCGCCGTGACGAGCTGCCGGAGCGCGGCCTCGTCGCGGATGCCGCCGAGCGCGACGGCGTCGAGCCGCTCGACCCCCGCGTCCCGCAGCGCCCCCGCGGCGCCGCGCAGCGCGCCCGGCGCTACATCGCCCGCGGTGGCGATGCCGTCCGAGAGGAGCACGACGCGCCGCTGCCCGCCGGCGCGCGCGCGTTCGCCGGCCCAGCGGAGGGCGCGCCCGAGGTCCGAGGCGCCGAGCGCCTGCCGCTCGCGGATGCGCCGGATCTCCGCCTCGCCGAACGCCGAGGCCGCGCCGTCGAACACGGGGGCGACGGTCTGGTCGTAGCAGGCGACGGTGAGCGGCGCGTCCGGCCCGCCCGCGCGCGCGACCGCCTGCGCGACGGCGGCGAGCGCGCCGAGCTGCTCCTCGATCCCGAGCGCGCGCGAGGCGCTCGTGTCCACGAGGATCACCGCCGAGGCGAGCGGATCGGGCCGAGCCTCCACGGGCGCGGCCACCCGGGCGAGCACGAGCTCGCCGCTGCGCAGGCCGCCCCGCGCCGCCGTCGCCCCGAGCCGCGCGGGATCCACAACGAAGTCGGCCTCGGGCGCCGCGTCCCTCCGGTGGAGCGCGAGGACGGGCGCGGCGGCGCCCGCGACGGTGGCCTCCAGATCGAGGCGGCTCACCGCGGGCAGGCCGCGCAGGGGGACGGCGAAGGGCGCGTCCGGACCGAGCTCCTGGGAGTACGCGACGACGATCTCCTTCACGCCGCGCGCCGGGATGGGGAACACCCGCGCGCTCACCTCGTTGCCCGCCGCCTGCTCGAGCAGCGCGGGATCCTGCTTGCGATGGAGGAAGTCCTCGTACGCCTCGCGCGCGCGCTCGCGCTCGACGACCTCGCCCTCCTGCCAGCGATCGCCGATCCTCATGGCGAGGCGGCCGAGGCTCGCGCGGGGCGGCAGGGTGACGCTGAAGGTGCCCTCGAGCACGCGGTCCTCGGGGTTCTCGAAGGTGAGGTGCAGCTCGGTGAGCGCGAGCGGCGCCTCGATCACCGCGCGGCCGGTGAGCGCGACGAGGCGCAGCCCCGTGCCGTCCGCGGCGGTGAGCCGGATCGGCGGCGCCTCGGCCCGGCGCGCTGCGACG
>NZ_JEMA01001057.1 GCF_001589285.1 Sorangium cellulosum | reverse complement strand
CGTCGCCCCCGGCGCCTCCTCCGCCGCCCCCGGCGCCCCCGGCGCCTCCCGCGCTGTTCCAGGCGCCGGCGCTGGCCGAGCTACCGCGCCCGCTGCCGGATCCGCCGCTCGATCCGGAGGAGCCGCCCGTCCGGGTCGGCGACGCCATGGACACGCGCCTCACCTGGACGCTCGGCGACGACGATCTCCTCCACGACACGGGCCAGGCGCAGCCGATCTCGCCGGACCTGAGCATCGGCGACCGGAAGCAGTACCGGCTCTTCTTCGACAACCTGAACTCCCGCTTCAGCGGGCGCGAGAACCTGACGCACCTCGCGCTCTACAAGCGGATGCCGGGGTTCATCCCGCGGCTCGACACCGAGGCTTCGCTCGTCCTCCGCATCGACCTCGGCGCGCTGTCCAGGAACAGCAACAACGTCAATCAGGCCTTCTACGACGCGGGGTCCTTCATCCGCGCCTTCTATCACACGGACGGCAGGGCCGACGGGAAGACCGGTGTCGGCGTCACGCTCTGGCCGCTCGACACCGACCGGTTCCGGCTCGGCTACCTCTACGACATCTCGTGGGGCGGCACGAACGCGTCGATCAACCAGTCGGTCTTCCCGCGCATCATCGGCACCGCGCCCGGCGCGAAGGTCCAGTATGACGCCGAGCGGTTCAGCGTGTATGCCGGGTTCAAGGTCGCCAGCCTGACCCAGACGCAGCGGGTGCTCGCCCCCGGGTCGAGCGAGGTCGAGAGGGTCAGCATCGCGCAGTCGAACTACGGCTTCCTCGCCGGCGGCGGCGTCGATCTCCACCCCTACGTGCACGCCGACCTCGGCGCCGGCTACTTCCAGCAGGGCAGGCTCGACTGGTCCGACGTCGCGGGCGAGCCGGTCTACACGTACGGCGCCTCGGCGCGGGTCGTGGCGCACACGAAGGGCGAGCCGATCCCGCAGTCGGTTGACTTCCTGCTCTACCGCAACGACCCGAACCGGCCGCAGATCATCTTCAAGCCCGAGTCGTACACGCCGGGCAAGACGACGTGGGCGGTGAGCCTCGAGGCGTCGAACCTCTACCAGAACCTCAAGGACTTCGAGTCCGCGGGCGTGACAACCCTTCAATCGGCCCGCGCCGGGGCCCTCCAGGGGGTCATCAAGTCAGGGTACGCGCGCGCGAGCGTCACCGGCATCTACCGCGATCTGCCGTTCGTGCTGCGCAACCAGCCGAGCTTCATCCCGTTCCAGACGATCCCCGACACCCGCGGCGCCTCGACCGCCGACGAGCTGTTCTTCGCCCTGGCCGCCGACTACTACATCGCTTCAGCGCGGCTCACCCCCGGGCTCGGCGCGGGGCTCCAGTTCCCCGCCTCGTTCCGGACGACCTCCTTCGATGCCTACAGCGCGCCGATCGCCCGCACCGTTGTCGTGCGCGAGCAGGGCAACCTGTCGATCCTGCCCTACAACACGTCCGCTGTGCCCATCGTCCAGGCCCGGGCGAGCCTCAAGTGGGATATCAGCAAGATCCTCTCCGCTGTCGCGTGGCTCCAGTACGTACGCGACAACAACGGCACCTTCATGGAGCGCGACCCGTCCGAGGGCACGGTGGCGCTGCGCACCTTCGTGAGCCCCGACTTCTTCGGCGTCGGCACGAGCGTCCAGGCCCGCTACTGACGCTGCGGCCGCGCGCGGCCGCCCCCGTACGCCGTGCGCGCCCCGTGCCCCGCGCCGCCCCCTCGGCGCCTCACCGCGGCTGGAACGCCTTGAACGCCGCCACGGCCCGCTGCGTTGTGCTCACTGTCTCGACGATGCGGAAGCCGCCGCGCAGGTAGAACCCCTCGAAATGCAGGACGCTCTCGCCCTCGGCGGGCTCGATCTCCCAGTAGCGCGAGAGCTCCTTCGACGTGCCGAGCACGGCGATCCGCCGCCACCCGGACGGGATCATCCCCGTCCATTCCGGCCCGCGCTTCTCCGTCAGCTCGAAGTCGTCGCGGCTGTGCTTCACCCGGAAGCTCGCGTCCGGGCCCGAGCCGATGCGCGCGTCGAGCATGCCCCCCGGCGGCCCCTTCGCCTCCTGGTCCTGCCGCCGCGGCCCGCGCTTGCTCACCCGGTAGCTCGCGACCGAGTGCGGGTCGAGGTAGTAGGTGCCCCCTTCCTTGCTCGCGCGCAGCCGCCCCGCGTAGATCGCCTGGCGCACCGCGCTCTCGGAGATCCCGAGCTGCTGCGCCGCCTCCGGCACCGTCACCGTGTAGCGGGTCCGCGACGTTGTCACCGCCGCGTCGAGCGGCAGCCGCTTGCGCGCCACGCAGTCGAGCATCACGTGGAACGCCGGATCGCGGTACACGTCCGCCGTCGCGACGCTCCGGCCCGCGACCGAGGTCCTGTCCAGCAGCGGGTTCTCCGGGCCGAGGACGAGATCGGTCAGCTCGGCCTCGGACACCGACGGGTCCTTGGCCGCCGCCATCACCCGGCACAGGAACGTCCCGAGCTCGCCGGTCGGCGTCGCGAACTCGACCGTCTCGCCGGACAGCAGCGTGTATTGCGTCTTCATCTCGCCCCTTCGCAGCTCGTCGTGTGCGCTCACCGCCGCCGCGCGCCGCACGCATGCCCGGGGCCACGCGAGCCCGATCCGTCCACAAGGCGGACGGAGTCCCTCACCGGCGCCGGCAACGGCGCCCGCAGGCGGATCTCACCCGGCCAGGGAGGTCGGGCCGGCGGGTCCCGGCCTCGATGGACTCGAGAGACAGGACCGCCCGCACGTCACCCCGTCGGGCACGCGTTCAACGCCGCAGCACCGCATTACTGTATGCCCGTTCAGTTAGTTCCGTCTAGTGCCTTCGCGCACCGATAGGACAAAACCCGTCCGGTGTCGGAGCGGGACTCCATCCGCAACTATCCGAAAGTAATCGTTTATTCTGTTCGCTTAGAACGAACGGAGCCCGCGGAAAAATCGTCGACCCCTCGGGACGGGCCGGACGGGGCGGCGCTCGGGCAGGCGAACGCCGGCCCCGCGGGGGCGCTGTTCAGTGTCGGGGCGCTGCCTGTTCAGGTGGCGGGCTTCTGCCGCGTCTCGGCGAGGGCCTGGATCGTGTCGTTGTCGTGGTCGCGGATCAGGTCCACGCCGTTGCGCGCGAACTGGACCGCCGCGGCCAGCGCGGTCCGGCTGCGCTCGCGGTCCATGGCCCACGCCGCGTGCCGCACGAGCAGCGCGAGCTCCAGCGCCCGACCCAGGGTGATCGCCACCCGGCGGGCGCCCGCCTCCAGGCCNGCGGGCGCCCGCCTCGAGGCCGTCGCGGTCGGTGGCGCCCATCTCCTTGATCCACGCGCGGGCGTGCGACACAGCGCGCGACGCGGCCGTCTCGGCCTCGGCGAGCTTCGGCTCGACAACGCCGGTGAGGAGCCGCGCCACCTCGGCCGCGAGCACGTCGAGCGAGCTGTCCTTCTGGATCACCCGCAGCGCGTCGAGCGACAGCACGTTCGTCGTGCCCTCCCAGATCGGCAGCACCTGCGCGTCCCTGAGCAGCCGCGGCAGCCCCGTGTCCTCCACGTAGCCGGCCCCGCCGAACGCCTCGAGCACCTCGCTCAGCACCGACACCGCCTGCTTCGCGGTCGTGAGCTTGGTGATCGGGATGATCAGCCGCAGGAGCTTCGCCTCCGACTCGGTGAGCGAGCCCGTCTCCTCGCGCCCGAGCAGCTCGATCGCGCGGAAGGTCAGGTGGAATGCGCCCTCGAACTCGGCCTGGAGCTCGGCGAGCGTGTCCATGTGCAGCGGCTTGTCGGCGAGCGACGAGCCGAACTGGACCCGGCGCTGGGCGTAAGAGCGCGCCAGCGCGAGCCCCCGGCGCATCGCCGCGACGGCGCTCACGGCGTTCCATGTGCGCGTGACGTTGAGCATCGGCGCGATCGCCCGGACGCCGTTCACGAGCCCGGCGACAGGGGTCGCCAGGGCGCCCTCGAGCGCGATCTCGGCGGTCGGGAGCTTCCGGGTGCCGAGCTTGTCCTTCAGCCGGTTGATCAGGACGCCCTCGCGGCGCCCCCCGTCGCCCGCGAGCTCCACGTAGAACAGCGCCAGCCCGCGGCTGCCCTCCGGGTTGCCCTCGGGGCGCGCGAGCGCGAGCGCCATCTCGGAGGTGGCGGACGAGGCGAACCACTTCGTCCCGTGGAGCCGGTAGGCCCCGTCCGGCCCGGGGCGCGCCACGGTCTCGGTCCGCCCCACGTCCGAGCCGCCGGTCCGCTCCGTCATCCACTGCCCCGACGTCCAGGCCCGCGCGGGGTCGCGGCTCGTCAGCCGGGGGACGGCGCGGTCGATCAGCGCGCGGTTGCCGCTCGCGAGCAGCGTGCGCGCGGCGCCGTCGGTCATCGCGAGCGGACACGTGTACACGTCGCTGGACGGATCGAAGAGGTACGCGAGCGCGAACTGGTGGACCCGGGAGAAGGCGCCGTGCGCCCGCTCGTACGCCGCGGCGACGACCCCCCGCTCGCAGGCGATGCGGGCCGCCTCCTTCCAGAGCTGCGTCAGCTCGACCTTGTCGATGCGCTGGCCCCAGGCGTCCCACGACGTGAGCTTCGGCTCGTTCGGGCGATCCGCGAGCTGCAGGCGGTACAGGTGGCCGCCCGCGATCTCGCCCATCTCGTGCAGCGAGGGCGTTATCGACGCGGCCACCTCGCGCGGCAGCACGCGCGCGAGGTAGGACCGCAGCACGCGGTCGTCGTCGTACTGGTTCCCGAGCGTGGGGGGGTCTTGATAGAAAGCCACCGGCCGACTCCTGGGTTGGTGCGCCGCAGCCCGGGCGACGCGGGGTGTTCGCGTCGCCCGCGTTCCGCGCGCCCATGCGGGCACGCGCGGCGACTCGCAGCCTCGATAACCTCGAAGCTACTGAACCCGTCCCACCCGGTTCAACAGGAAGCCGAAGCCGCGTCGCGGTGACGCAGCGATCGGTGAACCTCTGCTGTCAATTTCGCTGCGATCGCCCGCTACTGTGCGCTATCCGGGTGCCTTGTCGCATGGAGAGAGGCGCAAGTCGCCGGCTGTCCGGCTGTTCTTGACTTCTCCGATGCACCAATGCATATCGCTGGCGGTGAAGCTCTCGAACAAGGGTCGCTACGGTGTGCGCGCATTGTTCGATATCGCCTTCCACAACGACGGGCGGCCGACGCAGATCCGCGAGATCTCGGAGCGGGAGCTCATCCCGGCGCGCTTCCTCGAGCAGATCTTCCAGGACCTGAAGAGGGCCGGGCTGATCAGCTCGAAGCGGGGGCCGCGCGGCGGCTACCACCTCGCGCGGCCCGCGAGCGAGATCAGCCTTGGCGACGTGGTCCGCGCGCTGGAGGGGCCGGTCGCGGTGCTCGCGCCGGACGACGACGGCAGCCCCGAGAGATCGCCGCTCGACCCGCCCACGGCGGTGTTCCACGATCTCGCGAGCGCGATCGAGCGCTGCTTCGACTCGGTGTCGATCGCCGACGTCTGCGAGCGCGGCGTCGAGCTCGGCGTGCGCCGCAAGGGGCGGCCCGAGCGGTCGACCTACGTGATCTGAGCCGACGACCATGACAAGCCCCGACCGAGCCGCCCCGTCCACCGGCGTCCCCCGCGCACCCGCGGAGGACGACGCCGCCCAGCTCCCGCCGCTGCCGTCGCACCCGCGCGTCGTCGACAGCGTGCTCGACCTCGTGGGCGACACGCCGCTCTACGAGATCCGCCGCGTGGACGCGGCGACGCCCCGCGGGCGCGTCTTCGGCAAGGCCGAGCAGCAGAACCCGGGCGGGTCGCTGAAGGACCGCATCTGCCTCGCGATGATCGAGGGGGCCGAGGCGCGCGGGCTGCTCGGCGCCGGCCGGGGCGGCGTGGTCATCGAGCCGACGTCGGGCAACACGGGGATCGGGCTCGCGATCGTGTGCGCAGCCAAGGGCTACCGGTGCATCCTGACGATGCCGGCCAGCATGAGCCTCGAGCGGCGGCAGCTCCTCGAGGCCTACGGCGCGGAGGTCGTGCTGACGGAGCCCGAGGAGCAGATGGAGGGCGCCATCGCCAAGGCGCGCGCGCTCGCGGCCGAGATCCCGGGCGCTGTCATCCTCGGCCAGTTCGACAACCCGGACAACCCGCGCGTCCACGCCGAGACGACCGCGCGGGAGATCCTGCACGCGATGGCCGGCCTCGACGACGCGCCCTCGCGGCCTGGTCCCCGGCAGTCGCTCGCGATCGACGCGTTCGTCGCCGGCGTGGGGACGGGCGGGTCGGTGAGCGGCGTGGGGCGCGTGCTCAAGCGGGTGCGCCCCGCGACGCGGGTCATCGCTGTCGAGCCCGAGTCGTGCGCGACGATCTCGCGCGGCGAGCGCGGGCCCACGAAGATCCAGGGGCTCGCGGCCGGGTTCGTCCCCGAGAACTACGACCGGAAGGTGGTCGACGAGGTGCGGACGGTGAGCGATCGCGCCGCGTACGAGACGAAGGCGGCGCTCGCCCGGCAGGAGGGGTTGCTCGTCGGCATCAGCGCCGGCGCCGCGGTGCGCGTGGCGCTCGACGTCGCGCGCGAGCTCGGCCCGGACGCGAACGTCGTGACCGTCCTCTGCGACACGGGCGAGCGGTACTTCAGCCTCGACGAGTACTTCCGATGAGGGGCGGCGACGGCGAGACGGTCCGCGGGTGCGTGCTCCTCGTCGGCGGGGGGGGGATCGGCGGGCCCGCCGCGATCGCGCTCGCCGCGGGGGGCGTGCGCGACCTGCGGGTCGTCGACGACGACCAGGTCGAGATCACCAACCTGCACCGGCAGATCCTGTTCGACGCCGACGACATCGGCCGCCCGAAGCTCGACGCCTTCGCCGAGGCGCTGCGCCGCCGCTTCCAGCGGCTCCGCGTGGATCGCAGGAACGGCCGCTTCACGCCGAGCGCGGCGGCGGCCCTGATGCCGGGCGTCTCGGTCGTCGTCGACGCGACCGACAACTTCGCGTCGCGGTTCCTGATCGCCGACGTCTGCCGCCTCACCAGGACCCCGGTCGTGCACGCGGCCGCGGTGCGGTGGCGCTCGACGGTGATGGCGGTCTCGGCGGACGGGGGGCCTTGTTACCGCTGCCTGTTCGAGGACCTGCCGACCGGGGATGCGCCGGACTGCGCGACGGCCGGGGTGGCGGGCCCTGTGTGCGGCGTCGCTGGCGCGATCGCGGCGGACCGGGCGCTCGCGATCCTGGCGGGCGACAGCTCGGTCTTCGGCCGGATCGCGACCTTCGACGGCCTCTCGGACACGCTGCGGAGCGTCCCTGTCGCCGCGCGATCCACCTGCGCCCTCTGCGGCGAGCGCGCCGCGATCTCGACGATTGACGCATTGCGTTACGTGAACGCGTGCGCGAGCGAAAGCGAAAGCGAAGGGGAGCGCGAGAGCGACTCCCCGACCCACGTTGAAGGGGAGCGCGAGAGCGACTCCCCGACCCACGTTGAAGGGGAGCGCGAGAGCGACTCCCCGACCCACGTTGCAAGGGACCGTGAAGGCGGCCCCACGACCCACCTCAACACAGGAGAGCATGACCATGGCTGACACCGCGACCGTCCGCATCCCGACCCCGCTCCGCACCCTCACCGGTGGGCAGGACGAGGTCAAAGCCGCCGGCGGCACCGTCGGCGAGCTCATCGAGAACCTCGAGAAGAGCTACCCGGGCATCCGCGACCGACTCCTCGACGAGAAGGGCGTGCGGCGCTTCGTGAACATCTTCGTCGGCGACGAGGACATCCGCTTCCTCGACGGGCTGAAGACGCCGGTGAAGGGCGGCGATCAGATCGCGATCGTGCCGGCGATCGCCGGGGGCTGAGGTGGACGACCCGCGCTATCTCCGCCAGGTGCTGCTCGCGGAGATCGGTCCAGCAGGGCAGGCGAGGCTCGGGGCGGCGACGGCGCGCGTGCTCGGCGGCGGCGACGGC
>NZ_JEMA01001056.1 GCF_001589285.1 Sorangium cellulosum | reverse complement strand
GTCGCGGCGACACCCCGCGGCGGCGCACGCCGCGATGAGGCCGAGGACGAGGCGCCTCTCTGAAGCTCGCCATCTGCTGGCGTCCTTCATGGTCCCGGCGGCGGCTTCGTGGCCTGGATCGTATCGAGTTCGAGCGTTCAGCAGCTTCATCGCCTGTCCCACGTCACAGGACCACAGCGCGCGACAGCGCACTACAGGGCGCCGATGCGCTCCGCCGTCGCCTCGGCCGAGCGCACGGCGGCGTCGATGCCCGAGCCGTGGAACGCCGAGCCGGCGAGGAGCACGCCGCTGCCGGCGAGCGCCTGCTCGACCTCCCGGACCCGCGCCGCGTGGGCGGGGGTGGAGACCGGCAGCGCGCTCGGCCAGCGCGAGACCCACGCGCGCTCCGCGGCCCCGCGCACGGGCAGCACGCGCGCGAGCGACGCCTCGGCGCGCGCCGTCCAGGCGGCGTCGTCCAGCGCCTCGAGATCCGCCGGCTCGGGGCGGAAGAAGAGGCGCAGCGCGACGCGGCCGGCCGGGGCGCGGCCCGCGAACTTCGAGGTCGTGAACGTGCACGCGCGGAAGCCGTGCGCCTGGTGAGCGGCGGCGACGATGAAGCCGGTGCCGTCGAGCGGGTGCTCGATCGCGGCGCGCGGGTACGCCAGCGAGACGGTCACGCTGGAGAGCACCTCGGCGTCGCGGAGCGGCCGCGCCGGCTCGCCGAGCAGCGCGGCAGCGCCGGCGGCGCTCGTGGCGATCACCGCCGCGTCGGCGTCGATCGCGCCCCCGCCGGCGAGCGAGAGCCTGAGGCCGCCGCCCGCCCGCGCGAGCGACGCGGCCGCGGCGGAGAGGCGCACGTCNGCGCGAGCGACGCGGCCGCGGCGGAGAGGCGCACGTCCACCCGCCCCCCGTCGACGAGCGCGCGCGCGAGCGTGTCCGTGAGCTGCGCCATCCCGAGGCGGAAGGTCCGGATCCCCTTGCCGAGCTCGTCGCGCGGCACCTGGAAGCCGAGGAACGCCGCCGCCTCGCCCGGCGCGAGCTCGCGCAGCGCGCCGTCAAAGCCGAACGACAGCAGCGTCTCCTGACCGACGAGATCGCCGTCGATGCCGAGCGCGCCCGCGAGCGCGGGGACCGCCTCGCTCCGGGCGATGAACCCCTCGGCGCCGTGCTCCACCACGAAGCCGTCGACCCGCTCGGTCCAGAGCTGCCCGCCGAGCCGCGACGACGCCTCGACGAGCGTCACCCGGTCGCCCGCCGCCGCCCGCCGGAACGCGACGATGCACCCCGCCAGACCGCCCCCGACGATGGCAATACGTCCCATCGCGCCTCTATACCATGAGGTCACGACCAGGTAAGGAATCGGGCCGGCGGCGCGCGGCGCGGCGAAGCGGCCGTGAGCGCTGCCTCAGGCGAGCTGCGACAGGAACTTCCTGAGCTGCTGCGCCTCGACCATCGTCATCACCGGGACGAGCCATGCCTCGAGCGAGGTGGTGTCGCGAAACGCCTTTCGGCTCGAGTTGTGCGCGTCCCGGATCAGCCGCTCGACCTGGAGCCCGAGGATCGCGTTCGTCACCGGCAGCAGGTAGGCCGTCCGGTGCACCGTCGCGTTCTGGACGCGCATCATCTCGAGGAACTTCTCCGCGCTCTCGGGCGCGAGCACGTCGACCTGGAGCAGCTCGATGCACACAACGGCCCCGTGCCGGTTCTGGGTCACGATGCCCTGAATCCGGGCGATGCACGCGTCGACCTCGCCAGCCGGGAGCGGTGATGCGAGCCTCACCTCGATGAGGCGACCGGCTTTGTTGTCAACGGAGTACATGAGCGAAATTAACCCTACCGTAGACGTCTGAGCCAGAGCGCGTCAATCAACGACGAATCCTTGCGGGGTAACCCCGTAGGCGCGCGCACGCCGACGACATTTTTGTCGGTGAGCGCATCAACAGCCGCAAAGCCGCCCGAGACGTGCTCACGCGTCCGACGAGAAGATCACCTTCCCGGCGCGCGCCTCTTCCTCGGAGGCCGCCTCCCGCTCGGCCTCGAGGGCCTTCGCCTCGGTCTCGAGATCGGGGAAGCGGTACCGGATCCCCTCGCCGGTCTCCAGGTCGACGTCGCCGCCGAGCGCGACCACCTCGCGGGTGATCTCCTCCGAGCGCGGCGCCTCGCCCGCCGCGTCCTGCCAGGCCCGCTGGAGCACCTCCTCGGTGATCGGCTCGCGGCCCTGGCTCGCCCCGACGCGGGAGAGGATCGCCCGCAGCACGGCCCGCCGGGCGTTCCGGCGGGCGAGCCGCCGCCGCTTCAGCGGGCGGAGGAGCGCGCGGCCGAGCGGCAGCGCGAAGAGCGCGAGCGAGAAGACGAGCGGCACCACCCCGAGCGCGACCGCCGTCCCCGTGGGGGGCAGCTCCGCCATCGGCACCCCGCGGGCCAGGAGGCCGAGGTTGTCCAGCGTGAGGTGCGCGCCGAGCGCGTAGAGGCTCATCATCAGGTTGAACCCGTTGAGCGCCACGATGAGCGCGTTCACCCCGGCGCCGTTCCCGGTGAGCGGCGGCAGCTCCTCGCGCTTCGCCCAGACCGGCGCCGGCGCCCGCGACGGCACCTCGTCCGCCGTCCGCCGGATCGCCTCGAACCGGTACACGATGCCCCCCTCCTCCGACACGTCGACCGTGCCGTCGTAGTCGAGCATCAGCCGCGCCATCAGCGGGTCCGCCTCGTCGCGCGGCAGCCCCGTCACGCGCATCACGTCCGCGAGCCCGATCCGGCCCCGCTGCGCGCGGATCTCGGCCAGGATGAGCTTCTCGTTCTCCAGCGGATCGCGCGGCGCCGGCGTCGGGCCGAAGAAGAACCGGTTCACCTTCTCGTAGAAGGGCGTCTCGTCCCGGCGCCTGCCGTACGCCCCGCGGCGGTCGTGCGACGACGACCACGGCGGGTCGGCCGTCCACACGAACGGCGAAAAGGGATGGAAGGTCCAGAAGATGGCGTCGAGGACCATGCGGAACAGGAAATAGCCCGCGAACGATCCGGAGAAGCCGCCGTTGTCGCGCGAGTCGCTGTTCGAGCGGGCGAACATCTGGGCGATCAGGATCCCCACGAAGATCACGACGTACGCGATCAGCACGATCGCGATCCACGCGCGCACGACGAAGCGGGCCACGCCGGCGGCGCCGCGGAGGACGGCCCCGAGCGCGCGCTCGAGCCGCGTGCGGGTCTCCCACGGCTTCGTGAAGCCGTGCGGGAAGCGGAAGAGCAGCTCGCCCTCGGACGTCGCCTTGAGGTGCCCGCGGTACTCGCTGACGAGCAGGTGCAGCCCGCTCTCGGCGTCGCGCAGCGGCAGGCCGCTCCTCGCCGACGCGTCGGCGAGCGTCAGATCGCCGGTGTGCCCGCGCAGGGCGGACTTCAGGATGCCGGCGGCGCGGCGCGCTTCCATCAGCTTGGGAGATTTCAGCGTCAACGGTCGATCGCCCCCTGTTTCGCGGCGGCGCTGCCGGCCTCGCTCGCGGCACGGCCGCGCTCGGTGGCACGGCCCCGCCGCGCTCGTTCACGGAGGCGCACGCGCCCCCCTGCTGAGCTTCATGGTGGCGGGCAGGGCTCAGCGCAAAGGCCGCGGCGAGTTTTTTTCGACAGTCAGCCGCCACTCACGCGGCGTCTCCCGACGTTTCAGCCGCCGCTCACGCGGCTGCAGGGGGCGGGAGCGAGCGCGGCGTGGCGTCGACCATCCGCACCTCCAGGCCGAAGGCGTCGCGCAACATCCCCGCCTTCGCGACGACAGTCCACTCCTCGAGCGCCCGGTCCTCGGCGCCCTGCACCTCGAGCACCAGCGTGTCGCCCTCGATGCGGCCGCTCACCGCCGTGACCTTCGCCCGGTGCTCGCGATCGAGCGCGTCGGCGACGCGGAGGATCGCCGCCATCGCCTTCACCTTGGCGCGCGCGTCGCGCGAGAGCGCGCGGAAGTTGTCGTGGTCCATGCTGGGCGGCGACTTCCGGTGGTAGCGCGCGATGTTCGCGACGATCGCGCGCTCCTCCGGGGTGAGGCCCATCAGATCGCTGTGGATGATGATGTAATGGCTGTGCTTGTGGTGCCCCTCGTAGCGGACGAAGTCGCCGACGTCGTGGAGCAGGGCCGCCGCGCGCAGGAGGATCCGGTCGCGCTGATCGAGCCGGTGGCGCGGCGCGAGGTCGTCGAAGAGCCGCTCGGCGAAGCGCGCCACGAGCGCGCCGTGCTGCTCGTCGAAGTGGTAGCGGCGGCCGAGCCGCGTGCAGGCGTCGCTGACGGCGGCGGTCTCGCCCCGGAAATCCGGCCCGAGGAAGTGGGCGTGGGCGAGGTCGACGAGCACGCCCTCCTTGAGCCCTACCCCGGGCGCGACGATGAGCGGCTGCGCGAACGCCCGCGCGACGCGGCCGAGGACCGTCGCGGCAGGGACGATCGTGTCGGCGCGATCCGGGCGCAGGCCGTAGATCTGCGCGCGCTCCTCGGGCGTCTTCGCCGCCATCTCGTCGAGCAGGCGAGACATCGCGCCGACGTCGATCGCCCGCCCGTCCGCGGACGGGCTCGGCACGGGGCAGAGGTCCGCGAGCGTCTCGATGTTGCCGCCCGTGCCGACGAGCAGGTCGACCCCAGAGCCCTGGCCGAGCAGCTCCACGATCTCGCGCATCGCCTCGACCATGACGCGGTCGACGTACTCCTCGATGAGCCGCCGGTGCCCCGCGTCCATGGGGCGGCGATCCTCGAGGAAGGTCTCGACCATCCGCACCGTGCCCACGGGGAGCGAGCGCGAGAAGATCGCCTCGCGGCCGCGCAGCAGCGTGAGCTCGGTCGAGCCGCCGCCGATGTCGACGAGCAGCGCTGTCCGCCCGCCGAGCGGGACGCGCTCGCGGACGGCGAGCTGGACCAGGCGCGCCTCCTCGATGCCCTCGATGACCTCGACGTGGACGCCGGCCTCGCGGGCGGCCCGCTCGGCGAAGAGGTCGCCGTTCTGGGCCTCGCGCGCGGCGCTCGTCGCCACGGCGCGGTAGCGGTCGACCTTGGCCGCGTCCATCGCCGTACGGAAGCGCCGGAGCGCCTCGCAGGCGGCCCCGATGACCCCCGACTCGAGCCGGCCCTTGGTGAACACGTCGTGCCCGAGACGCACGGACGCGCGGTCCGCGTGGACGTCGCGGAACGGGTGGAAGCGCGGCGCGCCGGTCGAGCCCGCGGCGAGCGCCGGATCCCGGCCGGCGCCGAACGCCCCGAGCGCCGGCGGGTCGACGTCGACGATGCGAAGCCGTATCGCGTTGGATCCGATGTCGATCGCAGCGAGCCGCGCCATGTCGGCAGAAGTAGCGAAGCTCCGGCCGGTTGGCTACTCTCATGCCCGCTCATGTGGAGGAAGCTTCTTCGCGGGTCGGGGCTCCGCCTTCGCGGTCCCCTTCAGCATCGACCTTCAGAGGACGGGCCCGGTCACGCCCGGGACGCGCGCCGTCCGGTCGCCGGCGCGCGTGATGCGGCGCGCCGCGCGCTCGGGGTCGCGGCCGCGGCGCTCGCGCTCGCCGGCTGCAGCGGCGGCGAGGCGCGCGCGCCGAACCCGACGCGCGCCCTCGACGAGCGCAGGGCGATCGAGGTGATCCGCCGGGCGATGGTGCAGGAGGGCGCGCAGCCGGTGCCCGGGCGCGTGGTCGATCTCGTCAGCGGGCGCAAGGTGCGCATCGACGTCGGCGTGCAGAACCGCTCGTACGGCGTCGTCTACGTGACGGAGGAGGACGCCCAGGCGCTCGGCGCCGCGATCCCGCCCCCGAACGGCCAGGACGAGAGGCTCCGCATCGTCCGCGGCGGGGCGGACGGGGCCATCCGCCTCGTGCTCCTCTACCAGAACAACTACCGCTACGACGACCTGGTCGGCGAGTCGCACGAGCGCACGACGATCAGCGCCGAGCGCCAGCTCACGCGCGACGTGCAGGACTTCATCACGTACGCGCGGACGCAGAAGTTCCAGTGAGCGCGCCGGATCCGGGCGAGAGCAAGGCGCGCAAGAGCGGCGAGGCGCGCGAGGGCCCCGCGCGCGGTGACGCGGACGAGGACCGCGCGCGCGGTGACGCGGACGAGG
>NZ_JEMA01001055.1 GCF_001589285.1 Sorangium cellulosum | reverse complement strand
GCCGATCGCGGCGGAGCCCTCCGGCGTGCACCAGCTCGGCGGCTCTTTCCTCCAGATCGCCGCCACGGTGGGCGGCATGGCGGTGCTCGCGGGTCAGATCGCGGCGCGCGTGGCCACGCTCCGCGTCGACGGCGCCGAGTTCATGCGCAACCTCTACAAGATGGGCGTCAAGTCGATGCCCATCGTCGTGGTGACCGCCCTCTTCACCGGCGCGATCATGGTCATCCAGGCGGCGCCGCTGGTCGAGCGGTTCGGCGCGCACGGCCTGCTCGGCTGGGGCGCCGGCTTCGGCACCCTCCGCGAGATCGCCCCGCTGCTCACGGCGCTCATGATCAACGGCCGCGTCGGCGCCAACAACACCGCCGAGCTCGGCACCATGGTCGTCACCGAGCAGATCGACGCCCTCCGCGTCCTCGCGATCGACCCGGTGAGCTTCCTCATCGCCCCGCGCTTCCTCGCGATGGTCCTCACGCTGCTCCTCTCGGTGATCTTCGCCGACGCGCTCGCGCTGATCGGCGCCGCGCTCACCGGCGACCTCCTGCTCGGCGTCGCGCCGGCGGTCTTCTACAACGGCCTCACGAGCGGCCTGCTCGGCATCGGCGACGTCATGAGCGGCCTCGTCAAGAGCGTCGTCTTCGGCGTCGTGCTCGCGCTCTCGAGCTGCCAGTACGGCCTCGGCGTGACCGGCGGCGCCCCCGGCGTCGGCCGCGCCGTCAACGCGACCGTTGTCGCCTCGGCCGCCGGCATCTTCATCCTCGACTACTTCGTCTCGTTCACGCTCGACTGAGCTCGACGGCGCCGCGCATGCACCCCTCCGACCAGAGCCTCCGGGATCGCGCGAGCGCGGGCCCCCCCTCGAGCGAGCTCCGCGACGTCGCGCCGGAGCTGTCCGGGGTCGCCGCTCTCGGCGGCGCCGCCCTGTCGCTCTTCCGGTCTGCCCACGAGCTCTACTCCGTATTTGTAAGGACGCTTTACTACTGCGTGAAGGGGCGCCGCGAGCCGGGCGCGGTGCTCCTGCAGATGTACGAGATCGGCAACAAGTCGCTCTTCTTCCTGACGGTCGTGATGGGCTTCATCGGGATGATCATGGTCTTCCAGGCCGGCCAGCAGGCGAAGCGGGTCATCCCGGATCTGACAATGCTCGGCGCGACCTACCTCGAGCTGCTCGTGCGTGATCTCGCCGCCTCGATCGGCGCGCTGATGCTGGCGACGCGGGTCGGCGCGGGCATCGCCGCCGAGATCGGCTCGATGGTCGTCACCGAGCAGGTCGACGCGCTCCGCATGTGCGCGGCCGATCCCATCGACTACCTGCTCAAGCCACGGTTCATCGCGAGCCTGCTCATGACCACGTGCCTGCTCGTCTGGAGCGCCGCCGTCGCCTTCACCACGGGGATGATCACCGCGTACAGCATGTTCGACGTGAGCCCCGAGACGTTCATGAACGTGAGCCTCGTCGACGCGGGCGACCTCGCGACCGGCCTCGCGAAGTGCCTGGCCTACGGCGCCGCGATCCCGATCGTCTCCGGGCACTCCGGCCTGTCGACCTTCGGCGGCAGCGAGGGCGTCGGCTGGGCGACGACGCGGGCGGTCGTGAACTCCTCGCTCGCGGTCATCGTGCTGAACATGCTGATCTCGGCGGCCTCTTTCCTGATCTTCCGCTAGCCGCCGCGCCGGCGCCTCACCGCGATCGGCGCCTCACTCGATCGGCCCCTCGGCGCTCCCGGTGATGAACTGCCGCACGACCGGGTCCGGCGAGCCCTGGAACGCGCCGCGATCGCCGAGCAGCCGGACGAGCCCCTGATAGAGCATGACGATGCGGTCGGCGATCGTGAAGATGCTGACGAGGTCGTGGCTCACGACGATGCTGGTCACGCCGAGCGTGTCGCTGAGCTCGCGGATCAGCTTGTCGACGCGGCGCGCGCTCACCGGGTCGAGGCTCGTGGTCGGCTCGTCGAAGAGCACGTAGCGCGGATCGAGCGTGAGCGCGCGGGCGATGGCGACGCGCTTGCGCATGCCGTCGCCGAGCTCCGGCGGGAAGCGGTCGCCGAACTCGCGCATGTGCACCTGATCGAGCCGCCGCCGCGCCTCCGCGAGCGCCTCCTTCGGCTTGAGCCCCTTGTGCTTGCGGAGCGGGAGCGCGACGTTCTCGGCGCACGTCATCGAGTCGAACAGCGTCGAGTGCTGGAAGACCATCGCGCACTTCATCCGCACCGGGTACATCCGCGCCTCGTCGAAGCGGCTGACGTCCTCGCCGTCCAGCCAGATCTCCCCCCCGTCCGGGTAGAGCAGCCCCACGAGGTGCTTGATGAGCACGCTCTTCCCGACGCCCGACTGCCCGATGATGAAGAACACCTCACCGTCGGCGACGTCGAACGAGACGTCCTTCAGGACCTCTTTGGCGCCAAAGGATTTTCTGACATTCCGGAACGAAATCATCGCTGTTTTCGAGGCAAGAACGGTTGCGTCAGGGCAAGTCAGGGCATGGCAGCACGTGGGCAGCGGGTGGCAANGCATGGCAGCACGTGGGCAGCGGGTGGCAACGGTAAGGCAGCGCATGGCAGCGGTAAGGCAGCGCATGGCAGCGGTAAGGCAGCGCGATGCAGCGACAGGGCAGCGCGAAGCGTCACGGCGCTGGCGTGGGATACTGCGCTGCGACAGGCGGATCCTGGCCCATTTCCCTCACCTCCCCGCCGCCAGATAGGAGAAGATGACAGCCCCATGGCAAGCCCGCGGTCGATCGAGGTCAAAGTCGGGATCCTCATCCTTACGGCGATCGGGCTCCTCGCCACCTTCATCCTCGTGATGGGCGGGGTCAACTTTCAGCCGAAGTACTCCATCTACGTCGATTTCGACAACCCGGGAGGCCTCCAGACAGGGGCGCCGGTGAAGATCGCCGGCGTGGAGGTCGGCAAGCTCAGCGAGATCCAGTTCCGCGGCGGCCAGCCCGGCAAGGACGGCCGGCGCGATCCGCTCGTGCGGATCCAGGTGCGCATCGAGGAGCGGTATCAGCAGAGCATCCACGACAACGCCACCTTCTACGTCACGACGCAGGGCGTGCTCGGCGAGCAGTTCCTCGCGATCGAGCCCGGCTCGAGCGACAGGCCGGTGCTCCCCGAGAATGCCGTCGTCCGCGGGCTCGATCCGCCGCGCCTCGACATGCTCCTGGCCGAGGGATACGAGCTCTTGCACGCGACCGTCTCGGCGATGCGCGAGCACCGCGAGGGGCTCGGCGAGGCGTTCGACGGGCTCCGGAAGACGCTGAAGGGCACCGGCGACTTCATGCACCGGAACCAGGATCGGCTCGACCGCATCGCCGAGAACGTCGAGCAGATCAGCCTCGACGGCACCGATCTCGTGAAGGACGCCCGGCAGAAGTACGTGAACAACCCCCAGATCGACCGGATCCTCGCGAACGCCGATCAGGTGAGCGGCAAGGCAGCGCGCGACCTGCCCCCGCTCATGGAGGACGCGCGCGAGACGCTGGCGAACGCGCGCCGACTCTCGGCCACCGTGGGCAGCGAGGCGGAGCAGGCCAAGATCAAGAAGACGCTCGACGACATCGCCGAGATCGCGGGCCGCGCGAGGGCGGCGACAGCCGACGCCCAGGAGGTCCTCGCCCACGTCAAGCGCGGCAAGGGGACGGTGGGCGCGCTCGTGATGGACGAGCAGCTCTTCGATGACCTCCAGGAGCTCGCGCGCGACCTCAAGCACAACCCCTGGAAGTTCTTCTGGCGCGAGTGAGCGCCGCCGCGCGCCGGCGTCGTCGATGCCGGCGCGCGCGGGCCGTGGGTGCGAAGGACGGGCGCGGCCGGCCCGGGCGGTCAGGCGAGCTTCACGAGCGGAGCGCCCTCGGTGACCGAGGCCCCCTCGGTGACGAGGATCTCCTCCACCGTGCCCTCGTCTTCCGCCTCGACGGGCATCTCCATCTTCATGGACTCGAGGATGACGACGACGGTCCCCTCTTCGACCTTGTCGCCCGGCTTGACCTCGATCTTCCAGACCGTACCGGTGATGTGCGCCTTGATGACCTTTGCCATGGGCGCGCGACGCTACCGGAGAGCCGTCGAGAATCCAACGGGACCGTACCAGGACGCGCGCGGCGGCGCCGCATCGGGCGCCCCCCGTCCCAGCGTGCCCCGGGCACCCTCCGCGACGGCACAGGTCGTCCGGCGTGTCCGCGGCGCGGTGCGCGGGTAACGAGGAGGGCAACAGGGGTAACGGACGCTCACGGACGCTCACGGACGGCAGCGGACGTGGAAGGGACGGAGCGCTGCGATTTCCGCTGGTACCTACCGTGCACCACGGCGATAATCTGCCTGCCGGCTCCGCGGCTCCTCGGCGTGACGAGGGTCGCGGTTGTCGTGAATAATTGCGTGAAAGCCGCTCTGCGGGTCACAATCTCCCTGCTTGGTGGCCCCGCCCAGGGCGACCTGCAGGGTCTCCGCAACGCCCCCCGGTAGCCAAACCGCACGCGCTCGATCGAAGGAGCCACGAGGTCATGTCGGAACAGAAGGAAAGCTCGGTCCTGTTCTCGCTCAAGGAGCTGATGAACCTCGAGGAGGATCGAATCAAGACCGAAGAGGCCCAGAAGGCCGCCGCCGCCGCCGCCGCCGAGAAGGCCCGCGTCGAGGCGGAGCGCGCCGCGCGCGAGGCCGAGGAGCTGCGCATCCGTACCGAGGAGGAGCGCCGCCGCAACGAGGAGCGCCGCGCCCGCGAGGAGGCCGCGCGGCTCGAGGCGATCCGCCAGGCCGAGATCGAGAAGGCGCGCGTCGAGGCCGAGCAGAGGGCGCGGCTCGAGGCGATGGCCGCGCAGCAGCACCACGAGCGCTCGCTCGCGGCGCTGCAGCAGGACGAGTCGAAGAAGAAGCTGCGCAAGCTCCTCATCGGCGGCGCCGTCGCCAGCGTGCTGGTGATCGGCGGCGTCACGATCGCGGCCGTCAAGTCGTCCCAGGAGAACGAGGCGCGCATCGCGGCCGAGGCCGCGAGGGCGCGCGAGCTCGAGGAGGCGAACAAGCGCCTCGAGGCGCAGTTCAAGGAGTCCGAGTCCAAGATGTCCGGGCTGCGCGATCAGCTCGCGTCCGCCAAGGACGAGGCCACGCGCCTCTCGCTCCAGAAGCAGCTCGAGCAGGAGCAGCAGAAGCAGGAGCAGCTCCGCCGCGGCGGCGGCGGCAGCCGCCCGGCCGCCGGCGGCGCCCCGGCGAGCGGCGGTGGCACCAAGGCTCCCTGCAACTGCGCCCCTGGCGATCCGCTCTGCAGCTGCCTCTGATCGGGACAGGATCACACAGCATGGCCAACTCCGTGAGGCAGAGGACGAGCCTCGGCGGCAGCTCGCTCGACGAGGCGCGCCGCAGGCTCGTCTTCCCGCTCGACTACCCGAGCCTGGACGAGGCCAGGGCGGCCGCGACGCGCGTCGCGCCGTCGATCGGCGTGCTCAAGGTCGGCCTGGAGCTGTTCGTCCGCGAGGGGCCGCGCGCCGTCGAGATCGGCAAGGAGCTCGGGCTCGACGTCTTCCTCGATCTGAAGCTGCACGACATCCCCGCGACGGTGGCCGGCGCGGTGGCGAGCGCCGCCGCGCTCGGGGTCCGCTACCTGACGGTGCACGCGGCCGGCGGCGCCGAGATGCTGAGGCGCGCGGCCCAGGAGGCGGCGCGCTCCCGGGATCTGATCCTGCTCGCCGTCACCATGCTCACGTCGCTCGACGAGGCCGATCTCGCCGCGCAGGGCATCCCGGGGAGCGCGTCGGCGCACGTGGTCCGGATGGCGCAGCTCGCGCGCGCCGCCGGCATCCACGGGTTCGTCGCCTCGCCGCAGGAGGTGCCGGCGCTGCGGGAGGCGCTCGGGCCGGGCGAGCTCCTCGTGACGCCGGGCATCCGCCTCGGTTCGGGGTCGGAGGGCGCCCGCGTCGACGATCAGAAGCGCATCGCCACGCCGTCGGCCGCGATCTCGGCCGGCGCCGATCTCCTGGTTGTCGGCCGGCCGATCCGCGACGCGGCGGACCCGCTCGCCGCGGCCCGGTCGATCGTGCAGGAAATCGCCCACACGCTTCACCCTCCCCGCTGACGTGAGCCGAATCGTCTACGGTCTTCAGCCTGTCCGAGAGGCGATCCGCGCGCACGGCGCGCGGGTCGGCTGGGTCCTCGTCCAGCGCGACGGCGGCCCGAAGCTGGACGCGCTCGCGCGCCTCGCCGAGGGTCAGGGCATCCCGACCGAGCGCGCGCCGCGCGGCGAGCTCGATCGCCGCAGCGCCGGCGGCCGTCACCAGGGGGCGGTCGCGTCGGCGCCGGAGCTCCAGATCGTCGGGGTCGACGCGATCCCTGTCGTCGAGGAGGGGCAGCCCGGCGGCACGATCACGGTGGCGCTCGACGGCGTGATGGACCCGCAGAACTTCGGCGCGGTGATCCGCAGCGCCGTCGCGCTCGGCGCCCGGGCGATCCTGTGGCCCGAGCACAGCTCGGCGCCGCTCACCCCGGCGACGTTCCGGGCCTCGGCGGGCGCCATCGAGCACGCGCGGCTCTGCCGGGTGCGCTCCCTGCCCGACGCCCTCGAGGCGCTCGCCGCGCGCGGCGTCGCCTCGATCGCGCTCGACGCGCAGGGCCCGGTGGAGCTCGGCGAGCTGACCCTGACCGGCCCGGTCGCGATCGTGATCGGCGCCGAGGACAAGGGCACGCGGCGCTCGGTCCGCCGCGTCTGCCAGCACGTGGCCCGGCTCCCCATGACCGGCCCCATCGCCTCGCTGAACGCCTCGGTCGCCGGGGCGATCGCGCTCTACGAGGTCGTCCGCCAGCGCCGCGCGGCGGGCGCGTAGCCCGGCAGAAGACCCGCGAAGGCCCGCGCCGAGCGCGCGCGGCGCCCCGGTGAGCGCAGCGAACGCCGGTGAGCGCAGCGAACGCGCGCTGCGGGATCATCGGCCGAGGTGCCGCGGCGAGCCGGACAGGCGCGCGCTGCGAGGCCCTGCGGCCGAGGTGCCGCGGCGAGCCGGGCAGGCGCGCGGTGCACGACCATGCGCCGGAGCCACATGGTGAGCAGGGCAAGCGCGCTGGATAACAATCCGGCCGCGCCGCGGGTGGACCCGTGGTCCACGGAAAAACCGCCTGCATTCGTCGAGCAATGCGCCCGCGGCCGGGGCCCATCGAGCACTGCGGGGGTCCCCTGAAGTGCCGTAGGTCAATCCCGTATCACGTAGTTTTCACCAACAATTTCATCTAGATACGATCGGTACCTAACGAAGATTCGAGCGCTCGATCGATTGCTGAACAGGCTCCCAGGAAGACGACCGATTCGATCCATTCAATGGATCGATAAAAAGAATCCACACCCCCCCTGAAAACACAAGTTCTTGCCAGGAGTTACCCCTGTGGACTCATCCTTCTCTACGCGGTTATCCGGAATGGCTCGAGGGATGGATCAAGGACCAATGACCTCGCGGTAAGCCGCCGGATCCGCTCAGGTTCCGGCTCGAAGCGGCCGCAGGCGGGTGAGCACCCGGGCCACGCGGCGCACCGCCTCGGCGATGTCGCCCTCGGTCGTCTCCTCGCCGATCGAGAACCGCACGGCGGACGCCGCGCGCTCGGCCCCGAGCATCGCGGTGAGGACCGGCGACGGCTCGGCGGTCCCGGCGCTGCAGGCCGAGCCGCTCGAGACGGCGACGCCCTCCAGGTCGAGCGCGGCGCAGAGCTCGTCGCCGCGCCAGCCGGGCCAGGAGAGGTTCGCGACGTGGGGCGCACGCGCGCCCTGCCCGTTGCGGAGCGGCGCCCCGCCGGCCGCGCGCCCCGCGTCGAGGAGCTCGGCCTCGAGGCGGTCGCGGAGCGGCGCGAGCGCGGCGTACCGGGCGGGGGCGTCGAGCGCGCGCCGGGCGGCGACGGCGAAGCCGGCCGCGGCGATCGGGTCCTGCGTCCCGGGCCGGAGCCCGCGCTCCTGGGCGCCGCCGAGAAGGACGGGCCGGAGCCGGATGCCCGGCCGCGCCGCGAGGGCGCCGATCCCCTTGGGTCCCCGGATCTTGTGCGCCGCGACCGACACGAGATCGGCCCCGGCCCACGCCTCCGGCGGGAGGCGCCCCACGGCCTGCACCGCGTCCACATGGAGGCGCGCCCCGCGGGCGTGGGCGAGCGCCGCGGCCTCGGCGACCGGCTGCACGACCCCCGTCTCGTGGTTGACCGCCTGGAGGCTCAACAGCCGCACGGGCGCGACCGCCGCCGCGCGATCGATGGCGGCCGCGAGCGCCTCGGGCGCGACCCGGCCGGACGGCTCCGGATCGACCCAGGCGACCTCGACGCCGCGGCCGGCGAGCGCCTCCGCGGCGCGGGTGACCGAGGGGTGCTCGATCCGCGAGACAACGAGCGCGCCCTGGAGCCGCCCCCAGGCCGGCGCGCCGGCCGCGCCCGCCCCGGAGGCCTCGCCGCCGAACGCGTGCCACAGCGCGAGGTTGTTGGCCTCGGTGCCGCCCGAGGTGAGCGTCACGTCGCGCGCGTCGAAGCCCGTCAGCCGGGCCGCCGCCTCGCGCGCCTGCTCGATGAACGCGCGCGCCCGCCGCCCCGGGCCGTGCACGCTGGCCGGGTTGGCCCAGGCCACCTCGGCGGCGGCCTGCATCGCCGCCAGGACCTCGGGGTGCGGCGGCGTCGTGGCGTTCCAGTCGAGGTAGATGAGGCCGGCGGCCGAGCGCATCAGGTCGGATCGGCGGGCGGCGACGAGGGCGGGCCCAGCCGGCCCGGCGAGCTGCCGTCGTCCTGGAGGGGCGCCCGCCGGGCGACCGTCAGGTAGAACGCCGAGCCGGTGAGCGTCTCGCCCTCGATGACCTCGTTGCTGGGCGACACGACGCGCATGTCGCCGCCGAGCCCCCGGGCGGTGCGCCGCGCGATCGCGAGCCCGACGCCGACGCCGCCGTAGGCGCGCGTGGCCGAGCCGTCGATCTGGTAGAACGGCTCGAAGATGCGCAGCTGGCGGTCGCCCTTCACCCCGGGCCCCGTGTCGGCGACGCAGAGCTCGTAGTGCCCCGACTGGAGCACGCTGACGCGCACGCCCGCCGTGCCGCCGGCGGGCGTGAACTTCGCCGCGTTCTCGAAGAGCTGGATCATGGCGCGCTGCAGCCGCCCTGCGTCGCCCCACGCCGGCAGCGGGCCGCGGGGCAGGTCCTCGACGAGCTGGACCTTCCCCTCGGCGAAGCGGTCGGCCACCTGGGCGAGGGCGCGCCGCGTCGTGTCGAGGAAGTCGTACTCGGAGTGCATGAACCGCATCCGGCCCGTCTCGATGCCGGTCACGTCGAGCAGGTTGTCGATGAGCGACCGGAGCCTGCGGACGCAGTCCTCCATCGCGAGCAGCGCCTTCTTCTGGGCCTTGTTGAGCGGGCCGAGCTCCTCGTCGGCGAGCAGCTTCACGTACCCGACGATCGGCGTCATCGGGGTCGCGAGCTCGTGCGAGATGTTGCGGTAGAACTCGGTGCGCGCGGCGTCGAGCTCGCGGAGCCGGGCGTTGGCCCGCGAGAGCTCGGCCACCTTCTGCTCGAGGTGGGCGACGATGCGCTGGCTCTGCTCGCGCAGCCGGAGCGGCCCCTGCGACGCGGGGAGCTCCTCGCGCGCGCCGCTGAGGTAGCGGGCGATGACAGCGGAGAAGGAGCGCGCGTCGATCGGCTTCTGGAGGAAGCCGTCGCAGCCCACCGCGAGGCTCGTGTCCCGGTCGCCCTCGGCGGTGATCGCCACGATGGGGACGCCGGCGAGCGACGCCTCGCCGCGCAGGCGCAGGGTGACCTCGAACCCGTCGAGGCCCGGGATGTTCAGGTCGACGAGGACGAGGTCCGGGCGTTGCGCGCAGGCGAGGCGCACCCCTTCGAGCCCGTCGGCGGCCTCGAGGACCTCGTAGCCGGCGTTCTGAAGCAGCTTGCGGACGAGCAGGCGGTTCGCGGGATCGTCCTCGATGTGAAGGATCTTCGACATGGGCTCTACGTGCGCATAGTAGTCATGAACGACGGGGATCAGGCACGTTCTGCGCGACTTTCCGTCGCCATCACCAGCGTGCGCCGATGCGGCAATGCCCGGATCGTCCGCTCGAGGCGTACGCGCGCCGCGCGTCATCAGGCTCGCGCCGAGCGCGTCATCGGGCTCGCGCCGAGCGCGTCATCGGGCTTCGCGCCGAGCAGGTCTCCAGGCTTCGCGCCGAGCGGAGCGCCGAGCGGAGCGCCGCGCCTGCGTCGAGGCCTGGGCCGAGCGGCTCACGACGGCGCGCCGAGCGGGTTGACGTAGCGGCGGCGCCCCTTCAATACGGGGGCCGCCATGCCCGGCCCCCTCAGGTTCCACCGCGCCGTCACGGCGGCGCGCTGCTTCTCCTTCTTCTTCTTCCGGCGCTCCCGATGACGACCGCGCACCAGCACGAGAGCGAGGCTCCCGGCGCAGACCCGGCAGGCGGCGAGGCCGCGGGCCTCCCTCGGCCCGACGTGAGCGCCGCGCGCCCGCTGCCCGCGCGCCTCGCCTACGGGCTCGCGGCGCTCTCCGGGTTCTTCTACTTCCTCGGGTTCCCGGGGATGGATCTCTGGCCGATCGCGTTCTTCGGCCTCGTCCCGCTGATCGTGGCGCTGCGCGGGCAGTCGCCGGGGCGCGCCGCGCTGCTCGGCTGGATCGCCGGCTTCGTCATGACGATGACCGGCTTCTACTGGCTGCTCGAGATGCTGCGGGTGTTCAGCGGCTTCCCGACGATCCTCTGCGCGCTCTTCATGGCGATCCTGTGCGCCTACCAGGCCGGGCGCATCGCCCTGTGCGGCTGGCTCTACGGGCGGGCCGAGGCGCGCGGCTGGCCGGGCCCCGTGGCCTTCGCCCTCGCGTTCGTGACCAGCGAGCTCGTCTTTCCGCTGCTCTTCCCCTGGTACTACGGCGCCTCGGTGCACAACGCGCCGGTGCTGGCTCAGGTCGCGGATCTCGGGGGCCCTTACCTCGTCGGTCTGGTGCTCATCGCCGCGAACCTCGCCCTCGCCGAGCTCGTGATGTTCCGGCTGGATCGCGCGCTGCCCCGCGCCGCGTCCCCGGGCGCGCAGCGCGGTCCGCACGCCCACCGCAGCGCCTCCCCCCTGCCGGGGCGCGGTCGCCCGCTGAACCGCGCGGTCCTCGCGGTGGGCGTCGCGGCCCCTGCGCTCGCCGCCGTGTACGGCGTCCTCCGGATGCGCGCCGTGGACGCGGCCGCCGCCGCGGCCGAGCCGATCACGATCGGGATCGTCCAGCCGAACCTGGCGCTCTTCGACCGCCGGAACGCGGTCAAGATCCACGTGAACCGGACCCGAGAGCTCGCGAAGCAGGGCGCCGGGCTCGTCGTGTGGAGCGAGGCCGGCGTGCCGCAGGCCTTCCGCGAGTCGGCCTACAAGACCGAGGTCCAGCGCTCGCTCACCAGCCGGCTCGGCGTGCCGACGGTGGTCGGCACGGTCATCCACCGGCTACCCCCCAACACGCACGAGCGCGGCGTGAGCTTCAACACGGCGCTCATGGCCGGCGAGGGCGGCGAGATCCTCGGGCGGTACGACAAGCAGTACCTGCTCGCGTTCGGCGAGTACCTCCCGCTCGGCGACACGATCCCGTACCTCTACACGCTGTCGCCGAACTCGGGCCGCTTCAGCCCGGGCACGTCGCTCGCGCCGCTGGAGTGGAACGGGCACAGGCTCGCGACGATGATCTGTTACGAGGACATCCTGCCGCACTTCGTGAACAAGCTGGTCGCGCAGGGCGACCCCGATCTGCTCGTCAACCTCACGAACGACGCCTGGTTCGGCGACACGACAGAGCCGTGGATCCACCTCGCGCTCGCGAAGATGCGCGCGATCGAGCACCGCCGCTACCTCGTGCGCGCCACGAACAGCGGCGTCTCGGCCATCGTGGACCCTGTCGGCCGCGTCGTGGTGCACAGCGAGACCTTCAAGGAGCAGTCGCTCCTCGGCGAGGCGCGGTTCATGCGCGCGCGGACCGTCTACGGGACCGTGCAGGACATCCCGTGGTACGCCGCCGCTGTCGTGAGCGCCGCGATGGCGCTGTTCACGCGCCCCGAGCGCTGGCGCCGCCAGCGCGGCCAGGGCTGATCGCGGCCGCGGCGCGAACCACGGCGTCGCGGCCCTATAGCTTCATCGCCTTCTTGAAGCGCTTCGCGTCCGCGAACATGTCGACGTTCGTGAAGACGTACGTCGCGTCGTCGTGCTTCGCGCCGCGCGCGATCTCGGCGAGCCGCTCGATCGCCGGGTCCTCGTAGCGCGACTTGTGGCCCGCCGGGCCGTGGAGGCGGTAGTAGGCCACCTTCAGCCGCGAGAGCCCCGCGATCAGCGGATCGCGCGCGGCGAGGGCGCCGACCTCCTGCGTGAGCTCGTCGCTCTCGTCGGGATCCCACCCGGGCGGGGGCTCGAAGACGACGCGGTCGAAGCGCTTCTTCACGTTGAAGAGGAAGTCGCGCAGGATCGCCTTGTTCGCGCGCGTGGGCGTGAACTCCGGGGGGCCCACGAAGACAGCGCTCTTCGCTTCGAGCTCGTCCGCGACGGCCTCGATGCTCTTCAGCGCCGTCTCGATGACCTTGCCGTCCCGGAAACCCTCCTGACCTATCTCGCGCGGACCCAGCAAGGCGAAGCGAAATCCGACCGGAGCTTCGCGCCGCCAGCGCCGGATCGTTCCAGGCCCCGGGAGGGACACATGGGTCTCCTGCACCTCCACGAACATGAACTCGCGGAAATAGCGCGTCGCTGGGACGGGGAAACCGGCGCAGCCGACGGTAATCATCGCCCCCACCCTAGCCCACGCACGCCCCCGCGAGAAGCCAGAGCGACGGATTTCTCGATGGGCTCGCCCAGCGCCCCCGGCGACCCCTCGGCCGCCCGCTGTCCCGCAGGTCCCGGCCAGCGCGTCGCCCGCCGGGGCCCCGGCGCGCAGCGCTGTCGCGAGGCGCACGTCGGGAGCGGCAAGATCGTCGAGCGCGGCGCGGGGCGCGCAGGCCGCGCGCGGTACGCGGGATGCCCGCTCACCCCTCGCCCTCGCGGCGCGGCGCGGCGGCGCGGCCCTCGCGAGGGCACGCCTCGGCGCCCTCGGCCTGCTCGAACGGCAGCGCGAGCGCGGCGCCGCCGGATCGGCGGTCGATCTTGCGCTGCAACCGGGCTCGGCGCCGCGCCTGCGCTGGCTCGGGCTCGGCGGTGCCCTTGTCGGCCAGCTCGAGGGCGCGGGCGAAGGCGCGGACGTGGTGCTCGTAGAGCTTCGCGAGCTCGAGGCGCACCGCGGGGTCGTCGATCTCGGCGGCGAGCGCCTCGTAGTCCGAGAGCGCCCGCGCCTTGTCGCCCCGCGCCTTCGCGATG
>NZ_JEMA01001054.1 GCF_001589285.1 Sorangium cellulosum | reverse complement strand
GGCCTGGGGCGCCTCTTCCGGCGCCGCGGCGCTGGGCTGCGCCGGCCNGGGGCGCCTCTTCCGGCGCCGCGGCGCTGGGCTGCGCCGGCCTGAGATGTCGCTCCGGCTCGCGCGCGGCGGCGGGCTCGTGCGTCGAGCCCAGCTCCCGGGCCGCGCCCAGCTCTCGTGCGGCGGCGGGCTCCCGCGCCGGGAGGCTGCGCACCTGCCCGCGCGGGGAGGCGGCGCTGTGCCCCTCGGGCGCGTGCCGCTCGACGAGGTCCGCGAGGGGCACCGGCGCGAGGACCCTCGCGGACCTGTCGGCCTCGTCGAAGACGAGGGCGAGGGGCGCCTCGCGCGCCGCGCTGAGCCAGGCGAGCAGCGTCGTGCTGTCCTCCGGATGGAGCGCCCCCGGCGCCCCGGTCGCGAGCCTCGGCAAGGCGACGGCGAGCCCCGCGGCGCCGAGCGCCCTGGCGCGGAAGACCTGGTCGGCGATCACCGCCTCGAGCGGGGCGCCGGCCTCGACCCGCGGCGGTAGCGCGCCGCGCAGGGCCAGCGCGAGCTCGACGGCCTCGTCGAGGGTCGCGCGGAGCTGCCCGTCCGGCGCCGCCGGGGCGCTCGTCCACAGGAAGCGGCGTCCCCGGAGCTCGCGCTCGGAGTCGGCGCCCTGCCCGCTCGGGGCGAACCGGGCCAGGCCGGACGGGGGCACAGGGGGCGACGGCGGTCGGCCCTCCTCGGGGGCGGTGTCGAGGCGGGACACAGGATCGAGGCGCATCGCGCGGCAACCTCGCAGAACTCGCGAAAACGGGCGAATTTTCGGCGAGCGGGCGCGCGTCCACCGGCTCGCGCTCGCCCGCGGCCGCCGGCGGCCGTCGCCGGGCTCAGCCGGATTCGCGCGCTGTCTCGGCCATGAGCGCGAGCAGCGCGCAGGCGATGGCGAACCGGGCGTCGATGCGCCCCTGGTTCATCGACAGGTCGAGCGTGAACTCCTTCACGAAGAACCGGAACACCTGCGTGACCTTCGCGACTTCCTGCTGGTGAAGCTCGACGTGCCACTTGCCGATGAGGAGCGGGAACATGCGCCGGAGCATCGCGGCGCCGTCCTCCTGCATGAGGCCGACCGGCTGATCGGACGGGTCGAGGATGTCCCATGTGTCGCGGAGGATCGACTTGAGCCCTCGCGAGCGGAGGGTCCCGACCCGCTCGCCGGTGCGCGCGTCGAGGACGTCGAGACACCGATTGAGGGCGACGACCTGCCGTGACCGGATCGTGAGCAGCGGCTGCGACTCCGACTCATCCGCGAAGAGGGTGAACTCTTGACGGAGCTTGAGCAGCGGGTGCTTGACGAAGCACACGAGGGTGCCGTCGGGCGCGAAGACATGAAACTTGCGGCCGAGGAGCGACCAGAAAGGCCGCTTGATGGTGTAGGTGGGATGCGCGAACGGTTGAACCGAGAGGCCGCCGTACGCGGCAGGGACCATGGGGGTGCCAGGCTGCATTGGCGACGAGTAGGCCGGAGCAGCGCACCTCGGTCAAGCGGCGTCTACCGCGCGGGCTGGCATTCCTCTGATCACCGCGCGAGCTGGCGTTCCTCGCCGCCCATGCTCGCCACGAGGGCCTTCACGAGCTCTGGCTTGACCACCTTGCCCATCGCGTTGCGCGGCAGGCTCCCCACGACGACCGACTCGCGTGGGACCTTGTAAGGCGCGAGTCGCTCCTTGGCCCAGGCGCGGAGCGGTCCGATCGCGCACTCCGCCTCTCGCCCCGGCGCGGGGACGACGACCGCCACGACGCGCTCGCCCCACGCCTCGTCCGGGACGCCGATCACCGCGACCTCCGCGATGGCCCCGTGCTCCCGCAGCGCCTCCTCGATCTCGAGGGCAGACAGCTTGTACCCGCCGCTCTTGAGGATGTCGACCGAGGTCCGTCCGAGGAGCCGGAAGCACCCGTCGCTGGAGCGCTCCGCGACGTCGCCGGTCCGGAACCAGCCGTCCTGGAAGGCCGCGGCGGTGGCGTCCTCGCGCCCCAGGTACCCCTTGAACACGCTCGGCCCGCGGATCCAGAGCTCGCCCCGCGCGACCACGCCGCCGCCGCCCGGCGCCGCCGGCTCGCCCGGCGCCCACGCCGACGCGTTGCCCGCGTCGTCCGTGATGCGGGCCTCGACCGTCGGCAGCGGAGAGCCGACCCAGCCCGCCCGCCGCCCGCCCGGATCGAGCGGGTTGCTCAGGCCGACGCCGATCTCGGTCATCCCGAAGCGCTCGAGCGGGATCGTGCCGGTGAGGTCGCGCCAGCGCTCGGCCAGCGTCACCGGCAGCGCCGCGGACCCGCTCGTGGCGAGCCGCAGGGCCCGCGCCCCCGCGGCGAACTCCGGCGCTCCGCCGCGGTCGACGTGCTCGAAGAGCCGCTGGTACATGGTCGGCACGGCCATGACCGCGGTGGCCGAGCGGCGCGCGATCTCGGCGGCGACGCGCTGGGCGTCGAAGCGCGGCAGCATCCTCGTCGCGCTGCCTGCGAGCAGCGACGTCGTGAGCGCGATGGCGACGCCGTGGAGGTGGTGCAGCGGCAGCGCGTGCAGCAGCACGTCCTGCTCGGAGAAGCCCCAGGCCGCGCGCAGCAGCTCCGCCTGCACGGCGAGGTTGCGGTGCGTGAGCAGCGCCCCCTTCGGCTTGCCGGTCGTGCCGCTCGTGTACAGCAGCAGCGCCGGATCGTCCGCGGCGAGGTCCGACACCGCCGACTCCGGCCCCGGCGCGGCGCGCTCGGCGTCCTCCACGCGGAGCACGGCCCGGCCCTCGGCGATCGGGGCGGCCACGGCGGCGAGCTCGTCCCCGAGGAGGATCCGCCGCACGCCGGCGTCGCCCGCGAGCCACGCGAGCTCTGCCGGCGGATACAGGGGCGACAGCGGCAGCGCGATCCCGCCGGCGAGGATGACGCCGAGGAAGGCCGACACCCACGCCGCGCCGGGCGGCACGAGGAGCAGGACCCGCTCTCCTTCGAGGGAGCTCTGGCTCGCCCCCTGCTCCGCGCCGCGTCGCGCGCCGCCGGCGAGCAGCGCGCCGCGGACGCGGAGGGCGCGCTCCATGAGCTCCGCGAAGGTGGTCCGCCCTCGGTCGTCCTCGACGGCGGTCCGGGCGGACGATCCGAGCTGCGAGAGCCGTTCGGCGAGCGGGGAGGTCATCGCGCCAACTCTCGCACGGCGGAGGTGCGCGCAGCCAGGCCGGTTGGTTACACTGCCGCGCCATGCGAGCTTCCTCTTTCCGATCCAGCGCCTTGCCCCGCCTCGCGGTGGTCGTCGGCTCGATCCTGGCGGCGGCGTGCGAGAGCGCGCCGAAGCCGCCCGAGCCCGGCGCCGCCGCCGCGGCCTCGACCGCGGAGGCGCCCGCCGAGCCGCCGAAGCCGAAGGGCATGCCGGAGCTCTCGGTCGACTCCATGGGCCCCTACGTCGGCCAGCGCGTGGATCTGGCGCAGAAGGACGGGGCGGAGAAGCTCGCGAAGGCGATCCGCGCGCTGCCGATCGAGGGCAAGCCGGTCACGCTGCTGGCCGACAAGAAGGCGAAGCCGAGCGCGGTCGCGGCCGTCGTGACGGAGCTCGGCGCGGCCGGCGCGCCGAAGGTCATCATCAAGACCGACGGGCGCGACGACCTCCCGAAGGAGATCACGGTGGTCCCGGAGGGGCGCGTGTCGAAGCCCCCTGCGTGCGCGGTCAGCACGATGGTGCTGAAGGACCTCGCGACGGCGATCTGGCCGTTCGGCGGCGGCATGGGCAAGCGCCAGCGCAAGGGGCTCGCCGGCCCGGATCTGTCGCACACAGGCGAGCAGCTCACGAAGGACATCGCCGCGTGCAGCGCGACGGTGGCCTTCTTCTCGGCGGACGACGAGGTGCCCTGGGAGATGGCGCACAACCTCGCGGGCACGGTGATCGCTTCCGACGCGAAGAAGAAGCTCGACACCCTCGTCCTGCTCCGCGCTGCCCCTGTCGCGGGGCGGCCCGTCCAGCTCGGTGGAGGCTGACGTGCGCGGCGCCGGGGGCTCGATTCCCTGGATCGCTGCCCCCTCAGGGGCGCTTCCGCTGGAGGGGCGTCCGGCGCGATTTCCGTGCGCAATCTGTCAATTTTCAGCAGCGCGAGACATCATGTCCTCCTGTCGAGCGAGGGCATGGCCGGTCAGGGCGACACGGCACGATCCGGCACACGGGATGACGCGGCGCCACGCGGAAATACGCGGTCGGGCGCTCGCCGATGGGGCCGGCCTGGATCATGAATAGGGCGAGCCGCCGGTCCCCTGCGCCATCGGGGGCGTGACGATCACGGGAGGATGGTTCGGACATGTCGAAGCGACTTCTTGCATCGGCCCGCGCGAACAGGGGCCGCAGTCTCCGTCCCCGGGCCTCCCTGCCCCGGGTGTCGGGGGCGCCCGAGGCTCCGGCCTCCTCGACCCGGGACTCCGCGCACCCCGTCGCGAGCGGCCCGGACGTTGTCGCCGGGCCGGCGGCGGCTCTCTCCGCTGCGCCCGCGCACGCCGTCGACGCCGACGCCGGCACGCGCGCTGCGCCGCTGGACGCCGAGGTGTCCGCTGCGCCTCGCGGCGGCGACGCGCCGGCTGCGCCGCCGGTCGCGCAGGCGCTGGCTGCGCCGCCCGTCCCCGAGGCGCCCGCCGACTTGCCGATCGCGGAGGTGCCCGCTGCGCCGCAGGTCCCCAGGGCGTCGGCCGCTTCGAGCGGCGCGGGCGACGCGGCCCCGGTCAAGGCGCGGGACTCCGAGGCGTCGGTCGCGTCTCAACGAGCCGCCGCCGACGACCGGCCGGCTGCCGCCGCGTCCGAGGCCGACGAGCCGGCGCCTGACTCGGACGCGCTCGATCTGATCGACCCTTCCTCGCCGACGGCGGCGTTCTTCCGGCGCGAAGAGGAGTCGTTTCCGCCGCTCACCGATGTCGCCAGCGACCCGGACGATCACGCGGACGAGCGCCTCGTGGTGGTCCATCAGCTCTCGCCCGAGACCCTCGCCCGCCGGGCGCGCCTGCGCCGGATCGTCGCGGGGGTCGCCGGGCTCGCCGGCGTGATCTCCGTGGCGGTGGTCGCCAAGTCGGTGCTCTCGAGCAAGCCGTCCTCGGCTGCTCCGGTCGCGATGGCCGCGCCTGCCTCGAAGCCGGCGCCTGTGGAGGCAAAGCTCTCGGCCCTGGCGGCGAATCCCGCGCCTGCGCGCGAGAAGGCGCCCCCGCCGGCCGAACCGGCGCCGGCGCAGGGCGCCGCGAAGGTGACGGAGGCCGCGGCGGAGAAGGCCGCGGCGGAGAAGGCCGAGGCGGAGAAGGCCGCGGCGGAGAAGGCCGAGGCGGAGAAGGCCGAGGCGGAGAAGGCCGCGGCGGCGGAGGAGGCCGAAGCCGAGAAGGCCGAGGCGGCCGCGGTCAGCCTCGAGGACGCGGGCAAGCTGAAGAAGGAGGCGCTCAGCTTCCTCAACCGCGGCAGGTACAAGGACGCGATCGAGGCGTCGCGCGCGGCCATCGCGGCCGATCCGACCGACGCGCTGCCCTACCTCTACCTGGGCTCGGCGCTCCAGGACACCGGCAAGTGGAAGGACGGCATCGCGGCGTACAGCGACTGCGTTCGCAACGCCACGAAGGGCCCCATCCACGAGTGCCGCGCCATGGGCGGCCGCAAGTAGCGCTCAGCCCGGGCGGCGCGTGAGCCGCGTGAGGAAGGCCGCGGCCAGGGCGTAGCCGAAGGCCAGGCCCGTGGCGAGGCGGGTCGCGTGCCAGACCGGGCGCAGCCCGAGGTTCTGGGTCGCCACGTCGGCCACCATCATCGCGCTGAGGGCGATGAGGATCGGGCGCCACGCCGTCATCGCCAGGCGGGGCCGCGCGATCGCGGCGCCCGCCGCGACGCCGGCGAAGATCCCAGCGCAGCGGCTGCAGAGCGGCATCAGCACGCCCTCGATCGCGAGGGACCGCTCGGGCATGCGGTGGCACATCGGCACGAAGAAGCGATCGAGCGCCGCGCCGAGCTCTCCGAGCGGCAGGCGGCTCCGCGCCAGGGGGACGCACCAGGGCAGGGCGCCGAGGAGCACCAGCGCGCAGCGCGCGGCCCGGAGCAGCGAGGGCGCCCCCGCCGGCTCCGACGCCTTCGACAGGCCACGCGCCAGCGCGTCGGCGCTCCCGGGCGCGGGCGCCAGCGCGGCGGCGCTCCCGCGCCCGGAGGCGGGCGCGGTCACGTCAGCCTCGGTCGGGCGCGCTCTTGCCGAGGTGGCGCATCACCTCTTTCAGGTCGCTCCACACCTCCCGCTTCGCGCCCGGCTGGCGCAGCAGGTAGGCCGGATGGAACGTGGGCATGATCGGGATCGAGCCCTTGTAGAGCTTCCACGTCCCGCGGAGCTTGGTGATCCCCTCGTTCGTGCCGATCAGCCCCTGCACGGCGGTGGCGCCGAGCGCGACGATGACCTTCGGCTTGATCAGCGCGAGCTGAGAGGTGAGGTAGGGGCTGCAGGCCGCCATCTCGGCCGGCTCGGGCTTCCGGTTCTTCGGCGGCCGGCACTTCACGATGTTGCAGATGTAGACGTCGTCGCGGTGGTACCCCATCGCCGCGATCATCTTGTCGAGGAGCTGCCCTGCCGGGCCGACGAACGGCTCGCCTTGCAGGTCCTCTTCCGCGCCTGGCCCTTCGCCGACGAACACGACCTCGGAGAGCGGGTTGCCGCGCGAGAACACCGTGTGCGTGCGGCCCTCGTGGAGCGGGCACTTCTGGCAGGTGCGGACCTCTTCCGCGAGGAGCGCGAGCCGTGTCACGCGCTCCTCGGGCGTGTCCGGCTGCGCTGCGCTCGCGCGCGCGGCCGTGTCGGCGCGGGGCGCCGTGGCAGCGCTCACGGCAAGCCGGGGGGACGGCTCGGGGCCCCGCGGCGCCTGCACCGGAGGCCGCGCCGCCGGCGCCTCGGCGATGCGCTGCTCCGGAGGGGGGGCGGCGGGGGAGCGCTGCTCCGGGTGCGGCGCGGCGGCGCTGCCTCCGCGCGACGCCGGCGGCGACGGCGCATCCAGCCCCGGGAAGCCCCGATCCGCCCGCCGCGGGGCCGGCGCGCCTTCGGCCGAGGACGCGCCGAGCGCTTCGTGGAGCGCCGAAGGATGGCCCGGCAGCCCGTCGGCGCCGGTCGCTGCGTGCCACTCCAGGAACGCTCGGACCGAGGCGGTCAGATCGGCGAGCTCTTCGCGCAGCGCTTCGACCATCGTCCGTTCCTCAGTGGCCGCCCTGCTGCGCGAGCCAGCGCTCCGCGTCGAGCGCGGCCATGCAGCCCGTGCCGGCGGCCGTCACGGCCTGGCGGTAGTTCCAGTCCTGCACGTCGCCCGCGGCGAAGACGCCGGGGATGTTCGTGCGCGTCGAGCCCGGCGCCGTCTTCAGGTAGCCGTTCGGGTGGGTCTCGAGCTGCCCGACGAAGAGATCGGTCATCGGCGTGTGCCCGATCGCGACGAACATCGCGGCCGCGGGCACGAGGTGGCTGTCGCCCGTCTTCAGGTTCTTCACGCGGACGCCCGTCACCATGTCGGCCTTCACATCGAGCACCTCCTCCACGACGTGGCTGTAGAGGATCTTGATCTTCGGGTTCTCGACAACGCGCTGGATCATCGCCTTCGACGCCCGGAACTCGTCGCGGCGGTGCACCAGCGTGACGCTGCTGCAGAGCCCGGAGAGGTACGAGGCCTCCTCCATGGCCGTGTCGCCGCCGCCGATGACAACGACGTCCTGGCCGCGGAAGAGCGCGCCGTCGCAGACCGCGCAGGCGCTGACGCCCTTGTTCTTGAGCTTCTCCTCGCTCTCCAGGCCGAGGTAGTTGGCGCGCGCGCCCGTCGCGATCACCACCGACTTCGCCAGGTAGAGCGTGTCCTCCACCCACACCTTGAACGGGTGGCTCGTGAGCTCGACCTTCGTCACGTCCGCCGTCACGATCTCCGTGCCCTGGTGGGCGGCCTGATCGCGAAAGCGCTGCATCAGCTCCTGGCCGGTGATCTTCTCGGGGAAGCCGGGGTAGTTCTCGACGTCGGTCGTGAACATGAGCTGGCCCCCCGGGATCAGGCCGCCCGCGCTGAAGCCCTCGATGAGGAGCGGCTTCAGGTTGGCGCGCGCCGCGTAGATGGCGGCGGTGAGCCCGGCAGGGCCGGAGCCGATGATGACCAGGTTGCGGACGTTCGATTCGCTCATGGTGGAGCCATCTTATAGGCGCGACCGCCTTCCGCGTCGACCGCCCCGGCGCTCCGCCGCGCGCGCCCCGCTGCGCGCGGCGCGCCCCCGCAGCGCAGCACCCCCGGCGCTGCATTGCGTTCCCGCTCGCTGCGCGGCATTCCCGCCCGCTGCGCGGCATTCCCGCCGCTCCGGCAGCCCCGCGCCTGCTGCTGCCCCGCGCCGAGCAGCCGCTCGTTCAGAAGCGCATCGTTCCGCTCATACCGAACTCGTCCAGGCTGCTCTCGAAGCGGCCGCCGTTGACGCTCTGGATGCTGCGGTAGCCGCTCGGCGCAGAGCCGGAGACGGCCTTGAGGCGCCCCTTCCCGCCGTTGTCCAGCGGACCGAAGAACGTGTGCTGGAACGCGACCGAAACATCGACAGGGCCCACGCGCGCGGTCACGCCCGCCCCGACGCCGATCCGGTGGCCGAGGTGGAAGTCGAGGTTCAGGTCGGCGTCGTCCTGCCCCTTGGCCTCGAAGAAGCCGCCCGCCCTCAGCGCCAGGAGGTTCTGGAGCACGACGAGATCGCCGCCGAGCCGGACTCCCAGGACATCGCGCCAGCGGTGCGGGACGTCGGCGTTGCGCGGCACCGTGCCGACGACCGTGCCGCGCACCGGAATGCCCTCGCGGAACCGGACCTCGATCGCGTCGACAGCGCTGTTGTGGGCCCACGTGAAGTCGAGCTCCACGTCGAAGAGGTCGTCGACCATCGGGTCGCGCACGCGGGGCTCGGCCGCGGAGGAGCGCGCGGGCCGGGCGGCGCCTGCCCGCGGCCGGTGGTAGCGGAGGCCGAGCTTCGCCTCCATCGGGATCTGCATCTCGAGATCGCCGGCGCCCTCCTCGTCGGTCACGTTGCAGTCCGGCGATTCCCCCCTGCAGGGGTCCTCGTTCTTGACCCCGGCCGCCGTCCAGTAGCGCGACTCGATGACGAGATCGGTCTTCGCGCGCACGGCGTCCTGCCACTTGAACCATGCGCCCAGGTCGAGGTGATCCGTCGCCGCCCAGCGCGCGCCGAGGACGAAGCCTGGAATGAAGAGATCGTCCGCCCGCGCGCGGGTGCGCAGATCGTTGTGCGAGCTGAAGTCGTCGCCCCCCTCGGCCGAGGTCGCCTCGCTGAAGTTGACGAAATCGATGCTCGCCGTACCCCAGATGAAGCCGGCGCCGACCGAGACCCCCTCCGCGGGCGTGAAGCCGACCGAGAGCGTGGGCATCAAGATCAGGGCGTCGAGCGACGTGAGCAGGTAACGCTGCGGCGACGGCTGCGTCATGGCGCCGAAGTTCGGGTGCGTGTACGGCAGCGACTCGGGCCACGTCCGCTCGCCGACGCCGTGCGGGCCGAGCACCGCGACGCCCACGGCGAGCGCGTCGCTCAGGCGCAGGGTCCCGGCGACCTGCGGGTTCGGGAACAGGCCGCTCTCCGCGCACACCTCCGGGTCGGGGCCGCCGTCGCTGCCGGGCGCCGGGATCGCGGTCGTGTAGCTCGGCGGGACGGGACGGCCGTCGGGGCCGAGCCGCGTGAAGCACTGCGCCAGGTGGATCAGGTGGACGCCGCCGTGCGCGCTGCTCCGCTGCGCGGCGAGCCCCGCTGGGTTGAAGTAGGCCGCGAGCGGATCGTCCGCCCGCGCGACCCACGCGCCGCCGCGACCGAGCTGGAGCACCCCGATGTCCGGCGAGTCGAGCCCCGACGACGCGCGCGCCGCGCCGGCGGCCACCATCGCGGCGAGCGCCGCGCCCGCGGCGCCGGCAGTTCCTCGTCTCATGGGGTCTATCTCCCCGCGCGGCCGCCCCGGCGGCTCACTTCACCGGCGACGCCTTGAGCGCCGCCTTGCCGTCCTTCACGTAGACCGTGAAGCGCACCCGCGAGCAGTGATGGCGCGCGACGAGCGCGTCCTTGTTGCGCTGCAGCGTCCCCTTGAACTTCTCGAAGGTGAGGGCGTTCGTGGGCTCTCCGCACTGCTGCTTGACCGACAGGAACTCCTCGTAGACGGCGTTCCACTCGGTGAGCTCGTCCGGGTCCCCCGCGCCGTCCTGCCGCGCGGCGGGCGCGCTCGTCGCGTCGGGGACAGCGCTCGTCGCGTCGGGGAGCGGGTTCGCCGGGGCGGGCGCGCCAGGCGCCCTGGG
>NZ_JEMA01001053.1 GCF_001589285.1 Sorangium cellulosum | reverse complement strand
CCGCGGACCAGGAGCGCCGCGACGCGACGACCCGCCTCGCGGACGCGGACGACCACCGGAGGCGGCACGCGGAGGTGATGGCGGCGCTGCGCGCGCTCGCCGACGGCGAGGTCGAGGCGTCGCGGGCGTACGGCGCGGCCGTCGAGGCCCTCCGGCACCACCGGGAGCTCGCCGCGCTCGCCGGGCGCCTCCCCGCCATCGAACGAGAGCTCGGGGAGGCCCGCCGTCTCGAGGCGAGGCAGGCGCGCGCCCGCGGTCAGGCGGAGCACCTCGGCGTGTCGCTCACGGGCGAGCCGGCCGCGGCGCTCGTCGGGCGGCTCCTTGGCGACGTCGAGGCGGAGCGCGCGGACCACGAAGAGCAGGAGCGGGCGGCGCGATCGGCGGCCGCCGCGACGGAGGCCCTCCTGAAGGATCTCGAGGCCCGCCGCCGCGAGCTCACCGCGCGCGAGCCCGCGTGGCGCGAGCACGACGCGCAGGCCGCTCGGCTGGGAGCGCACCTCGGGGTCGCGGTGGTCGACCGCGCGGCCCTCGACGCCGCGCGCGCCGCNTCGACCGCGCGGCCCTCGACGCCGCGCGCGCCGCGCTCGCGGAGCAGCTCGCGGCGGCGCGGAGGTCCGAGGAGCTGACCCGGGAGGCGCAAGAGCGGCTGCTCCGGGAGGCGCGGGAGCTCCTTGCGGCCGGCGGGCCGTTCGCGCCCGAGCTGATCGAGCTGAAGGACAGGCTCGGCGCGGAGCTTGTCGCGCTCGGCTTCGAGGACGTCGCGCTCGCCGAGGCCGCGGAGCTCGAGGCGCGCCTCGGAGGCCTCGCGCAGGCGCTGGTCGTGGACGATCCGGAGGGCGCCGCCCGCGCGATCGCGGGGCGCCCGGATGCGCTCGCCGACGTGCTGCTCGTCGCGCGCGACGCGGACCTCGAGGGGCTCGCCTCCGCGAGGAGCGCGGTGGAGGTCGGCGCGCGGGACGTCGCGGTCGACGAGGGGATCGCGCTGCGGGTGTCGCGCGTCCCGTCGCGCCCGCGCCTCGGCCGGCGCGCGCGGG
>NZ_JEMA01001052.1 GCF_001589285.1 Sorangium cellulosum | reverse complement strand
CCGGCCACGGGCCGGTCCGGCGCGGTCGCCGGCGCCCGGCCAGGCGGCCCTGCCCGGCTCGTGGCCCTCGCGCTCGCGGCCCTCGCGCTGCTGCCCCTCCTCGGCAAGAGCGGCATCTGGGACCCGTACGAGCTCGACCGGGCCGACCTCGCCCGCCGCATCGCCATCCACGCCTTCGGCGCGCGCGGCCTGGATCTCGCGGGTTCCGCCGGGCAGATGCCGACCCTGACCGACCTCGGGACGGGCGAGCTCGGGTTCACCTCGATGGCGCTCGGCTTCCGGCTGTTCGGCCTGCACGACTGGGCCGGGCGCCTCCCGCTCGCGCTGTGGGGGCTCGCCGGCGCGCTCGTCCTGTACGAGTTCCTCGCGCGCCTCGTCGACCGCAAGGCCGGCCTGTACGGCGTCGCGGTGCTCGTGACGATGCCGCTCTACGTGATCCAGGCCCGCACCATGCTCGGCGACATCGTCACGATGGCCGCGCTCACGATGGCCTTCTGCGGGCTGACCGGCGCGCTGATCGAGGGCGCGCGACCCGCGCCGCGGGCCGCCCCGATCGCGCCCGCCGCGTGGATCGCGGTCGGGCTCCTCGGCCTCGCCGCGGGATACCTCAGCCGCGGCCTGCTGATCGGCGTCGCCGTCCCCGCGCTCGGCGCGGGCCTCACCTGGCTCCTGCTCCGCACGTCCGGCGCGTGGTCCGCGCCGGAGGGCCCGCGCGCCACGCTGGGCGACCTCGTGGGCGGCGCCGCGCTGCTGCTCGGCGTCGCCGCGACAGTGAAGGGCGTCGCCGTGCTCGCGAGCGCGAGCGCCGGCGAGCCGCTCCCGCGCGCCCTCGGCGTGGCGCTCCTCAGGAAGCCGCCGGTCGAGTCCACGTTCGATCTCACGCTGCGCCAGCTCGGACACGCCCTCTTCCCGTGGAGCGCGTTCCTGCCGTTCGCCATCGGCCGGATCTTCCGCGCCCCTGCCGCGGCGGCGTCGGCCCCTCGCGCCGCGGCGGCCGCGCCCGGCCTCGATCCGGAGGCGGGCGTCCGCATCGCGCTCGTCGTCACGTCGGCGCTCGCCTACGGCGCCTTCGCGCTGCTCGCGCCGCACGCCGGGGCGCTCCCGTTCAGCGCCCCCGCGCTCCTCGCCGCGATCGCCGCGCTCGCCATCCGCGATCTCGAGCGCGGCGCGCCCTCTTCCCGGGCGCTCGCCGTCGGCTGCTCCGTGCTCGCCTTCGTCCTCTACCGGGACCTCGTCCTCTCGCCCGACAGGGCCCTCGGCGTCTTCTCCGTCGACAAGCCCGTCTTCCCGAAGAGCTTCGAGGACGAGGCGGCCTCGGCGATGCGCCTCGTGCTGCTCGTGTTCGCCGGCCTCGTGGCGCTCACCTGGTTCGAGGAGCAACCCCGCGCCCACGGTCGCGGCCTCAGGGCGTGGGCGCGGCGCCTCGCCGACGACGGCAACGCCTGCGCCGCGGAGCTCGCCCGCATCTGGAACGGCAACCTGCTGTTCCTGATGATCGTCCTCGAGGCGGCGCTCATCGGCGTCGGCGCGATGCTCTTCGTCGGCAAGCGCATCGGGTGGGGGACCGTCGCGAGGATGCCGAACCACCTCGCCGCTGTCGGGATGAACGCCTGGTGGGCGCTCCCCCTGCTGCTCGGGGCGGGCCCCGTGGTGCTGGTCGCGATCCGCGACGCGTTTCGCTTCGTCGTCGCGCGCACCTCCGTCCCCCGCGCCCTCGGCACGCCGCTCGCCGGCCTCATCGCCGGCTTCCTGCTGAGCTTCTGGTACTACCCGGCGCTCGCGGCCCAGCTCTCGCCGAAGGAGGTCTTCGAGTCGTACGAGACGCTGCGCAGGCCCGGCGAGCCGCTCGCGACGCTCGGCGTCCGGAGCCGCGCCGCGGCCTATTACCAGGGCGGCGAGATCACCTCGTTCAGCGATGCCCAGCAGGCGTTCACCTGGCTCACCGCCCCCGCCCCGGCGGGCTCCGCGGACGGCGCTTCCGCCGCGCGCCGCTGGCTCGTCGTGAAATCCGACGAGCTACCGAGGCTGAACAGCCTCTTCCGCAAGCACCACAAGCGCAACCTGCCCGTGCTCGACGGGCGCTCGAGCCAGATCCTCCTCGCGTCGAACGAGCTCGGCGGCAAACCGAACGAGAGCTGGCTCAGCCGCGTCGTGCTCGACGAGCCCGTCGCTCCCGCCAACCCGGTCGAGGCGATGTTCGAGGATGAGCTCGAGGTGCTCGGCTGGGAGCTGACCGACGACGAGGGACGGGCGGTCTCGAGCGTGATCCCCCAGAAGAGCTACCACCTGCGGACCTACTTCCGCGTCCACCAGCCGATCACAGGCAACTGGAAGATGTTCGTTCACATCGATGGGTTTCAGCGCCGCTACAACGGCGACCATCCGGTGCTCGAGGGCCGCTACCCGCTGAGCCTGTGGCAACCGGGCGACATCCTCGTGGACGACCACGAGCTCCAGCTCGAACCCAACTTCACCCCGGGCGATTACACGCTCTACTTCGGCTTCTTCGTCGGCGAGACGCGCTTCCAGGTGACGCGCGGGCCCGACCACGAGAACCGCGTCCGCGGCGGCGTCATCCGCGTGCGGTGAGCCGCCGTTGTGGGATTCCCGACGCCTGGCGCGCCGCGCGGCCTCTCGCCGCGATGCCCGGTGTCGAGCGTCGTCGATGCGCGGGGCCCGGCGTCGAGCGCCCTCGACGCGCGTGCGGAAAGCGGCTAGTCGCAGAAACATGACCGGGGGCCGTGGTGATTCGAACCATCCACCCGAGGCGCCTGGCGGTTCATCGGGCTCCCGCGCGCAGGCCAGCGCCCATGGTGACGCGAATCACGCCGACGAGGAGGCCGAGCGCGAGAGCCTCGCACCGGACTCGCTCGACCGCCGCTCGTCCGAGCGCCTCGACGTCACGTGGCTCGTCGACTGCGAGACCGACGACACGTTTCTCTACGCATCGATCACGAACATCTCGGAGATGGGCATCTTCGTCCGCACGACGCAGCCCCTCTCGATCGGCACGCGGCTGACGCTCCGCTTCTCGCCGCCGGGGTCCGACGGCTCGTACGTGCTCGAGGGGACGGTGCAGTGGGTCAATGAGGTGCGCCCCCTCCACGACAACCCGAACCCGGGCATGGGGATCCGCTTCGTCGATCTCACGCCGGACGATCGCGAGCGCATCGTGGACACGATCAGGACGATCGCCTACATCCGCGACGCTCCGGTGGCCTCGAACTGACGCGGGCGCCCGCCCGGCGGCGCCGTCAGCGCGACGTCGTGGCGGGAGGCGCCGCCTGCGCGGGCTGCGAGGCGCCCTTCTCGTCGCCCTCGGCCGCNGCCTGCGCGGGCTGCGAGGCGCCCTTCTCGTCGCCCTCGGCCGCAGGCGGAGGCGCGGCGGGCGCCGCCGCCTTCGCCGCAGCGCGCCGCGCCGCCGAGGCGCCCGCCGGGGCCGCGTTCTGCTGCTTCGCGCTCCCGGCTGTCGCGTCGAGGCCCGCGAGCATTTGCTCGGCGCGATCGCCATAGCCCTTGGCGGAGCGGAGCGCGAGCAGCAGCTCGCGCGCCTTCTCGGCGTCCCCGGAGGCCTGATAGCACCTGGCCGCGTCCCACATCGCCGCGTGCGCGGCCGGCGTGCCCGGGTACCGCGCGCCGATCTCATCGAGCTTGCCGACGGCGGCCGCGCAGCCCGACTTGCGCTGCAGCGCCTGCGCATCCCGGAGCGCGACGCTCGCGCTGTCCTCGGGGGCCCCGGCCCCGCGCGCGCTCTTCTCCTTCGTCGCCTCCACCGCCCTGGGCGGCTCGCTCGCCTTGGCCTCGGCCAGGCGCCGGCCGTCCTCCTCTGCGGCGGGCGCGGCGACGGGCGCGGCGACGCTGGGCGGCTCGTGCTGATCCGACACAGGCTGGCCCCACTCGGTGACCCGCACGGGCGCCACGCCCGTCTTCGGCCGCAGCAGCAGCAGGCTCGATCCGATGACGAGCACGAACAGCGCCGCCATCGCGAGCTGCGGCCGCATCGCGTGGCTGCCGGCCCAGGCGAGCGCGCGGAGCGCCTTGCGCCGGAACGGCGTCTTCTTCTGCGCGACCTCGACCGCCTCGAGGATCCGCGCCTCGAGCTCCTCGCTCGGCTCCTCGAGCGGCAAGGAGCCGACGTCGCGGGCCGCGCGCAGCCCCGAGAACGCCGAGGCGCACCGGGCGCAGCCGTCCATGTGCCGCTTCATGGCCGCAACTGTCAGCTCGTCGAGCTCGTCGTAGAGCGCGTCCATCACGTGCTGATCGAACTTCTCGCAGTCCATAGGCAGCTCTTCCGGTGCGCTAGCGCAGCGCCCTCGCGTAGTCCTCGTACTCCGAGAGGGCCTCCTGGAGCCGCTCGAGGGCGTAGCGCATGCGGCTCTTCACCGTGTTCTCGGGCACCCCCACGATCTGGGCGATGTCCTTGAAGGGCACGCGCCCGATCTCCCGGAGGAGGAAGACCTCCCGTTGCTCGTGCGGCAGCCCCTCCACCGCCCGGAGGATGAGCTGCCCCATCTCGGTCCCGATCGCGACCCGGTCCACCGAGGCTTGAGGCGCCGGGTCCGCGGTCCGCTCGCCGAGCGTGGGCCCGTCGCCGCCGTCGCCGGAGCCCTGGTCGAGCGACGGGTGGCGCCGGAGCGCCATCTTGCGCAGGTGATCGATGCAGACGTTGCGCGCGATCGCGTAGGCCCAGGTGGTGAACCTCGCCTCGTGCTTGAAATCGGAGGCGCTCTGCACGATCTTCACGAACACATCCTGCACCAGATCCTCGGCGACGGCAGGTCCGCGGACCTGCCGCAGGATGAAGTTGTAGATGGACGTCTTGTGCCGCCGGACGAGCCCGGCAAACGCGGCGCGGTCCCCGCCCTGAAAGCGCATCATCAGCGCTTCGTCCGTGACCTCCTCTCGAGAAATCGGGACCATCCTAGCTCCCGGAGCGGCCGAGCCTCTGCGGCGCTCCTTCGGCGGCCCGAGCGGCGGGGTGTTCGTGGCGACGACCGCGGCGTCGGATCGGACGCGCAGCGCGGCTCGAAGATCTGAGGCGCTCTCCTTCCCCTGACACAAGCGCACCTTAGCGGATCCGCGCCCGAGCGAGCGAGCCCCCTTCGCCCGTCAACAGGGCGGCTCGCGCCGGGGCGCGCGCCGGACGGCGTCCCCGGCGCGCGGCGCCCGCCGCAGCCGCGTCGCTCGCTTGCCGGGGAGCTTGCCGGCCGCGCCGTCCGCGCGCGGAACGGAAAGAGGGTTCCGGAACGATTCCGGTTGCCTCGTGTGGCGGCGTCGTCACGCCGCAGGCGACGGACGCCCCGCGGGAGAGAGGAAGCTGTCCAGGTCGTTGCGCTCGGAAGCCTGCCGCCACTAGACTCGCCGGCACCGGGCGTGAGGTCGCCCCCCTCTGCTGACGAGGGTAAAACCACGAGGTTACCTTTCGATGCGACTTATCAGGATGCTGGCTGTGGGGGTGGGGGCCTCGTTCTTGATGGCCATGCCCGCCCTTGCCCAGAGCCCGGGCGGCGCGACGGGCACGACCGCTGCTCCCGCCGCCTCTGTGGCGCCGGCCGCCTCGACGCCGCCGGCTGCCCCGACGGCGCCGGCCGCCTCGACAGCGAGCGG
>NZ_JEMA01001051.1 GCF_001589285.1 Sorangium cellulosum | reverse complement strand
GCCGCGCCCCGCCGAGCCGCCGCGCCCCGCCGCGCTTCCCGAGCGCCCCGCCACGACCGCCCTCGCGCCGAAGGGCCCCCGGTTCAGCCGCGAGCAGCTCGAGCAGCTCGCCTCGGGCCGGATCTCCGACGTGTTCGGCCCGCTCTTCGCCCAGCAGGACGGCTACCGCCGCCAGGTGCGCATGCCCATGCCGCCGCTGCTGCTCGCCGATCGGGTCACCGGGATCGACGCCGAGCCCGGCTCGATGAAGCTCGGCACGATGTGGACCGAGACCGACGTGCGGTGGGACTCCTGGTACCTGCACGACGGCGCGATGCCGGCCGGCATCATGATCGAGAGCGGCCAGGCCGACCTGCTGCTCATCAGCTGGCTCGGCGCCGACTTCGAGAACCGGGGCGAGCGCGTCTACCGGCTGCTCGGCTGCGAGCTCACCTTCTACGGCGGCCTGCCGCGCCCGGGCGACACGCTCGTCTACGACATCCACGTCGACGGGCACGCGAAGCACGGCGACGTCCGCCTGTTCTTCTTCCACTATGACTGCCACATCGGCGGCGAGCTGCGGCTGAAGACCCGCAAGGGCCAGGCCGGCTTCTTCACCGACGAGGAGCTCGCGGACTCCGGCGGCGTCCTCTGGGACGCCGAGACCGCCGAGCCCGCGGCGGCCGCCCGCCTCGATCCCCCGCGGATCCCGTGCCAGAAGCCCGCGTTCGATCGCGCCGACATCCTCGCGTTCGCGGCCGGCGACGGCGCGGCGGCGTTCGGCCCCGGCTTCGAGCGCCTGCGCACCCACGTCCAGACGCCGCGGATCAGCGCGCCGCCGATGCTGTTCTTCGACAGCGTCGACGTGTTCGACCCGGCGGGGGGCCCGTGGAAGCGCGGCTACCTCAGGGCCACGCTGCCGATTACGAAGGACGGCTGGTACTTCGAGGGCCACTTCAAGGACGACCCGTGCATGCCGGGCACGCTCATGTTCGAGGGCTGCCTGCAGGCGCTCGCGTTTTACATGGCGGCGATGGGCTTCACGGTGGACGGGGACGGCTTCCGTTTCGAGCCCGTGCCCGAGATCCCCTACCTGCTGCGCTGCCGCGGCCAGGTGGTCCCGTCGAGCCGGCTGCTCACGTACGAGGTCTTCATCGAGGAGGTGCACGACGGCCCGCGCCCCACGGTGGTTGCGGACTTCCTCTGCACTGTCGACGGCCTCAAGGCGTTCCACGCCCGCCGCGTGGGCCTGCGCCTGAGCCCCGACTGGCCGCTGACGAGCCATCCGGAGCTGCTCGACGGTCACGTCGAGCCGAAGCCGGTCGCGCGCGTCCCCTGGTCCGAGCTGGGGGCTGCGGCCCCTGGCGGCGCCGCGTCGGGCGCGTCGCCTGCGTCGGCGGCCGGCGGCTTCCCGTTCGACTACAGGAGCCTGCTCTCGTGCGCCTGGGGCAGGCCGTCGGACGCGTTCGGCCCGCTGTACCGCCGGTTCGACGAGGGCCAGCACGTCGCCCGGCTCCCGGGGCCGCCGTACCACTTCATGAGCCGGGTCCTCTCGGTCTCGAGCCCCATGGCGGCGATGAAGGCCGGCGCGAAGGTCGAGGTCGAGTACGACGTCCCGGAGGACGCCTGGTACTTCGACGAGAACGCGAGCCTCACGATGCCGTTCGCGGTGGTGCTCGAGGCCGCGCTCCAGACGTGCGGCTGGCTCGCGAGCTACGTCGGCTGCGCGCTCTCGTCCGAGAACGCGCTGTACTTCCGCAACCTCGACGGCAAGGGCACGCTCCACGCCGAGGTCCTCCCGTCCGCGGGCGCGCTGCGCACGACATCGCAGCTCACGAGCATCTCGCGCTCGGGCGGCATGATCATCCTCGCGTTCCGGGTCGAGTGCAGCGTCGGCGGCGCCCGGGTGTACGACCTCGACACGGTGTTCGGCTTCTTCCCGAAGGCCGCGCTCGCCACGCAGGTCGGCCTCCCGCCGAAGCCCGAGGAGCTCGCCGCGCTCGAGGCCCCGTCCGATTTCGAGGTCGATCTCCGCGAGCGCCCCGCGCGGTACTGCGGCGGCAAGCTCGGGCTCGCGCGGCCGTCGCTGCTGATGATCGACAGCGTCGACGGCCTGTGGGAGGCCGGCGGCCGGAAGGGCCTGGGCCGCGTCCGCGCGCAGCGGGACGTGCACGCGTCGGAGTGGTTCTTCAAGGCCCATTTCCTGGGCGATCCGGTGCAACCCGGCTCGCTCGGCATCGAGGCGATGCTGCAGACGATCCAGTTCTGGATGCTGCACCATGACCTCCACGCGGGCCTCCGCGACCCGCGGTTCGAGCCGGTGATGACCGGGCACGAGCACGCCTGGCGGTACCGCGGCCAGGTGCTGCCGGGCAGCCGCCGGGTGACCGTCGAGACCGACATCCTCGAGGTCGGTCGCGACGACAGCGGGCCGTACGTCATCGCCGAGTCGTACCTGTGGGTGGACGGCCTTCGCATCTACGGCGCGACGCTCGGGGTGCGGATCGTCGACGGCGCCTCCCCCCGCGCGCGGCGCGACGTCGGCTTCGACGTGCGCGGCAACGCGCGCCGCCTCGCGTCGCTCCCGGGCGCCGTCCACCGGAGCGCGCGGCTTCAGGGGCCCGCGGGCCGAGGCGCTGCGTCGCTGGATCCCGCGGACCGAGGCGCTGCGTCGCTGCCGGCCGACGACGCCGAGGAGGTGCTGGATCCGGACGGGTGGGTGGCCGATCACCGCCCCACCTGGGCGCTCCCGGCGCTCCCCGGGATGAGCATGGTCGACCGGCTGGCCGGCGCCGCCTTGCGGGCGCGCCCCGGCAGCGTGGTCGTGGCGGTGGAGGACGTCGTGGTGCAGCGCTGGCTGCCCGTGCCGGGGCCGGTGCGCATCAAGGCCGAGGCCAGCGGCTCCGGCGATGTCCTCGACGTCCGGCTCCTCGCGTGGCGCGAGGCCTCGAACCCGGCGCTCTCGCGGTTCGAGCCCGTGTGCACCGGCCGCGTGCGCGTGGCCGGCGCGTACCCGCCCGCCCCTGCGCCGGAGCCTGCGCTGGACGCGCCGGAGGCGGACGACCCCTACGCGGCGGGCACGCTGTTCCACGGCCCGGCGTTCCAGTACCTGACGGCGCTGCGGCTCGGCGCGCGCGGCGCGTCGGCGACGCTCGATCCCCGCAAGGGCTCGGTGCCTCCCGGGGCGCTGCACCAGGGCATGCTCGACGCGCTCACGCACACGATCCCGCACGACCGGCTCTCCCTGTGGGATCCGGGGTGCCCGCCGGCCCAGATCGCGTTCCCGTCGCGCATCCCGTCGCTGCGCCTGTTCGGGCCGGCGCCCGAGGGGCCGGTGCGCGTCGAGGTGCGCTACGAGGGCCGCGACGATCGCTTCGTCTCGTTCCGGGTTCAGGCCATCGCGCAGGCCGAGCCCGCCGCCGGAGCCGGGGCCGCGGCTGGCGCGGCGTCGGGGGCTGGAGAGCGCGTGTGGCTCGAGCTGCATCTGGTCGAGGTGCTGCTCCCGCAGGGCCCGATCGGCGGCGCGCCGCCCGGGATCCGCCGGGCGTTCCTGCGCGACCGCGCGCCTGTCGAGCTCGGTGTCTCGCGCGTCGACGCGGCGTCGGGCGAGACACGCTGCGGCCCTGCGGACGTGCGCACGATGGACTGGATGCCGGGCACGGTGGCGGAGCTCTACGCCGCGTCGGGCGATCTCGTCGAGGCGGCGGCGGTGAAGGACCACGTCGCGCGGCGCGCGGGCGTGCACCCGTCGACCGTCTCGCTCTCCGGGATCTCCTTGGCGCAGCCGCTGACGCGCTGGCCCTTCACGGTGGCGCGCGAGGGCTCCGAGGTCATTGTCCGCCCCGCCGGCGCGCCCGCGATCGACCTCGAGCCGGTCCGCCGCTACTGGGGCGCGGCCATGGGCCTCGGCCGCTGGCCCGCGGAGGACCTGTATTTCGGCCTGATCGAGCGGTTCATCCGCCGCGTGCACGTCGTCGACCCCGCGGCGTTCCGCGCGGTGAAGGGCCGGAGCCTGCTTTACCTGGGCAACCACCAGGTCGGCGTGGAGTCGCTGCTGTTCGGCATCGCCGTGTCCGGCCTCACGGAGGTCTCCACGGTGACGCTGGCCAAGGCCGAGCACAGGGCGACGTGGCTCGGCACGCTGCTCGCGCACTGCTTCGCGTACCCGGGCGCGCGCGATCCGAAGGTGATCACGTACTTCGACCGCGAGGACAAGGCTTCGCTCGGGGGCATCATCGCGGAGCTCGGGGCCGAGATGCAGGGGGCAGGCAAGGGGGTGATGGTGCACGTCGAGGGCACGCGGTCGATCGAGTGCCGCACGCCCGTGCGCAAGATGAGCGGCGCGTTCATCGACATGGCGCTCGCGGCGGGCGTCCCGGTGGTGCCGGTGCGCTTCACCGGCGCGCTGCCCCCGGAGCCGCTCGACAGGCGGCTCGAGTTCCCGCTCGGCATGGGCGTGCAGGACATCTGGATCGGCCGCCCGTTCCTCCCCGAGGATCTCGCCGGTCTGACCTACAAGGACCGCAAGGATCTCGTGATCAGCGGCATCAACGGGCTCGGCCCGAGCAGCGCGGTCGAGCAGCCGTTCCCCGGGGATCCTGCGTTCGCTGCGTCGGTGGACGCCTGGGTGGCGGAGGCGGGCGTCGCGCACGAGGACGCGACGATCTTCCGGGTGCTGGAGGCCTGCGCCGACCCGACGCCCGAGACGGCCGCGATCCTGGAGGCCGCGCGCACCGGGCGGCTCGTGCCGCCCGACGCGCGGCGCGCCGACTGGCTGCGCAAGCTGGCGGCGCGGCTCGTCGGGAGGCGGCTCCTGGGGTGAGCCGGCTCGGCTCTCCCCGCGCCCGCACCCGCTCTCCGTCGACCTGATGGTCGGGCTCGAGCGGGTCCAGCAGCCCCGGCACGAACGCAGGGGAGACGCGCTCTGGCGCGATCGTGCCGGGGTCGTGGAACGACAGGAGATCCGTCACGAAGGCCTGGAGTTGCCGCTCGAACCCCTCGGCATCGCCCTGGAGCATCGCTGTCCGGAGTCGCTCGATCCCCACCGCCGGTCCGGGCGAGCCGCCCTTCCAGTCGTTGCCGGAAGGTGCCTGAAGAGACCTCGCGGCTGGGGATGGTGAGCCGCCACGGCGCCTGTCCTGGCGGGCCGATGGCCTCTTCGGCGCGGAGATGGCCGGTGAAGACCAGCGGGCTCCATCCCGCGCCGCGGCGGCCGGCCGCGGCGCGGCGCCATCCCCGACGCGCCGGGCTGCGCGCGTCAATCCGCGCGGCGCGCAGCCAGCGCTGCGGCGGCAGCCCCCGGGATCGCCGTCTTCCCGCTTGATCGCGCCGCGACGCGGGAGATACCCTCCGCGCATGCGCCGCCTGGTCTCGTGCGTCCTCCTCCTCTCCTCGTTCGCCTTCGCGCCCGGGTGCGCGACCTACACGCAGGATCTCGATCGGGCCCGCAGCCATTACGAGGCGAACCGGTTCGAGCAGGCGCTGGCGCTGTTCCGCGTCCTCGAGCACGACATGGACTCGTTCTCGACCCCGGAGCGGGCGCAGTACGCCTACCTGCGAGGCATGACGGACTACCGCCTGGCCGATCTTGCGCCGCAGGGCTCCGGGGTCGCCGATCCGCGCAAGGGCTACCGCGACAACGCGCGCCACTGGCTCGGGCTCGCCGCGGCGATCGAGAAGCAGACCCCCGGCGGCATCAGCAGCGAGCAGAAGAATCGCCTCACCGAGACGCTCGTGGACCTCAACCGCGACGTGTTCGGCGGCGCCGAGACGCTGCCGGAGGGCGACGCCGCCGGCGCCGCGCCGCAGCCTGACGCTCCCGCGACGTCGCCCGCGGACGCGCCGGAGCCGGCCGCACCGACGCTCTGAGCTGCGCGCTGGCGTCCGCGGTCCTGGCGGACGGCGCTCCACCCCCGTGACGGGGCTGCGAGCCTGGCGCCGCGTGTGCGTGTGCGCTGGACGCCGTTGCACTCCGGGCGCCGCGTGTGCGCTGGGCGCCGCATGTGCGATGGGCGTCGCTGCACGCCGGGCACCGCGTGCGAAGCCTTGCGCTGGACGCTGCGTGCGCGTCTGGCGCCGCGTCGCGCTGCATCAGCGCGTCGGCGTGCGCGTCTGGCGCCGCGTCGCGCTGCATCAGCGCGTCGGATGGCCGGGGGCAGGAACGAACGAGCGGGCGGGGCGCCGTGCGCGGCGCGTTCTGGATCGCTGGTCAGCAGGGGTGCGCTACGACAACCTTCGGCGCAGGGATTCGATCTCGTCCTTCGCTGCGAGCTTGTGTTTCTTGAGCTGGGCTGCCTCCATCTTCTCCCCGGGTGTCAGGAAAGCCCGCCGACCCAGCTGCCTGAGGCGCGAGTCGAGCTCACGATGACGCGCTTCGGCCAAGCTCAGCCGCTGCTCCGTGCCGATTGCCATCACCGTGCGAGGAGAGATGATTTGATGCTTCATGTACCCACCTCCAAGGCCCCACAAGGGCCGTGATGCCTTCGAGGGCCCACGACAGAAGCCCTCGTTCTGATCGTCGCTGGAGAGGAGATCGCCGCTGACCGAGCTACGAGCCATGACAACGGCCTGACGAACGAATGCGAGATTACCGCATGGTGGCGCCCTGTTGCAGCCCTTTTGTCGGGGGGTGCCGCCCCGCATTTCCCAGAAATATCGGCCGGATACAGGAATCGCCGTACACGCACGGCCATCCACCTTCGTTCCGGACGGCCAGGCTTCGATCTCCGTCCAGGCACCAGCGGAACAACCTCGGACGTGGGGCTATCCTTCCCCCGGCATGTCGAGTTCCTGCTTCACCCCGGTCGCTGCCCTGGTCCTCGTCGTCGTCCTGGGCGGGTGCACATCCGGGGCCACGGCGCCGACCCAGGCGCGATCCCCGCAGCCGGCGTCCCCGCGAGGGCCTGTCGAGCTCGCGCCGGTCGTCGTGTCCCCCTACTCGGACGCCGAGCTCGCGGCGGAGTTCGAGCGGGCGCGCGCGCTGCTCCTGGCCGACAAGGCGCGCGAGGCGGCCCCCCTCTTCGATCGGCTCGTCCGCCTCTCGCCCGACGGCGAGGTCGCGCCGCCGAGCCTGTTCAACGCCGGGCTCGCCCACGAGGCGCTCGGCGACCGCGGGCTCGCCGCCGAGCGCTACAGCGAGGTTGCGCGGCGCTTCCCGGACCACCCTGTCGCGCGCGGCGCCCTCTTCCGGCTCGCGCGCGCCGCGGCCGCCCTCGAGCGGTGGCCCGAGCTCGTCGAGGTGTCGCGCCGCCTGCTCCGCCTCGGCGACCTGAGCGTCCTCGAGGCCATCGAGGCGCGCGGCGCCCTCGCGCTCGGCCTCGTGGAGCAGGACCTCGTCGACGAAGCGGCGCGTCAGGTCGCTGTCGCGCGCGATCTCATCGAGGCGCACCGGCTGGGCGAGTCGGGCAGGCCGCCGATCGAGCTCGCGCAGGTGAGCTTCGCGCTCGGCGAGGTGCGGCGGCGCCGCAGCGAGGCGATCACCTTCGTGCCGGTGCCGGCGGACTTCGCCGACGCGCTCGAGCGGCGCTGCCAGGGGTTGCTCGACGCGCAGAGCGCCTACACCGAGGCCATGCGCAGCCTCGACGCCCACTGGTCGGCGATGGCGGGCTACCGCATCGGGCAGCTCTACAAGGAGCTCCACCGCGACGTGATGCAGGTCCCGCCGCCGCCGAGCGCCGCCACGCCGAGGAAGAAGCAGCTCTTCGAGGGGGCGATGCGCCTGCGCTACCGCGTGCTCCTGGAGAAGGGGCAGAAGATGCTCGCCGGCACTGTCCGCATGGGGGACCGCACCGGCGAGTCGTCCGCGTGGGTCCTCCGGGCCCGCGACGCGCAGCGCGAGATCGATCTCGCGCTCGCCGACGAGCAGGCGGCGCTCGCGAAGCTCCCGTTCACCGAGGCCGAGCTCTCGGCGGCGCTCGACGCCCTGAAGACGGAGCCGCCGAGGAGGCCGTGAGCCCCGCGCGGGCGCGGGTGATCCGGCGCCAGGGGCTCAGTTCAGCTTCGGCTCGCACCCGAAGAGCACGTTGAGCTCCGCCCGCACCTCGGCCTGGACCGTCGCGCAGGACGCGGGGCAGAGGATGATCTTCTTCGGGAGCTCCTCGTCATCGTAGTACCACCCGGGCCCCGCGCCGCAGTCGGCCTCGTTGTCCGCCCTCGGGATCTCCATCTCGCTGGAGGTCCCGGGCGCGAGCTTGACCGCGACCCGGGTCTTGTCGAGGGTCGCGCCCTCCGGCGGCTCGGGGATGAGGAGCTCGCACGGGAGGGCCGACGCGCGGATGTCGGCCATCTTCGTCGAGAACGCTGTCACGTCGGCGGTGACGTCGAACGCGCGCGTCGTCCCGCCGGCGGCGGCGATCTGGTCCAGGTTGGAGAGCGTCGACCCCTCCACGGCGATGACATAGGTCTGAACACCGTTGTAGTTGAGCGCCCGCTGCGCGATCTCGGCGGTATCCGCGACGGTGTTGTCGGCGCAGCCGGACGGATCGCCGTCGGTCGCGAGCACGACGATCACCTTGTGGGACGGGTTCGCGTCCTTGTAGGCGGTCGCCCTCGCGAGCGCCCCCTGGAGGGCGGGTCGCATCGGCGTCCCGCCGCCCGGCGAGGTGCCCCGGATGGAGGCGGTGAGCTCCGGCGTGTGCAGCGGCAGCTCGCCGATCTCGACAGCGAGCTCTCTATACGTCGCGTGCTCGCAGTCGTTCAGCCCGTTGTTGCCCCGCGGGAAGTACGTCAGCCCCACGTTCATCCCGGCGGAGGCCGTGTCGTTCACGAAGGTCGAGATCGCGCTCGTGACGCCGCTCCATTTCGAGCCGAGCATGCTGCCGGATCGGTCGAGCAGGACGAGCATATCGAGCGGCAGCAGCGCGGCCGCCGCGCTCGTCTGGGCGCAGGAGGCCCCCTCGTCGAAGCCGCCCTCGCCGGTCGCGCCGTACCCTCCCTGGCCGAGCGCCGGGTCTCCCGTCGCGCTGCTCGGCCCGAAGGAGCCGCCTCCGCCGCTCTCGGCCTGCTCCGGCGGGGCGACGCTCGGCGGCCTCTGCTCGTCCGTCGCCGCGCAGCCGCCCGACGGAGCTGCCATCCCGGCGGCGACGAGGAAAGGGGCAAATACGAAATGACGTCGGAAGGACATCTCTGCGCTCCTCTGGAAATTGGTGCGATGTGGCTCGCGGACGCGAGATCTCCACGCGCGAAGTGGTCTGTCTGTCGAGGGAAGCCGAGCTCCAGACGCTCTCGTCAGCATACCGCGACTCTCGATGAACGGGCGATAGGGGCTCTCCGGTTTGTTGGGCTTCTTGGTATCGTGGTCTCTTTGCTGTCGTCGCTGTCGCTGATCTCGTGTCTCTCGTCTCTCTCTCAGTCCCTCTCCGTGTCCATGGCTCGCGCCTCGCGCTCCTCGCCATCGTCGCTCGTCGCCGCTCGTCGCCGCCCGCGCTGACCGTTCCGGGTGCTCGCGCGCCGGAACATCATGTTTCCTTGCGCTGCCGCGAAGAACGCGTAATTCCCACGAGGAGCGTCACGCTTGCTGGAAAGAGGCGAACATGACTAGGTGGATTCCATGGGTACTTTCCGCTGTCGCCCTGACGGATCTCGGCTGTTCGACCGCGACGTCCGCGGGGAGCTCGGGCGCGACGGGGGATGGGGGCGCCGCCGCGGCGCCGGCTGTTTCGAGCGGCGGGGGCGGCGGGGGCGTCGCTCCGTGCCAGATCGACTGCGCGCTCGTCCCGACCCCGCAGTGCATGAAGGCCGTGTGCAACGAGGCGACGAGGCAGTGCGAGCTCGTCTCCAGCGCGGGTGGGGAGCCGTGCGATGACAGGGACTCTTGCACGGTCGGCGAGACCTGCGAGGACGGCCTCTGTCGGGGCGGCGCGCAGGAGGACTGCGGCCTCACGCCGGACGCCTGTCATGTCGTCACCTGCGTTGACGCGGGCGGCGCTCCCCGGTGCGGGATGTCGCCGAAGGAGAACGGGTCGCCGTGCGCGACGGAAGATCGCTGTGTCCTCAACGCGGCCTGCGTGGACGGCGCGTGCGTCGGGACTCAGCGGGATTGTTTCTTCTTCCAAGTTCCGGACTCCTGCCATGTCGGAGCGTGCAATCCGGCCACCGGTGCGTGCGAGGCGGTCCCGGGGAACGACGGGGCGCCGTGCGCGGACTCCGGCGACCTCTGCATGGTCGGCAAGGCCTGCCAGAGCGGCCGCTGCGAGGGCGGCGTCCCCAAGGACTGCAGCGCGCTGAGCGCCGGATGCAACCTTGGTGCCTGCGATCCGGGATCTGGCAATTGCCATGCTGAGCCGATCGCGCCGGGCGGCGCCTGCGTCTCCGGGACCGACGAGTGCAACCGTGGTGTCTGCGACGAGCACGGCGCCTGTAATTCCATCCCTACCCCCGGCGCGTCGTGCCCTTCACAGACGGTGGGCTGTACGCGCGGTATCTGCAGCGACGCCGGGGTGTGCACGGCGCGCTCGGTCCCGGACGGGGGCGCCTGCGCGGACGGTGACTGGTGCACCGCGGGGGAGTCGTGCCTGGCCGGCGTCTGCCAGGGCGGCAGCGCCGCGGCGCCGCCGACGGTCTATTTCAGAGATACGTTCGAGGGCAACGCGGCCGGGTGGGAGCTCGGTCCGACCTGGCAGATCGGCGCGGCGACGGCGTCTTCCGGGCAGACCTACGGTCACGCCGATCCGGCGCTCGATCACACGGCGACCGCGGACAACGGGCTGGCCGGCGTGGTCATCGGAGGGAACGCGCCCCTCGGCGTTCACCCGTACTTCTACCTGACGAGCCCCGTCATCAACGCCGATGTCGCGGGCGGCGTGTACCTGTCGTTCTGGCGCTTCCTCAACAGCGATGAGGCGCCCCACATGACGAACCGCGTGGAGGTCTTCGACGGCGTCCGGTGGGAGGTGATCTACGAGTCGGGGGCGTACCCCGGCGTCCGCGACGCGGCCTGGACGAAGGTCCGCTACGATCTGACCCAGCACAAGAGCGCGAATCTGCGGATCCGCTTCGGCTACGCCGTCGAGCGGGACTCCTTCGTCGACATGGTGTCGGGCTGGAACATCGACGACGTGGAGATCGCGAACGCCGCCTGTCCGTAGCGTGGGACGCGCGTCACAAGAGCGCGCCGCAGAGGCGCAGAGGGCGCGAGGACACCATGCTCTCCGCGTCCCGGCGCCCGGGCCGATCTCCTCGGCTCAATCCATCGACACCCGGCTCACCGCTCCACGATCGGCCCGAGCGCCCCGATGATCGCGCGCGAGACCTCCTCGACCGGGCCGCCCCCGTCGATGTGGATGACGCGGTCGCCCGGCACGAGCTCCTCCGCGCGCCTGTACGCCTCCGCGAGCCGCGCCTGCAGCTCGGTCTGCTCGAACAGCTCCTCCGCACCCCCGCGCGCGCGGCGGCGCTTCTCGGCGATCTCCGGCGCCACGTCGATCACCACGGTGACGTCGGGCCTCCGCGCATGGCGGTTGAGCTCCCGGATCCATTGAAGGATCTCCCCGGTGTCCCGCTCTCCGCCGGCCGCCGTCGTCGACTGGTACGCGAGGCTCGACAGATCGTACCGGTCGGAGATCACGACGTACCCGTCGCGGAGGAGCGGCTCCACCTCGGCGCCCAGGTGATCGAGGCGGTCGGCCGAGAAGAGCAGCGCCATCACCTCCGCCTGGCGGGCGCCGGGCAGCGACACCCGGTGGGTCAGCATCAGCCGGAGGAGCGAGCCCACGGGCCCGCTGCTCGGCTCGCGCGTGACGCGGACCATGCGCCGCGCCGCCCTGAGGTGCTCCGCGTAGCGCTCGGCCTGCGTGCTCGTGCCCGCGCCGTCGATCCCCTCGAACACGATGAAGGCGCCGCGCCGGGGCTCGGCGGGGGGGCGCGACGACGGCGCGGGGGCCTCCCTGTCGGAGCTCGTCGTCATCCGCCGGCCTCCTCGCCCGCCCCCGCGATGGGCGGCGCGTCCTCCCCGAGCACGGCGTTGTCGATGAGGCGCGCCGACCCGAGGCGGACGGCGACCGCGAGCAGCGCCCGGTCGCCGACAGTCGCCTCGTGGCTCCAGATCGCCAGCGACTCCGGGTCGGCGAGGTCCACGTAATCGATGCTCGTCGCGACGGCCGCGAGGCGCGCGCGCGCGGGCTCGAGGAGTGCGGCGGGGCGCCGCTCGCCGCGGGCGAAGGCGCGGCACGCGTCGGTGAGGGCGAGCGGGATGGCGCGCGCCGCGCTCCGCTGCTCGGGCGAGAGGTAGGCGTTGCGCGACGACATGGCCAGGCCGTCGGGCTCGCGCACGGTCGTCGCGCCGACGACCTCGACGGGCAGGAACAGGTCGGTGGCGAGCCGCCGGATCACCTGGAGCTGCTGGTAGTCCTTCCGGCCGAAGACGGCGACGCTCGGGCCGGCGAGCGCGAACAGCTTGGTGACCACGGTGGCGACGCCCTCGAAGTGCCCGGGCCGGTGGACGCCGCAGAGCGGGGCCGCTGTCGCGCCGACGCGCACGCGCGTCTCCTCGCCGGGCGGGTACATCGCGGCGACCTCGGGCGCGAACACCCCCGAGGCGCCGGCTTCCGCGCAGGCGGCGAGATCGCGCTCGAGCGTCCGCGGATAGCGCGCGAGATCCTCGCCCGCGCCGAACTGCGTCGGATTGACGAAGAGGGTCACCGCCACGAAGCCCGCTCTCCGCCGCGCCTCCGTGATCAGCGCGAGGTGGCCTGCGTGGAGCGCGCCCATCGTCGGAACGAGGCCGACGCGGCGCCCCGCGGCGCGCGCGCGCTCGCAAGCGAGCCTCAGCTCGTCCGGCTGTCGCCAGAATTCCATGGGCGGACCGTATCAGACCTGCAATAAAATCGAAGCTTCCACCATGATTGACGTGCCCTCCTCCACCGACGCCACCCTCGTCTCCGGTCCCAGCTCCGGGGGCGATCCGGATGCCGCTCAGGTCGCCAAACCCACCGCGGGCTCGGGCGACTCGGCCGCCGCGAGGTCTGGAGGGAGCGCCGCCCCGTCGAGCGGCCCCGTGTCGATCCCGGCGGCCTCGGGGCCGATCCCGATCGAGGGCGACCCGGCGCACTACCTGAACCGGGAGCTCTCGTGGCTCGAGTTCAACGCGCGGGTGCTGTCGGAGGCGCGATCGCACGAGGTTCCGCTGTTCGAGCGCCTCAAGTTCCTGAGCATCTTCTTCTCCAACCTCGACGAGTTCTTCATGGTGCGCGTCGCGGGCCTCCAGGCGCAGACGCTGCGCACGATCGCAGAGGTCCCGCCGGACGGGCTCACGCCCCACGAGCAGCTCGTCGCGATCGGCGCGCGCGTGCACGCGCTCGTCGACGACGCCTACCAGATCTGGAACTCGGACCTCATCCCGGCGCTCAGGCGCGCCGGCATCGTGATCGTCCGGCCGGACGAGCTCGACCCGCCCGAGCTCGGCGCGCTCGACGACAGGTTCCGCACGGACATCTTCCCGATCCTCACGCCGATCGCGATCGACCCGGGGCACCCGTTCCCGCACCTGCGCAACAAGATGATCAACCTCGGGATCATGTTCTCCCGGGAGCATGAAGCGCAGGAGCCCGGCTTCGCTGTCATCCAGGTGCCGCCGATGCTGAGCCGGCTGATGCGGGTCCGCGTGGACGACGCGACGCGCGCGTTCGTCCTGCTCGAGGACGTGATCGCGCGGCACGTGAAGGATTTCTTCCCCTCGGGCAGGCTGCGCGGGACGTACCCCTTCCGCGTCACCCGGAACTGGGATCTCGAGATCGACGAGGAGGAGGGCGAGGACCTCCTGGAGACGATCCAGGCCGAGCTTCGCCGGCGCGATCGCGGCAACGCCGTGCGCCTGGAGATCGGCATCGGCGAGGGCGCCGGCACCTCGGTCCAGCGGCTCTGCCGCGCGCTCAAGGTCGACGGGTCGCTCGCTGTGTACCGGGTGCCGGGGCCGCTCCACATCGCCGACCTCATAGGCATCGTCGCGGACGACGAGCGCCGCGAGTACCGCGACGAGCCGTTCTCGCCGCAGGTCCCGCCGCTCTTCCGGGAAGTCGAGGACATCTTCGCGGTGATCCGGGAGCAGGACGTGCTCCTGCACCACCCGTACGAGTCGTTCGACCCCATCGCCGAGTTCGTCTCCCGCGCGGCCGACGACCCGAACGTCCTCGCGATCAAGCAGACGCTCTACCGGACCGGCGGCGACTCGCCGATCCTGAAGGCGCTCGCGCGCGCGGCCGAGAGCGGCAAGCAGGTGACCGCCATCGTCGAGCTGAAGGCGCGCTTCGATGAGGCGAGCAATATCCAGTGGGCGCGGATGCTCGAGCAGAGCGGCGTGCAGGTGATCTACGGCCTGCTCGGGCTGAAGACGCACGCGAAGGCGCTGCTCGTCGTGCGGCGGGAGAAGGACAAGCTGCGCCGCTACGTGCACCTCTCGACGGGCAACTACAACCCGCAGACGGCGCGGCTCTACACCGACATCGGCCTGTTCACGGCGAACCGCGAGATCGGCGAGGACATGACGTCGCTGTTCAACCTGCTCACCGGCTACAGCGCGCCGCCCAAGTGGAACCGCCTGCTCGTGGCGCCGCTCGGCCTGCACGAGGCGGTGCTCGGGTTCATCGCGCGCGAGGCGGCGCACGCGCGGGCCGGGCGCAAGGCGGAGATCGTGGCGCAGATGAACGCGCTCGTGGACGTCGATGTCATCGACGCGCTCTACGCGGCGTCGCAGGCGGGGGTCGACATCAAGCTCGCGGTGCGCGGCATCTGCTGCCTGCGCCCGGGCATCCCGGGGCTGTCGGAGCGGATCCAGGTGCGCGCGATCATCGACCGCTTCCTCGAGCACAAGCGCCTGTTCCGGTTCGCGAACGGCGGCAACGAGGAGGTCTACATGTCGAGCGCCGACTGGATGCCGCGCAACTTCCACCGCCGCGTCGAGCTGATGGTCCCCATCATCGAGCCTGCGATCCGCGCGCGCGTGGAGGACATGCTGAACATGGTGACCTCCGACACGGCGAAGACGTGGGAGCTCGCGAGCGACGGCAGCTACCACAAGCTGCAGGTGCCCTCCGGCGCCGCCTCGCTGCGCTCGCAGCAGCGCTTCATCGAGCTCGCGCGCGAGCGGGTGAAGCTCAGCGATCCGCTCGCGCGCGGCGGCGGGCGCTTCCACATCCTCCGCGTGCCCGCGAGAGCGTCGGACGGGGAGTCGCGTCACCGCAAGGGCGCGAAGAAGAAGAAGAGCCTCCCCTGAGCGACCCGGCGGCCTCGCGGTCGCCGGAGGCGGCAGAAGGAGCGCGTGGGGGCCTTGTCCGCGCGCCGGAGCACGCGGAGGGCGAGCGGATTCAGAACCGCGTGTGCAGCGTGGCGGATCCGGGGCCGAGCGAGAGCGTTGTCTGGACCGGCGCCCTGGGCGCCTCGTCTGTGGCCGGCACCTTCTTGCCGCCGATGATCCAGAGCGGGATGCCCACGGCGAGCATGACGCCGCCTGCCACCGAGATGAGCGCCCCGGCGACCTGGCGGGGGCCGTCGGAGCGCGTGTCGCAGACGTCGGTGAACCCCCCGAAATCGCAGTAGATCTCGTAGCGCTCGCTCGCCGAGGCGAGCAGGCCCGTCCCCGCGAAGAACGCGATGGTGCCGCCGGCGGTGAGCGCGATGCCGCCCAGCATCAGGCCCGGGTTCTTCCGTCGCAGCGGAACCGGCGGCGGAGAAGGCGGGAGCTCCGCCGCGGCGGGCGGATAGCCGGGCGGCGGGTAGGCGCCGCCGTACGGAGCGTAGCCGCCCTGATAGCCGGGCGGCGGATAGCCTGGCGGCGGGTAGCCTGGCGCAGCCTGAGGGACCTGCTGAGGCGGCGCGGGGTAGGGCGCCGCGGGGTAGGGCGGCGCGGGGTAGGGTGGCGCGGGGTAGGGGGGCCCAGGCGGGTAAGGC
>NZ_JEMA01001050.1 GCF_001589285.1 Sorangium cellulosum | reverse complement strand
GACGGCTGCGCCGCGGCCGGGCGCGCGAGCGCGAGGAGAGCGAGGAGGAGCAGGCGCCGGGGCGACAACGCCGTGATGTTACGCACGTCGGCGGCCCCGGGGCCAGAGCCGCAGCCCCGCCGGCACCACGAGGAGCGCGACGACGAGGCCGACCGCGCTGCCGAGCGCGCCGACGCGGCCGAGATCGCGGAGGCCGTCGAACCTGCAGAACGCGAGCGCGGAGAAGCCCGCGGCCGTGGTCAGGGCGGTGGCGGCGATGGCCGGCGCCTCGTGGCGCAGCGTCTCGCGGATCACCGCGTCGCCGCTGCCGCCCGCCGCCTCGACGTCGCGGGCGCGGTGGAGCAGGAACATGCCCTCGTCCACGGTGATCCCGAGCAGCACCGGGATGACGAGCGCGTCGTACGCGTGGAGGGGGATGCCGAGCGCCCGGATCAGCAGGAGGACGAGGGAGATCTCGGACGCGACGACGAGCGCGGCCAGCGCGATGTCGCGCGCGCTGCGGAGCGAGGCCGAGAGCGCCAGCAGCACGAGCCCCCCGGCGACGATCGCGATCCGCGGCATGTCGTGCGCGAGCGTCTCGCGGAGCGACGCCTCGAGCCGGGTATAGCCGGTGAGCATGGCCCTCGGATCCTCCTCGCGGATGGCGCGCTCGATCCGCTCGACCGAGCCCGTGTCGCGCGGCCGCACGTACAGCGCGACGAGCGCTTCGCCCGCGTCCTGCCCGAGGTAGCGCGAGAGCAGGATGGACGCGGGGCCGCGCTCGAGATCGGCGAGCGTCACCTCCTGCCGCGGCGGCGCGCGCATCCCGTCGAGCACCGCCGAGAAGCGCTCGGGGGCGAAGCCCGTGTCGCGGAGCGCCCGCGCGAGCTCGTCGGCCTTCCCGGGCAGGTCGAGCGCGTCGCGCGCGGCGAAGCGCGCGGCCTGGGTGGCGGCGGCGGGCGCGAGCGCGGTGAGCGCGTCGACGGCCTCCACGTCGGCCTTCATCGACGCGAGGCGCTCCGCGATCCGGTCGGCCCTCGCGCGGGCGCGCTCCTGCTCGCCGTCCGCGAGGAGCACCACCCACTGCCCGCGCCGCCCGCCGAAGGCGTCGAAGATCGCCTGCTGGACCTTGAGCGGCTCGAGCGCGGCGGGCCGGATCGCGACGATCGCCTCGGCGAGCGGCGGCGCCGCGCCGAGCGCCACGGCCGCGATGGGGAGCGCCGCGACCGCCGCGACCGCGAGCGCGCGGCCCCGCGTCCGGGTGAGCCGGTGGAGGCCGTCGGGCCAGCGCGCCGGCGCCTCGGGCGGGGGCGCGCCGCGCNCCGGTGGAGGCCGTCGGGCCAGCGCGCCGGCGCCTCGGGCGGGGGCGCGCCGCGCTCGAGCCAGGCGCCGAAGGCCGGCGTCACGAGGACGATCGCGATCGCCGTGAGCACCTCGCCCGCGGCGCACAGGAGCCCGAGCTGCCGGAGCGCGTTGATGTCCGACAGCGCGAGGGCGCCGAACGCCGCGGCCGCGGTGACCGCGGCGACGAGCACCGCGCGCCAGGTCCGCGCCCGCGCGGCGCGCGCGGCCGCCTCGGGGTCGAGGCCCTCGCGCCGCGCCTCGAGCAGCGCGGCGTAGACGTGGACGCCGGTGTCGACGCCGACGCCGACGACCACCGACATGAAGGCGACGGCGATCGCGCTGAGCCCGCCCGGGAGCGCCGTCGCGAGCCCGGCGGTCCAGACGGTGCCGAGCACGAGCGGCGGCATCACCGCGGCGAGCGCGCGCAGGCGGCGGAAGAGCAGCGCGAACACGGCGGAGGCGAGCAGCATCGAGAGCGAGCCCGAGACGGCGAGGTCGCGCGTGAGCATCTCCTCGGTGGCCGCGGCGATGGCGTGCCCGCCGGTGAGGCCGAGCGTGATGTCGGGGTGCGCCGCGCGGATGGGGGCGAGCGCGGCGTTCGCGTCGGCGACGAACGCGCGCGCGTCGGCGCCGCGGAGCGCCTGCCCGGCCGGCTGCACGAGGACGAGGTGCACCTTGCCGTCGTCGGTCGCGAAGGCGCCGTCCGCCTGCGTGCGCACCCCGGAGCCGATGTCCGCGGACTCGAAGACGAGCTGCGCGAGCCGCAGCGGATCGGCCGCGATCGTCTCGGCCGCGGCGCCGCCTCCCGGCGCGAGCAGCATGGCGCGCGTCTCGGCGAGGCGCTCCCGCATGCCCTCGGGCGAGAGCGCGGCGGCGAGCCGCTCTCTCACGCGCGCGTCCGCGTGCCGGAAGGCGAGCCACGGATCGAGCGCGCGCGAGACGTCGATCCGGTCGGCGGCGCGCTGCACGGTCGGGCGCGCCGCGAGGGCCCGCGCGATCTCCGCGGCCACGGCGGCGTTCTCGTCGGGGTCGTCGCCCTTGACCATCACGACGCCGAGGTCGCCGCCCCCGAACCCGCGCACGTACCGGCGCAGCGCCGCGGCGTCCCCGCGCTCGGGCAGCAGCGAGGCGACGTTCGGCTCGAGCTTCAGCCGCAGCGTCACGGCGGCGAAGGCGGCGATCGTCAGCGCCGCGAGGGCGAGCGCGACGACGAGGCGGAGCGGCCGGCGCGGAGCGTCTGCGCGGGCCGGCGGAGGCGGAGGGGGCACTGCCATGGCGAGGCCGGGCGGGGACCGGCGCCGCACCTCTACCCTCACCCCCGCCTGGCCGCGAGGGCCTCCACGCGGTCCGCGATCCCGGGCCGGCGGCCCTTGCGCCCGCGGGGGCGCTGGTTCATCCCCGGCGGCATGGAGCTCCCCCCGATCGTCCTCGCAGGCAGCGCCGTCCTGCGGAAGCCCGCCGCGCCCGTCCCGCCCGAGGAGATCGGGACGAGGCAGCTCAAGCACCTCATCGCGACGATGGTCTCCGTCATGCGCAAGGCGCCCGGCGTGGGGCTCGCGGCGCCGCAGATCGGCGTCAGTCAGCAGATCATCGTGCTCGAGGACAGCGAGGTGCTGATGTCCCGCCTCACGCCGGGCCAGCGCGCCGAGCGCGGCCGCGTGCCCTTCCCGCTCAAGGTGATCATCAACCCGACGCTGAAGGTCCTCGCGCCGCCGCCCCCGGGCGCGGCCGGCTCGGGGCGGGCGACGTTCTTCGAGGGCTGCCTCAGCGTCCCCGGCTACATGGCGCTGGTCGAGCGCGATCTCGCGGTCGAGGTGAGCGGCGTGGACGAGGAGGGCAAGGAGGTTCGCTGGGAGGCGACCGGCTGGCCCGCCCGGATCCTCCAGCATGAGGTGGATCACCTCCGCGGCACGCTGTACGTCGATCGCATGATCGCGCGCTCCTTCTGCAGCAACGAGGAGGCGCCGGCGCTGCTCAGCCAGTCCGTCGCCGAGGTGCGGGCCGCGCTCGGCGCGTGACGGAGGCGCGGCGCGACGGCGGGCGATCGCGCTCGACCCGCGGACGCGCGCTCACGGAGCGGGCGAGCCGCCGCTGCCTGCGCCCCGCCCGGCGAGCGCTTCGACGATCCGCTCCATCCTGATCCCGCGCGAGCCCTTCACGAGCACCAGATCGCCTCGCTCGACGACCTCGATCGCGCGGGCCGCGGCGGCGCCCGCGTCGCCGGCGAACCACGCCGGCACGCCGGCCGCCTCGGCGGCGCGCGCGATCCGCGACGCCTCGCCGCCGACGGCGATCAGCGCGGCGGGGCGCGCGGCCCCGACCTGCGCGCCGAGCGCGTCGTGCTCCGCCGCCGCGAGCGCGCCGAGCTCGCGCATCTCACCGAGCAGCAGGACCAGCCGCTTCCCGAGCGCGCCGGCCAGCTCGACGGCTGTCTTGAGCGACGATCGCATGGACAGCGGGTTGGCGTTGTAGCTGTCGTCGATGATCACGGTGCCGTCCGGCAGCTCGCGGACGGACAGGCGCCCGTCCCCCGGCGGCGCGAGCCCCGCGGCGGCCCGGGCCGCCCGCTCCGTCGAGAGCCGCTCGCCGAGCGCCTCTTCCACCGCGGCGACCGCGGCCGCCGCCGCCAGCGCGCCCGCCTCTCCGAGCAGCGGGACGACGATCTCCAGCGGCTCGCCTCCCCGCTCGAGCCTCACCGCGGTGCCGCGGACCCCGACCGGCCGTCGCGCCGCGATCCGGACCTGCGCGCGCTCGCCGAAGCCGTAGGTGATCCGCCGCGCCGCGCCGGCGCGCGCGAGCTGCTCGACCACCATCGCGTCGTCGCCGTTCCCGAGGGCGGTCCCCTCGGTCGGCAAGGCGGCGAGCAGATCGCCCTCCTCTGCAGCGACGTCCTCCAGGGTGCCGAGCCCCTCGGTGTGCTCGACGCCGATGGACGTGAGCACGGCGAGATCTGGCCCCGCGATCCGCGCGAGGGTCGCGACCTCGCCGCGCTGGTTCGTGCCGATCTCGACGACGGCGAAGCGGTGGCGCTCCTCGAGCCCGAGCAACGTCATCGGGAGGCCGATGGCGTTGTTGAGGTTGCCCGCGGTCGCGTGCACGTCGCCGCGGCCCGCGCCCGCGAGCAGCGCCGCGATGGCCCGCGTCGTGGTCGTCTTGCCGGCAGAGCCGCCGATCGCGACGATCGCGCGCGGCCCGTCGCGGTGGGCGCCCCTCCGCCACCGCTCGCGGTGCGCCCTCGCCAGCGCCCCGAGGGCAGCGAGCCCGTCCTCCACGAGCACCACACCTCCTTCTGACGGCACGGCCACCTCGCGGGAGACGACGAAAGCAGCCGCCCCTCGCTGCGCCGCGGCGTCGAGAAACCGGTGGCCCTCGAAGCTCTCGCCGGCGAGCGCGACGAACGCGGCTCCGGGCGCGATCGTGCGGCTGTCGGTCGAGACGCCCCGCGCGTCCGGCCCCGCCCGCAGCACGCGCCCGCCGGTCGCGCGCGCCAGCTCGTCGAGGGTGAAGGGGGCGAGGTTCTGCGGGATGGGCGTCGCCATGGCGGGCGATCACCAGCATGGAACGGGGCGCAGGGCCAACGAATCGCCTGCGGCGCGCGCTGTCAGCGCCGCGGCTTTTCCTTCTCGACCTCGTCGTAGATGTCCTCGGTCTTCGGCCGCGGGCGCGCGGCCGGGCGGGGCGCGGCGGTCGCGCTGGGGGCTGCCGGCTCGCTAACGACCGGCGCGGACGCGGTCTCGGCGGTCGACGGAGGAGGCTCGGTGTAGTCGATCGAGATGGGCCCGCCGCCGCCCATGCTCTGCCACAAGGTGATGCCGACGAGCGCCAGCAGGGCGACGGCCAGGATGACGCTGAGCACGATGATGAGCGTCCTGCCGCCCTCGCGCCGCGGCGCCGTGACGGCCGCGGGCTTCTGCGGCTCCGGGCGCTCCTGTACGAAGTTCGACGGGAGCACCGGCATCTCGAGCCGCGCCGACGTGGTGGCCCAGGGGCTCTCGGCGGCCATGGCAGCGCCGTCCCACCCGCCGGC
>NZ_JEMA01001049.1:652-39963 GCF_001589285.1 Sorangium cellulosum | reverse complement strand
GCCGAGCCGGGCTCCCAGCCCGCGCCGGGCTCCCAGCCCACGCCGGCCCCTGCGCTCGCCGGGTCGGTGTCGCTCGCCGCGGAGCTCGCCCCGCTTCCCTCCGCGAGCCGGGAGGTCGCTGGCCCGTGAGCGCGCCCTCGGCCTCGATCCGGCGCCCTCGACTGCGCGACCTGGGCGTCGCGATCGGCCGCTTTCCCACCGGGCCCGAGAACGCGATCACGGACGTCGCCGGGGTGCGCGTCCACCACGTGACCAAGATCGAGGGCGAGGGCGAGCTCGTCCCCGGCATCGGCCCGGTGCGCACGGGCGTGACCGCTGTGATGCCGGCCGACGGCGATCTGTTCCTCGATCGGGTGTTCGCCGCCAGCTACGTGCTGAACGGCGCCGGCGAGGTGACTGGCCTCTCGCAGATCAACGAATGGGGCCTGTGCGAGACCCCCATCCTGCTCTGCAGCACGCTCTGCGTCGGCCGCGTCCTCGACGCGACCGTCGCGTGGCTCTTGCATCGCCACCCGCAGATCGGCAAGGAGTACGACGTCGTGATCCCTGTCGTCGCCGAGTGCGACGACAGCTTCCTCAACGACACCGTGGGGCGGCACATTACGCAGGCCGACGTCGAGGAGGCGATCGACAACGTCCGCGGCGGCGCCGTGGCCGAGGGGTGCGTCGGCGCCGGCACCGGCATGCAGACCTTCCACTTCGCGGGCGGGATCGGCACCTCGAGCCGCCGCGTGCCGGTCGGCGGGGTCGACGCCGTTGTCGGCGCGCTCGTGCTCTCGAACTTCGGCGACCGCGAGCTGCTCCGCGTCGATGGCGTCCCGGTGGGCCGGCTGATCAGCGACCGCTTCGCCCACGTCCCGCGGCGGGGGCCAGCCGGCTCGATCATCGTGCTTGTCGCGACCGACGCCCCCCTCATCCACCGCCAGCTCGCGCGCCTGTCGCGGCGCGCCGCGCTCGCGATCGGCCGGACCGGCGGGTACGCCGCCAACAACTCCGGCGAGATCGTCCTCACCTGGAGCACCGCGAACCGGGTGCCGCGCGTCGCCATGGAGCAGTGGAGCGCGCCCCGATCGAGCCGCTCGCTCAGCGTGCACCCCCTCGCGCCCGGGCGGCACATGGCCGAGCTCGTCCTCGACACCGAGATCGACGGCCTCTACGAGGCCACCGTCGACGTGGTGGAGGAGGCGATCCTCAACGCCATGTGCGCGGGCGTCGACATGACCGGCCACAGCGGCCACCACGCCCCCGCCCTGCCGCTCGACGCCGTGGCCGAGGTCCTGCGGCGCTACCGCCCCTCCCACCCCTGCGATCCGCCGCCGCTGCGCTAGAGCGCCGAGCAGCTTGAAACACCCAGGAATGAAGAGATTCGAACCACAGAGGGCACAGAGTTTTTCGGTTGTTCCTCTGTGCCCTCTGTGCCTCTGGCGCTCGTTTTCTCGGGGTTTCGACCTGTTCGGTATCCTAGACGCTGCCTGACGATCTGCCGAGCGGCGCGCTACTCAGGATCGCCGTGGAGGAGCCACTCGTGGGCGGCGTCCTCGTCCCAGAAGCGCCGGAGGACCTTGTCCGTGCCGCTCTCGCGCGCCACGCGGTTGAGCTGGAGCGCCACGATGTCGCTCTCGATGATCTCGGCGACGCGCATCACCCCGAGCTCCAGGCCGAACTCCTGGACGGCGCGGATCTTCTCCGCGACCTCGGGCGCCATCGGCCGGAAGCCGCGGACATCGGCCTTGATCTTGATCTCCCGGCCCTGCAGGCCCTCGCACGCCTTCCTCAGCTCGCTGACGAAGTTCTCCATCTCTTCGAGGCGGACACGGCCCTCGAGGACGAAATCCACGATGGCGTGGATCCGGTCGACTTTGATCTCGAACACGTTGAGAGACCTCCTGCCAGTTCCCGAAGGGGCGGGATGGGGCCGCGCGATCATACCCTGGATCGCAGGGGGCGAGCCCCGGGATCGCGCCGCCCGGGCGGCCGCGATGCCGGCGGTCGGCCGTGAGAGGCGCGCGCAGGGAGGCGGGAGACGGCGCCCCGGCGCGGGGCGGACGGCGTGTTTCCTGGAGACGCGCCGCGCCGCCCGCGCCGGCTCCCGCTCATTCGCGGGGGGAGCGCGCCCGGCGCGGGGCCACGCGCCGGCGCGCGCGGCCCGTCACGCCGTCCGCGCCTCGCCGACGTGCGACTTGCCTTGTCCGCGGCGCGCGGCGATCGCCCTCTCGTAGATGGTCGCGTACTGCGAGAGCAGCGTGGGCCATTGCCGCTCCTTGAGGATCCATTCGCGCGCGTTCTTGCCGACCCGATCGAGGCGCTCCGGATCCTTCAGCGCCTCGACGCACCGCCGCGTCAGGTCGGCGCTGTCGCCGGCCTTGAAGACGAACCCCGTCTCGCCATAGCGCACGAGCTCTCCCATCGCGGGGACGTCGCTCACCATCACGGGACGGGCCATGGCCATGGCCTCGAGGGGCTTCAGCGGCGTCGTGAGCGCGGTCGTCCGGGTCCGGATGCGCGGATACACGAGCAGGCTCGCCATCGCGTAGATGTTGAACACCTCGTCGTGCGGCACCCGCCCGGTGAACGTCACCTTGGACTCCACCCCTCGCTCGCGGGCGAACGCCTTGAGCTCCATCTCCTGGCCGCCGGCCCCGGTGATGACGACGTGCGCGTCCGGGATCTCCCGCGCGATGTCGCCGATCGCCGCGATGAGCGTCTGGAGCCCCTCGTACGGCTGGAACGTGCCGACGTACCCGATGAGCCTCTTTCCGGCGAGCCCGAAGCGCTCCCAGGCGCCGGGCGGCGCCTCCCGCGGCGCGAACTTGTCCGAGTCGACGCCGTTGCCCACGACGTAGAGCGCGTCCGTGCTGCGCACCCGCGGCGCGACCGCGTTCTTCAGGCTCTCGCAGATCGTCACCGTCGCGTCAGCGTACTTGTAGACGATGCTCTCGAGGCCGGCGGCGATCTTGTAAGGCACCGAGTCCTCGGCGAATTTGCCCCGATCGACCGAGGCGTTCTCCCAGAGGTCGCGCACCTCGTAGACGAGCGGCAGCCCGAAGCGGCGCGCCGCCGCGAGCGCCGGCAGCCCGACCAGCATGGGCGAGTGCGCGTGCACGAGATCGGGCTGAAACTCCCGGATCGCGTCCTCGACGCGCGCCTCCAGCGCCCGCACGAGCGAGAGCTCCCGGACGACCGGCAGCTTCTTGCCGGACGGCTCGCGCGTCCGCCAGGTGGAGATCCCGCCGATCTCCTCCTTCAGCGTGTCCCCGGACCCCTGCTGCGCCGAGGTCACCACCGCCGGACGCATCCCGTGCTCGGCCTGATGCTTGATGATGTAGTCGCTGCGGATCGTGTACCCCGCAATGACAGGCAGCGACGTATGAAGAACATGAAGCACGCGCACGGATCACCGCCCTTCGTTGTGATGATGCGCCGCGCAGCCTACCCGAGGCCGCCGCGATCGTCACCAGGCACGTCCACCGCGCGCGCCCCACGCGCGATCGACGCAGGCCGCGCGCGCGGCCCGCGCCGACCCGCGCGCGCGTCCCGACCCCGACGGCGCTCGCCGCGCGACGAGCGGCCCGAGAGCCTAGCTCTCGGCTGCCCCGTTGCGGTACGCTCCGCCGCCCCATGACCCTCAAAATCGCGATCGTCGGCTGCGGCAAGATCGCCGACGGGCACATCGAAGAGATCCAGAAGATGCCGGAGCGGGCCCGGGTCGTCGCAGTCTGCGACCTAGAGCTCCTGATGGCCGAGCAGATCGCGGTGCGCTACGGCATCCCGAGCCACTACGACTCGTTCGACCGGATGCTCGACGTCGAGAAGCCCGACGTCGTCCACATCACCACCCCTCCGCAGTCCCACCTGTTCCTCGCGCGGCGCGCCATCGAGGCGGGCGCCCACGTCTACGTGGAGAAGCCGACCGCGCTGAACCTCTCGGACGTGCGGCGCCTCATCGAGCTCTGCACCGCCGCCGGGAAGAAGATGACCGTCGGCTGGGAGTACCAGTTCGATCCGCCGGCCGTCGAGATGCGGCGCCTCATCGGCGAGGGCGTGCTCGGCGACCCCGTCCACGTGGAGAGCTGCTTCGGCTACAACCTCTCCGGCCCCTTCGGCGCGGCGCTCCTCGGCGACGGATCGCACTGGGTCCACCGCCTCCCGGGCAAGCTGTTCCACAACAACATCGACCACCTGCTCAACAAGGTCGTCGAGTTCGTGGACGACGAGCAGCCGAAGGTCACCGCGACCGCCTACGCGCTCCGGGAGAAGCGCTTCGGCGACGCGCGCGACGACATGCTCGACGAGCTCCGCGTCACGGTGCAGGGCGCGCGCGTCAGCGCGTACGGGACGTTCTCGTCGCACGCGCGGCCGCCGGGGCACTTCCTCCGCGTCTACGGCACGAAGAACACGCTCCACGTCGACTTCACGAGCCGCACGGTCACGCTCGACGCGTCGCCGAAGCTGCCGAGCGCCATCGGCCGCGTCGTGCCCGCCTTCGATCAGGCCCTCTCCTACCTGCGCGAAGGGGGCAAGAACGTCGTGCGGTTCGCCCGCAGCGACTTCCACTTCTTCTCGGGGATGAACCGCCTGATCGGGCTCTTCTACGACAGCATCACGCGGGGCGCGGAGCTGCCGATCTCGTACCGGGACATGATCCGGGTCGCGTGGATGATGGATGAGATCTTCCGGCAGGTCCCGCAGGAGAAGGCGCGCACATGAAAGTCCTTGTCACTGGCTCGAACGGCTTCCTCGGGTCGTCCCTCGTCGACCGGCTGCTCGCCCACGGCGAGACCGACATCCGCTGCCTCGTCCGCCCGGCGAGCAACCGCGCGCGGCTGGAGGAGCTGGAGCAGCGCCGGGGCGTCCCCCTCGAGGTCGCGGTGGGCTCCCTCGCCACGAAGGAGGCCGCCGAGCACGCTGTCGAGGGCGTGGACGTTGTCTACCACGTGGCCGCGGCCATGGGCGGCGCGCCCGCGGACATGTTCCTGAACACCGTTGTCGCCTCGAAGAACCTGCTCGAGGCGCTGGTCCACACGGGCCGGTCGCCGCGGGTCATCCTCATCAGCTCCTTCGGCGTCTACGGCGTGGCCGACCTCCCGCGCGGGTACATCGTCGACGAGAACACCCCGATCGAGTCGCGGCCCGCGCAGCGCGACCTCTACTCGCAGGCGAAGCTCCGGCAGGAGAAGCTCTTCTGGGAGTACCAGGCGCGCTACGGCTTCCCGCTCACGGTGCTCCGCCCCGGCGTCATCTACGGCCCGGGCGGCAACGCCTTCTCCGGCCGCGTCGGGATGAGCCTTTTCGGCGTGTTCCTGCACCTCGGCGGGCGCAACATCCTCCCGCTGACGTACGTGGACAACTGCGCCGAGGCGATCGCCGTCGCTGGCCGGAGCGAGGTCGCGAAGGGGCAGGTCTACAACGTCCACGACGACGACCTGCCCACGGCCGACGTCTACCTCGCCCGCTACAAGCGCGAGGTGAAGCCGATCCGCTCGCTCTCGGTGCCCTATGTCGCCCTCACCGGGATATCGAAGCTCGTGGAGCGATATCACGCCTACTCGAAGGGTCAGCTCCCGGCCGTCTTCACGCCGTACAAGAGCGCGACCTCCTGGAAGGGGAACCGGTTCGACAACACCAAGCTGAAGGCGCTCGGCTGGAAGCAGCTCGTCTCCACCGAGGAGGGCCTGCAGCGCACGTTCGCCTATCTCCGGGAACGCGCGACATGACGCGTGGGCGGTCGCTCGCGCCGCTCGCGCTGGCGCTCGGCCTCGCGGGTCTCCTCGCCGGCTGCGACCGGCGGCAGACCCCGGGGCCCCCGGCGGTGCACAGCGGCGCGGGCGCGCAGCCCGGCGCGCAGCCCGGCGCGCATCCGGGCGCCGAGGAGACGCAGTCCGGCGCCGCGGCCCTCGCTGTCGCGGCGCCGCGCTTCCAGGCGCCGCCCGCGCCGCCGGCCGTGCCGGCCAAGGGGCACCCGAGGCTCTGGGTGCGCGAGGCCGACCTGCCGAAGCTGCGCGCGCGCGCCACGCCGGCGAACCCCCTGTTCAAGGAGCTCGCGACCGTCACGGCCGAGGCCGTGGCGGCGATGGACAAGGGCCAGATCCCCTCCGAGGGCGACTGCGCCTTCAGCCGCGTCTACTGCGAGGCGCACGCCGAGCTGTTCGCCTTCATGTCGCTCGTCTCGAGCGACGAGGCGGCCCGCAACGACTACGCCGCACGCGCGCGCAAGATCCTCCTCTACATCGTCGACCGCGTGAACAAGGGAGATCCCAAGGACCCCTTCAACCGCAACTTCGCCAGGGGCGACCGCGCCCGCTGGGCCGGCGAGTCGTTCGGCCTCACGGTCGACTGGATCTACGGGTACCTCTCGCCCCAGGACAAGGCGGCGATACGGCCCGTCTTCCTGCGCTGGGCCGAGGAGCAGCTCAGGTCGACGACGACGAGCCACGCCCACCCCGAGCCGATCGGCAAGCTGAACGACCCGGCGATGCTGAAGGAGCCGAGGAAGCGCCGGTACGCCGTGAACAACTACTTCACGTCGCACATGCGCAACCTCACGCTCCTGTCGCTCGCGTTCGACGAGGCCGACGACCCGCCGGATCAGAAGCACAACGGCACCTACCCGCGGCTCCGGGACTACTTCGCCAACGTCGCCGGGGCGTGGCTCTACATGAGCGACAGCGTCCTCCGGAACGACGCGCGCGGCGGCGTGCCGCCGGAGGGCTTCCAGTACGGCCCCGCGACGCTGGCCTACGTGAGCGAGACGCTCCTCGCCATCCAGACCGCGGGCGAGGCCGATCCGGCGAAGTGGGGCCCGCAGGTGCACCTCGACGGCAACCCCTTCTGGCACGAGTTCATCCCGGCCCACCTCCACAGCCTGAGCCCCGCCACGCCCCAGGGCCGGATCGGGCCGACCCACGAGGCCGCGTGGACGGGCGACGGCCAGCGCTACGAGTACACGGATCACATCGATCCGTTCGCGGCGCTCGGCCTCCACGCCCAGAACAGCGGCAACGCCGAGCGCCTGAACGCGCTCCGCTGGATGGCCATCCACGCCGGTCCCGGCGGCGCCGCGGGCCTCGCGCGGCGCGCCCGCTCGACGCTCGGCCAGGTGCACAAGCGGCACTCGATCCTGTACTTCCTGCTGCTCGACCCGGCGGTGACCCCGACCGACCCGCGCCCCTCGATCCCGCTCACGCACTACGGCGCCGGCCTCGGCCACGTGTTCGCGAGGACGAGCTGGGGGCCCGACGCGACGTGGCTCCACTACCAGCTTGGCTGGGAGCACATCGACCACCAGCACGGCGACGGCCTCAGCTTCGGCTTCTACCGCGGCGGCGAGTGGCTCACCAAGGAGCGCATCGGGTACGGCGCCTTCTTCGGCAACTCCGAGCAGCACAACACCCTCGCCGTCGAGAACGACCGCAACCGCCGCCACGACGACCCGAACCGCGGCGAGCTCTGGCGGCGCGGCTCCCAGTGGCCGCTCGTGCACACGCACGATCCCCGGGTGCTCGCGAAGAGCTTCGCGCAGGACTACGTCTACGTGCTCGGCGACGCGACCCCGCTCTACAACTCCGACTACGAGAACATCGGCGACGTGAAGCACGTCAGCCGCTCGCTCGTGTGGCTCAAGCCGGATCACCTCGTGCTCTACGACCGCGCCGCGACGGGCAAGGAGGGGCGCTTCAAGCGCTTCTTCCTGCAGACGCCGAGCGCCGCGCAAGTGGCGGGGAACCTGGCGACGGTCACGACGCCCAAGGGGCAGAAGCTCTTCGTGACCGCGCTGCTGCCCGACAACCCCGTCCTCGCGGCCGAGCCGTACAAACCGACGGGCACCTGGGACACCAAGCCGGCCGAGTTCGAGTCGATGCTCGCGACCCTGCGGACCGAGCCGCCGTCCCCCATGCCGAGAGACACGCGCTTCCTCCACGTGCTCCAGGGCGCCGACGGCAAGGCGGCGGCGGACCCGGCGGCGCTCGTGCGAACGAAGCAGGGCACGCCCTTCGCGGGCGTCGCGGTGAAAGGCACCCTGGTCCTGTTCCCTGTCGATCTGGGCGCCGTGTCCCAGGTCCAGTACACCGCGCCCGCCGGCGTGACGAGGCACCTCGTCACGGGGCTCACCCCCGGCGCCTCGTACGACGTGAGCAAGAAGCCCGGCGGCGGCGGCGACGAGATCACCATCCGCCCCGGCTCGGCCACCAAGGCCGACGAGGGCGGCGTCCTCTCCTTCTGAGCGCCCCGCGCCGACGCGTCTCGCAGCCGTCGTCCCCGGAAGCGGCGGGTACGTCCCCGCCGATCCCGCCTCGAGCGCCACGCCCGCCGCCGAGCGCCACGACCCTGCGCGCGGCCGCCCCCTCGGGCGCCGGCTTGTCCTCGGCGCGGCGCGCTGCGATACTTCATGTTCCCCCGCCACGTCTTCTACGGAGATGTCATGAGCAAGAAGCACCTCGTCTCTGCCGGCGCGTTCTTCGTCGCGCTGGGCGCCCTGTTCATCCCTGTCGAGGGCAGCGCTCCCGCCGCGACGGGCCCCATCGCGAAGGCCGGCTCGCTCGATCTGTCCGGCACCTCGAGCGCCCGGCCTGACGCCCCGCTGGATCTGCTCTTCATCCACCACTCGGTCGGCGGCCAGATGCTCACGGATCCGGGCCCCGAGAAGGAGAAGGCGTCGTGCGTCTACGAGGCGCACCCGAACGGCGGCGGGCTCAAGAAGAAGCTCACCGAGCAGGGCTACCGCGTCCACGAGGCCTCCTACGGCAGCGCGATCGGCGAGGACACCGATCTCTTCCACTGGGCGCCCAAGTTCCGCGACAGGATGGACAAGGTGCTCCGGGTCGCGATGAACGACCAGATGCACCCGGACGGCGTGGTGAACCGGATCGTCGTCTTCAAGTCCTGTTATCCCAACAACCGCTTTGTCGGCGAGGGCACCGCCCCTGGCAACCCCGCCGGCCCGGAGCTCACGGTCTGGAACGCGAAGGCCACGCTGGCGTCGCTCCTGCCCGAGCTCGCGAAGCGGAAGGACACGCTGTTCGTCTACGTCACCGCCCCCGCGAACGTCCTCAAGCGCTCGAAGGAGCCCGCCTGGAAGTGGACCGTGAAGCAGATCCTCGGCAGGCCCTCCGAGGCCCAGGTCCTGCAGCGCCAGGCCGACCACGCCCGCTCGTTCAACAACTGGGTCAAGTCGCCCGACGGCTGGCTCAGCGGGTATCCGGAGAAGAACGTGGTCGTCTTCGACTACTACGACGTGCTCACGAACAGGGGCGAGTCCAACTTCTCGCAGTACGGCTCGGAGGGGGGCACCGACAACCACCCGTCGCGCGAGGGCAACGAGAAGGCCGCGGACGAGTTCGTGCCGTTCCTGAACCAGGCCGTGCGCCGCATGGGCCTCAGCACGTGACGTCGCGCGCCCGGCCCTCCCGCCGGGAGGATCGAGCGCGACGTGCTTGACGCGGGCCGCGATTCTCCGGAACGTCGCCCTCCACCCGAACCGCGTCTTCGCTGAGGACCCTCGACATGCTCGCGCTCCCCGGGGTCATCCTTCTCATCATCTTCATCTACGGCAGGCCTCAGGAGTGGGACGAGCGGTTCGAGAACCTGCCGTTCCTCTACCTGTGGCTCGGCCTCGCGTTCATGGGCATGGGACTCGACCTCGCCCTGGGCAAGGTCAGGCTGAAGGCGACCCCGCAGCTCCGGTGGGCGATCGTCGTCTACCTCTGGTGCGTGCTCACGCTCGGCCTGCGGAACCCCGGCGAGTTCTCCGAGGGCTTCGTCTCGATCAGCGTGACGTTCGTGCTCTTCTTCCTCATCGGGCACAGCCCAGAGGGCTTCAAGGGCTTCCAGAAGCTCGCCGGCACGGTGCTCGTGATGGGCCTCTTCGTGGCGGGCGTCGCCATCCACCAGGGGTTCTCGTCGTTTCAGTGCCTCGCGATGACGCAGACAATCGGCGGCTCGCGCGGCGAGGCGGGCATCCCCGACGGCCGCTTCTGCGAGACCCGCATGGACTGCCGCGAGGGACCGGGCGCCGATCCCGACGCCGAGTACCTGTGCGAGCGCGTCGGCCTCTTCAAGACGTCGACGATCAACGGCCGCGTGCGCTGGCGCGGCGTGCTCCAGGATCCGAACGAGCTCGCGCTCACCTCGGGCATCGTGCTGCCGTTCAGCTTCGCGCTCTTCGAGCAGAAGCGATCGTTCACGCGCGCGCTCCTCGTCCTCGCGTCGCTGCTCGTGATCGCGACCGCCATCATCCTCACGCAGTCGCGCGGCGGCCAGCTCGTCTTCGCGACGGTGCTCGGCGTCTACTTCGTCAAGAAGTACGGCGTCCGCGGCGCGCTCTTCGGCGCCGTCTTCGCCGCGCCGCTCATGCTCCTCGGCGGCCGCGGCGGCGGCGAGGCGGAGGAGTCGGCGAACGAGCGCACGGAGATCCTCTCCGAGGGCCTCCTGATCTACCGGATGTTCCCGCTGATGGGCGCGGGCTACCGCCAGTTCACGGAGCACCACTGGCTCACCGCGCACAACGCCTACCTCCTCGCGCTCTCCGAGCTCGGCCCGCTCGGGATGTTCGCGTGGAGCGCGATGATCTACCTCACGCTCAAGATCTCGCTGGTCGCGCTCAAGCGGTACGAGCACGGCGCCCATTTCGCGGGGATCCGCGCCTGGTCCATGGCGATGATGGCCGGGTTCTGCGGGATGATGGTCGGGATCTTCTTCCTCTCGTTCACCTACCACTACGTGCTCTGGATCTACTTCGGCCTCGCCGGGGCCCTGTACTGCGCCATCAAGAGCGTCGATCCCAACTTCTCGATCCGCCTCGAGAAGCGCGACGTGTACCGGCTCATCCTGGCCGATCTCTTCCTGGTGCTCGTGATCTTCGTGCTGAGCAGGAGGGGCTAGCCCCGCCGGTCAGCGCGGCCTCATCAGAGGTCGCTGGCGCGCGGGGCCAGCGCCGTCGCGAGGCGGGGCGCGGGGGGCGCGGAGCGCGCCGGCCTCCGGGCTCAGCGCCCGAGGCCGAGGACCATCACGAGCGGGGTCTTCAGGATGATCGACAGCTCCATCTGGAGGAACGTCGAGAGCTTCTCGAGCGACGCGGCGTACGCGAGGTCGAAGAGCAGCTTCATCCGCATGTCGTCGGCCTCGGCCCCCTCCGCCTCCTCGAGGCCGAACGGGTTGGTCAGCGTCGCCTCGAACGCCGCGACCTCGCTCTCCGCCGGGGCGCGCCCGGTGTAGCCCAGCGAGACCTGCGCCAGGCCCGTGATGCCCGGCTTGATGTCGCGCATCCGCTCCTCGAAGAACGGGATGGCGAGCGCGAGGTTCACGAGCAGCTCCGGCCGCTCGGGGCGCGGCCCCACGATGCTCATGTCGCCCATGAGCACGCTCCAGAACTGCGGGAGCTCGTCGAGCCGCGTCTTGCGCAGGAAGCGCCCGACGCGGGTGATGCGCGGATCGTCCTGCTGGGCGAGCACGGGCCCTGTCATCTTCTCGGCGTCCACGCGCATGGAACGGAACTTGCGCATATGGAACTCGACGAACCGCGGGTAGGCGACGCCGTCCCGTACTTCCGTGCCGATGAGCATCCCGGCACGGCGCTGCATGTAGAAGATCGGCCCGGGCGACTCGAGGTAGATGGCCGCGCCGATGAGGGGGTAGAGCGGGAGGGTCAGCGTGAGACCCACGAGCGAGCCCGCGATGTCGATCGCACGTTTCGCTACACGAACGCCAGGTGTCACTGTTTACCTTGTGGCTCCCATAGTTCAGAACGTGGTAGGGTACAAGCTCGGATGGAGGTTTGGGCGTGATCCGACTCCGAGTACCAGGTTCGTTGACCTATCGCCACCTCGCCCTCCGCGTGGTGGCGGCCGCTTGCAAGATGGCCGCGCCTCGGAGGGCTGAGGGCGGGTCGCCCGGCCTGAGCCTGGAGGATTTCGAGGCCCAGACCGTCTCGGCGTTCGGCGAGGCGTTCAACAACATCGCGATTCATGGATATAGAGATGGGCCGCCGGGCGACGTCGACATCGAGATCGAGTCCGACGCGGACGGCATCATCATCCGCCTGATGGACACGGGGTGCAGCTTCGATCCCGCGGCCATCGAGAACCCTCCCATCGACGACCTCCCCGAGTCCGGGATGGGGCTGTTCATCATCAAATCATTCATGGATGAGGTCGACTACCATCCCGGCAGCCCGAATGTCCTCCGCCTGGTGAAGCGGCGGGACGGCAGCTCGTGCATCGCCGGCGACGGCAGCGAAGGTAGCAGTGAACAAGAGCCGTCCGGTTCCGACTTCGCCGAGGCGACGGGGCATCGGACGAGCAGTTTCCGAATGCGGAGCGTCTCCCGCTCGGGCGCAGCCCGCGCCGCTGGGGGAATCAAAATCCAATGAGCTATACGCGGACCGATAACGGCAATGAGACGGTCGTGCAGTTCGAGGGGACCCTCGACGCAGTGACCGCACCGGAGTTCAGGACGTTGGTTGACGAGCTGGTGGCGGAGAACCGCCAGAACATCACGCTCGAGCTCTCGTCGCTCCGGCTGATCGACAGCTCTGGCGTCGGCGTGATCGTCTCGCTGTTCAAGCGGGTTCGCGCGAACGGCGGCCAGGTGCGCATCGTGGGGCTGAGGGATCAGCCGCGCGCCATCTTCCGCCTGCTGCGCCTCGACCGGGTGTTCCCGACGTGACGTCTGGGGCGGCGTGCTCGCCGCCGACCAGGCCACAGCGGCAGCGCTGGCAAGGGCGGCGCGGTGTCGACGAAGGCGTCGCGCCGGCGCTGGACCGCGGCCACGCCTGCCCGCGAGCGTGGCGGGGCATGGAGTAGGCGCAGAGTGGGCGCAGCGACGCGGCGCACAGGGCCGCGTGCAACAAGCTGGCGCTCGGGCAGCACACGTCTACCATAGGCAGCCGTCTGCCGGACCGGGGCGTACGCGCTCCGGACCGAGCGGCGCAAGCCAACCTTCGAGGAGCGGGGACTATGGACAACTGGAAGATGAACCAGCAGCCCGCCGGGCTCCCCCCGCCCCAGGAGCCGCTCGGGGCACTTCCCGCCGATGCGTCGGCGCGGCCTGCGGGCCCGCAGCCGCCCAGCATCAGCGCGATGATCAACCGGACCCTGGCGCACTGGTACGTGGCGGTGCTCGTGGCGCTCGCGGGGGTGGGCTTCACGGTGCTGGTCGTCCAGTCGAGGAAGCCCGCGTACCGCTCCGAGACCGTGATCTTCTACCGGGAGGGCGTGAAGGCGACGTACCTCGGGCCGGACGGGCCCGACCCGCTCCGCACCCTCTCCGCGCGGCTGAAGGAGACGCTGCTCGCGCGCTCCAACCTCGAGAAGGTCGTGACCGAGTTCAACCTCTTCCCCGACGTCCTCGAGAAGCGGGGCATGGTCGACGCGGTCGACCGGCTCCGCCTCAAGATCACCTTCAAGGCCCGATCGACCGACACCTTCGCGATCTCGGCCGAAGGGGAGACGCGGGAGCAGGCGCAGGAGGTGACGCAGCGGCTCGCGGACATCCTCGTCGAGGAGACGACGCGGATGCGCAGGTCGCAGGCGAAGCTGACGAACGAGTTCCTCGACGCCGAGCTGAAGCGCGCGGAGCAGGACGTCGAGAAGGCAGAGGCCGAGCTCGCGGCGTTCCTGGCCCAGCACCCCGAGTTCGCCGCCGAGCAGGCAGCGCCCGGCGGCGCGCAGACCGGCGCCGCCATCCGCGCGCAGGAGCGCCGCACCACCGGCGCCGATCCGACGCTGGAGGCGCTCGAGCGGCAGGTGCCCCGCCTGCGGGCCCGGCTCACCGGCAAGCCGGAGCAGGCGGCGCCGGGCTCCGCGGGGGCGCCGTCCCCCGCGCTCGTGCGGCAGCGGGATCAGGCCGAGCAGGAGCTCGCGACCGCGCGGCGGGATCTCGCGGACAAGCAGTCCCGCTTCACCGAGCAGCACCCCGACGTCCGGGCCGCGGCGGCCCGCGTGAGCAACGCCGAGGCGGCGCTGCGGCGCGCCGAGGAGGCGCTGATCCTGCCGCCGCCGCCGATCGTGGAGGTCGCCGCGACCGACGAGGCCGAGAAGGCGAAGATCAAGTCCCAGCTCGCCGCGCTCGAGCGAGAGATCGCGGCGCGCAGGGGCGCGAAGAAGGGGAACGCGGCCGACGCGAGCGAGACGGCGAAGCAGATCATCAACACCGAGACGGAGTGGTCCCGGCTCAGCCGCGAGAAGGCGCGGGCGCAGCAGCGGCTCGCCGATCTCGAGGGCAAGTCGTTCCGCGCGGAGATGGCCGCGAGCTCGGAGCAGGGCGGCTACTCGGCGCAGATCGAGGTGCTCGACCCGGCGTACAGGCCGAGCGCGCCCTCGAGCCCGTCGCGGCTGATCCTTGCCATCGGCGGGCTCTTCATGTCCATTGCGGCCGGCATCGCGGCCGCCGCGGCGCGTGGCATCGTGTTCGACGATCGGGTTTACGACATGGAAGATATCGATCGCATGGCGCTCGCTCCGGTGCTCGTCATCGTGCCAGCCGCCACGCGCGGGTCCCGAGGCCGCCGTGGCTGAGACAGGCGGTGCTGAGCCGGGAAAGCCCCCGCCGGTCGCTTCCCTGGAGCGGGCGCTCGATCAGGTCTGCGACTTCCTGAGTCGCGCTGACCAGACCGCGCGCGTCCGCGCCCTCGTCATCGAGGCGCGCCGGCTCCGCAACGTGGTCGGCAACTGGCGGTCGATCGCGCCGGATCCGGACGTGCGCGAGGAGATGATCGCCCGCGTCCTGCGCCTCGCGAACGACGCCGAGGACGTTGTCTCGGCGGAGCGCCCGAGCTCCAGCCATGAGGACCCGAACGCCGCGTTCGACTCGCCGACCATCCGCCAGGAGCTGCCGCCGTCGGGCCACGCGCAGCCGCCGCACGGGATGGGGCTACGGCTCGGCCCCGGCCCGATGGCGGGCGTCCATTCTGGCATGCAGCAGCCGGCGGCCCCCCGAGGGCCGGCGGCCGCGACGCTGTTCCTGGCGGGGGGTCTGCCCGCGAACCACGGCGGGCACCCGGGCCATGTGGCGATGCACGGCGTGCACACACCGGCGCTGCCGCCCGGCCCCGAGCGGCCCGGCGTGGGCCCCGGGGTGACGCGCGTCGTCGATCTGAGCGCCACCCTGAGCAGCCCTGGGCTCGTGTCCAGCGGCCCTGGCGCGACGAACGCGTCGGCGCCGGTGCCGATCGCGCGCGTCATCGCGCCGCCGGCGCGCGACGTGGGGGTGCGCGACGCGCCGGCGCACCCGGCGGGCTCGCCGCCGCTAGAGCGCTCGTTCAGCGGGACGTACCCCTCGCCCCCGTCGCTCGTCTTCGATCGCGTGGTGCCGCCCGCGTCGCGCGAGGTGACGGTGCGCGAGGTGCCTCCGCCGCAGCTGCCGCCGCAGCAGCCGCCGCCGCCCGAGAGGCCGCAGGAGCGCTCGGCGACCAGCGCGTTCGCCTCGCCGCCCTCCCTCATCTTCAACCGCGTTGTGTCGACCCCGGCGCACCACGCCGTGGACGCGAAGCTGCAGTCGCTCGACCCGACGTTCGAGGAGCCGCCGTCGCTCCACATCGAGCACATGCGCTCCCTGCCCGCAGGGCCGGAGACCGCCGGGCTCCTCCCGGAAGAGTCCCTGGGCGGCCCGGGCGAGATCACCGTGCGCCCGCTCCCGATGCCGGACGCCGTCGATCCGAACATCGTGATGGTCCACGCGCCGTACTCGCCGCAGGCGGACGCCTACCGCACGCTCCGGCGCAAGCTGCCGCTGGGCGCCGGGACGACGATCGCGGTGACCAGCGCGTCGCCGGGCGAGGGCAAGACGTCGTGCGCCATCAACCTCGCGCTCGCGCTGCGCGAGACCGTCCGCGGGCGGATCCTCCTCGTCGAGGCGAACATCCGCAAGCCAGGCATCGCCAGGGCGCTGCGGTTCGACCCGCCGAGCTGCTTCTCGGAGCAGGTCCAGCGCCACGTCAACAATCGGTACGCGCCCTGGGTCGTCGTCGAGCAGGCCGCGCCGGCGCCCGCCGTGGCGCCCAGCGACGACACGGCCGAGTCGTTGGAGCGGAACGGGCCGTCGGGCAGCAGGTCGCCCGACCCGAGGCTCGCCCTCCAGACGCCCGTCCACGTCCTGGCCGTCGATCCGAGCAAGGAGCGCCCGCCGATCCTCGACGCGGTGGCGTTCGCGAGCGCGATCGAGAGCCTCAAGCGCGCGGGCTACGCCTACATCATCATCGACACGCCGCCGGTGCTCGGCAGCATGGACGTGAACGTGATCGCCGACTCGGTGAGCGGCGTGGTCATGACGTCCCTGGTCAAGAAGTCGACCCGCAAGGCGATCCGTCAGGCCATCGAGCAGCTCCGGCCGGCGCCCATCCTCGGTGTCGTCCTGCTCGACACTTGAGCGCTCGGCGCGCGGCCGGCGGCTCCCCACGTCGAAAGGTGGGGGAGGCGTAGCCGCGCGCCGCCTCCATTGTTACCTTGCGGCCCTCATGCGCCCCGGACGAGGTATTGCGGTCGCGGCCTTCGGCTGCGCGATCCTCACCCATCACGACGCCCGAGCGCAGGACGCGTATCTCCAGGGCGTCTTCACCGGGTCGATCGGCGTCACCGACAACGTGAGCTCCGCGGCCGAGCCGCCGGCCGGGCCTGGCCCCGAGGCCGACGGCTTCGGGACCGCGAGCCCCGGCCTGATCTTCACGTACACGACGCCGCGCACCTCGCAGACGCTGTCCTACACCTTCGCGGCGAGCTTCTTCTTCCTGCACTCGGAGGCGAACTCGTACTCGAACATGGCGATGTGGTCCGGCCGCTTCGTCACGTCGCCGAGGACGACGCTGACGCTCGGCGCCGCCGGATCGCAGGGCCAGCTCAACACCTTCCAGCTCGAGCAGGCGCCGGGGACCACGACGATCGCGGGCACCGCGGGCGGCACGACGAACTTCGTGCAGGGGTCGGTCAACGAGGGGTTCTCGTTCCAGCCCTCGCCGGTCTGGCAGCTCGGCCAGGCGGCGACGTTCCTCGTCTACAACCCGCTCCTGGACCGCCCGCAGCGCACGTACAGCGCGGCGAACACGCTGAGCGCGCAGCGGATCTTCCGGCACGACATCGCGTCGCTCGCGCTCTCGGTCGGCTACACCCATTTCGACAACGTCCCGGTGACCGACGCCGATCCCGCGACCCCGGACACGTACGTGGGGCGCGACCAGCTCCTCAGCACGCTCGTGGCGAGCTGGCAGCACGACCTCGGCCGCCGCTTCTCGAGCCAGCTCGACGTCGGCGGGGTCGTCGCCACCGACCTGACGGGCGACGCCGAGTCCCTCGTCAGGCCGGCCGGGCTCGCGGCCCTGCGCTACACGCACGACCGGGGCGAGGCCGAGCTCGCGTACATGTACGCGGCGACGCCCAACGTCTTCCTTCAGCAGATCCAGCTCTCTCACCAGCTCACGCTCCGCGCCGCCGCGCCCATCCTCCGCCCCTCCTGGCGCCTGTCGGTCGAGGGCTCGGCCGGCGTGCAGTTCGCGCGGCCCCTCGAGAGGAACGCCGAGGGCGAGCTCGACACGGGGCCGAACACGACCGCGGTGCTCACCGACGTCGCGCTGCTCTGGAGCCCCGTCATCGTCATCCCCGATTTCGCCCTCGCGCTCCGCTACCAGCACACGAACCAGCACACAGCGGCGAGGACAGCGGAGCTCCCCGACACGCGCATCGTGCGCAACGCGCTGCTCGTGTCCGTGTCGGGCGCGTTCCCGCGGCGGATGGAGGCGGGCTCGCGCATCTCGATGACCCAGCCCTTCGGCTCGGCGGGGCCCGTGGGCCCGCCGCACCGGGATCCGGAGCCGATCGAGCCGCCGGAGGGCTCGGAGCCGGCGGCGGCCGGCGACGCCGCGCCCTGACCCCTGGTCGCCCGGGGGGCCTCACCGAGCTGCCCGGCCGCCGCCCTCACGCCCATCGCGGCCGGGTTGCCGCGCGGGGCGCGCTCAGGTGCGGCGCGCGAGGAGGAAGGCCCTGTCGTCCTCGGGGAGCTGATCGCCGCGGAACTCCTCGAGCATCTGCGTGAGCTTGTCGGCGATCGACGCGACGGGGCGGCCAGCGCTGGCGGCGCACAGCTTGGCGAAGCCGGTGCCGAGCGCGTGCAGGCCGAGCATCTGTTTGGACGAGTTGCGCAGCTCGGTGAGCCCGTCGGTGTACATCGCGAGCACCTCGCCGGGCGCGAGCACGCTCTGGTGCGCCTCCATCGGCACGAGGCCGATCCCGAGCGCCGGGTTGACGGCCGCCTGGAGGTGCCGCAGGCCGCCCTCCGCTGTCGCGACGAGCGCCGGCGGGTGCCCCGCGTTGACGCACTCCATGCGGCCCGTCGCCGGGTCGAGCGCGACGGCCACCATCGTCACGAACGACTGCTCCGGCAGGTACTCGCAGAGGTAGGCGTTCAGCCGGTCCATCATGCCCGTGATCCCGCGGCCGGCGTCGACAGTCGCCCTCACCATCGTGTGCACGCTCGACCCGATGAGCGCGGCCTGGAGCCCCTTGCCGCAGACGTCGGCGACAGCGAGCAGGAGGCGGCCGTCGGGCATCGGGACGATGTCCACGTAGTCGCCGCCGACCCACCGGCACGGCTCGAAGCCGAGCGCCACGTCCAGCGCCTTGAACTCCAGCCGCTTCGGCACGAAGGTCCGCTGGATCTGGTGCGCCATCTCGAGCTCGCGCTCGATCGCCGCGTGCGCCTGCGCGTGGCGCCGCGCCTCCCAGGCCGACTCGGCCTGCTGGTAGACCTCGGCCGCGAGCGCGATGAGCCCGAGCCACTCGACGCTGCCGAAGTCGGGCGGCAAGGTCACGTAGAGCAGGTTCATCAGCTGCTCCTCGACCCGCAGCGGGCACGCGACGACCCAGAGCGCCATGACGTCGCGCGACATCGTGAGCTCGACCGTGGCGCTGTCGCTCACCAGGTTGCCGGCGAGCACCGGCTCGCGCGTGTCCTGCACCGCCGCGAGCACGCGGCGCGAGATGTACGGCGGCGCGACCGAGTCCTCGCGCCGGAGCGACTGGAACGGGCGATGCGGCCCGGACAGGATCGTGAGCGCGCCGTTCTGCCGGAGCCGCAGGGCGAGCGCCATGCTGCCGTGGAAGTCCTCGCGGACCATCAGCTGGCAGAGCGCGTCGAACCGGTCCGTGGCGTCCTCGATGCTGAGGAGCCGCCGCGACAGGTCCATCAAGGTGAACAGGTGCTTCGCGGCGATGCGCGGCGGGTCGAGCTCCCCGAGCTTGCGGATCGCTGTCGGTTTGTCCTCCTCGAAATGGAGGCCGCCCGGCTCGAGCGGCACGCGGGGGGCCCGCGCCGTGAGCTGGAACTCGAGGACGTAGTCGCCGATCCCGATGCGATCGCCCGGCTTCAGCACCTTCTCGTTGATCCGCTCGTCGTTGACGAGCGTGCCGTTGGTGCTGCCGAGGTCGCGGATCCACCACCTGCCGAACGGATCGCAGAAGAGCTCCGCGTGGCGCCGGGAGACCGTGTAGTGGTCGAGCGTGAGCTGAACGCCCGGCGCCCTGCCGATGACGATATGGGACTCGGTCAGCGGCCGCCGCGTCCCCGGGAGATCGCCGAGGCGGATCTCCAGGTGGCCCTTCCAATCCGAGCTCGATGGCGCAGAGCCCAGGCTCTCATCTGCAGGCGACATCGTTCGACCTGGCCCGACCATGGGCGGCGGCGTGGACATGGACCGTCTTCGATGGGTACCGAACCGGCGCCCTGACATCAAGGGGATGCTGGCAATTTCGCGACCGCGGAAAGAGCCCTCATCCGTGACCTGTAACCGAGGGCGCGCCGCGAGCAGCCCCGCCGAGCACCGCCCACAACGCGGGTGTTGCGCGATACATCGCGGTGCTGCGGGCGGGCAGGCGGGCGCGCGACGGAGGGACCCGCTGTCGCAAGGACCGCCCCGCCGCGGCGCGCCGCCCACGCCGCGCCGCGCCACCTTTGCGCGCGCGGCGGCCGGGAGCGCGCCGTGCAGGTGGGCAGAGGCGCCGCGCGGGCCCCCTCCGTCAGGCCTTGATGACCTTCTGGTTCTCCGCGCGGTAGACGCCGCGGGTGTCGACGATCAGGGCGGCGTGCTTGAGCACCAAGTCGTAGTCGACAACGGAGTGATCGGTGACGAGCAAGACCGCGTCGTGGCTCTTGAGGGTGTCCTCGTTGAGCGGCAACGACGAGAGCTCCGGCAGGTGCGGCCAGGTGCGCATGCGCGGCAGCTTGGGCACGTGCGGGTCGTGGAAGCTGAGCACGGCGCCGAGGCGGCGGAGGAGCTCGATGATCTCGAACGCAGGGCTCTCGCGCGGATCGTCGATGTCCTTCTTGTAGGCGACGCCGAGGAGCAGGACCTTCGTGCCCTTCAGCGCCTTGCCGCGATCGTTGAGCGCGAGCTGGAGCTTGTTGACGACGTAGTGCGGCATCTCGACGTTCACCTCGCCGGCGAGCTCGATGAACTTCGTCGAGACGCCGTACTCGCGCGCCTTCCAGGCGAGGTAGAACGGGTCGAGCGGGATGCAGTGACCGCCCCAGCCCGGGCCCGGGTTGAACCGCATGAAGCCGAACGGCTTGGTCGAGGCGGCGTCGAGCACCTCCCAGACGTCGATGCCCATGGAGTCGTAGACGACCTTGAGCTCGTTCACGAGGGCGATGTTGATCGCCCGGAAGATGTTCTCGGTCAGCTTCGCCGCCTCGGCCGCGCGGGCGGAGGACACCGCCACGGTGCGCGCGATCGCCTGCGAATAGAGCGCCTGCGCCAGGACCAGCGAGGCGCGGTCGACGCCGCCGACGACCTTCGGGATCGTCGCTGTGCTGTGATCCCGGTTGCCCGGGTCCTCGCGCTCGGGCGAGAACGCGAGGTAGAAGTCCTCGCCCATGCGCAGGCCCGACTGCTCCAGGATGCCCTTCACGAGCTCGTCGGTCGTGCCGGGGTACGTGGTGGACTCGAGCACGACGAGCTGCCCCTTGCGCAGCCGCTCCTTGATCTTCTGCGAGGAGCCGACGACGTAGCTCATGTCGGGCTCCCGCTGGGCCGTGAGCGGGGTGGGGACGCAGATGAGGATGGCGTCGGGCTCGTTGAGCCGCGAGAAGTCCGCCGTCGCCTCGAGTCGACCCGTCTTGGCTGCCGCCGCCACGCGCGCAGGATCGAGGTGCTTGATGTAGCTCTTCCCCTCGGCGAGCGCGGTGACCTTCTCGGGGTCAACGTCGAAGCCCAGCACGCGGAAGCCTTTCTCGATGAACGTGAGCGCCAGCGGCAGGCCGACATAACCCATGCCGATGATGCCCACCTGGGCTTCGCGTGCGGTGATCTTCGCCAGGAGGCTCTCGACCGCAGCGGGATGCGTCTCTGCCATTTCCTTTTATCTCCAGTGGTGGAGGGGAACCGCCACGCGGATCCCGACCCATGTTCGAAGAGAGGGGCCCGACGCTACCACAGGCCCCCAAAATTCGCTCGAGTGTCGAAGCGGATCCCCGGCGCCGGGAAGCGGTCCTGCTGGTGGAGGTGGACCGGCGGCGTCGGGAAACACCTCAGCGTCGGGAAACACCTCAGCGGCGGCGGCGCACCGCTTCCCGGGCGAGCTGGAGGAAGTCGCGCGACGCCTGCCGCGCGATCAGCAGCGCGGACGCGACGAAGACCGACCCGCCCGCGACAACCTCGGCGCCCAGGCGGAACCCGCGCGGCAAGGGCCCGAGCTCCCGCACGCCGTAGCGCACGGCGAGCACGGCCGCGACCATGGGCAGGCACGCGATCAGCGGGCGGATCAGCGGGCGCAGCAGGCGCATGTAGGGGACGCCGTCGGCGCGCTGGACGACCCAGAGGCTCGCCAGAGCGTGCACCCCGAACGCCACGCCGACCCCGGCGCAGGCCCAGAGCACGCCGCCGATCGATCCGAGCAGCGCGATGCCGCCGATGATCGCGCCGACCTTGAGCCACTCGAGGATCATGATCGTCCGCGTGCGGCCGTAGACCTGCATGTAGGAGGACATGACCCAGCCGATCGGGCGGGTGATGCCGAGCGCCGACAGCACGGCGAGGAGCGAGCCGGCCGGCTCCCAGGCCTCGTTGAAGAAGGTGTCGTTGAGGATCGTCGGGGCGACCGCGCCGAGGCCGACCGCGAGCGGGAAGATGATGAGCGAGAGCAGCGTGAGCGCGCGGACGAGCGCGGTCTTGCGCTGCTCCGGCTCGAGCTTCGCGAACGACGGGACGAGCACGTCGCCGATGCGCTCGCCGACCTGGGAGGCCGGGATGTCGGCGAGGTTCCACGCGAGGTTGTAGAGGCCGCCGACGTGCTCCCCGAAGAGGCGGATCATGACGAGGTTGTCCCACTTGGACGCTCCGAAGTTCGCCAGCGATCCGAAGTTCAGCGGGATGCCGAAGGCGAACAGCTCGCGCGCCTTCTCGCGCGAGAGGGGGCTCGGCGTGAGCCATTCCGCGAGCTTCACGGCCGGGACCGTGGTGACAACGCGCACGAACGCGCGCAGGAGCGTGGCGACGACGATGGCATTGCCGCCCCAGCCACGCATCGCGAGGACGACCGACGCCGCGGTGTAGGTGAGCTCGCCGGCCGCGTTGCGGAGGCTGACGCTGCGGAACCGCATCTCGCGGATGAGCAGGCGGTCGGGGATGTACCAGAGCCGGTCGATGAGCATCGCGAGGATCAGCCCGGGCATGAACTCGAGCATCCCCGGCGCGCCGACGAGGTGCACCGCGATCGGCTCCCGGAGGAGGTAGATGAGGCCGATGGCGACGAGCCCCGCCGCGTGGAAATAGACCGTCGCGTTGAAGAGCATCTGGCGGTCGAGGTTCGGCCGCGACGCGATGTACTGCCCGATCCCGAGGCTCGAAAGAAAATGCGCCGTCATGATGACGACGGAGGCGGCCGAGACCTCGCCGTACACATCCGGCGCGATGAACCGGGTGAGCACGAGGGTGCCTATCAGGCCGAGCACGCGCGAGCCGAGCCCCGTCGCGATCGTCCAGACCGCGCCAAGGACGGCCTTGCGGGCGAGCGCGGAGGAGCCGGCCACGATCAGGGCACGAAGATGGTATCGCCCGCCTTGAGCACGAGGTCCTGCTCAGGCCGCTTCCGCGAGGCGATATCGTCGTAGTTGACGGGGATGTGCCGGAACTTGCCGGGGCTATCCATGCGGATGAGCAGGATCTGATCCGTCGAGGCGAACTGGTTGGGGCCGCCGGCGAGCGCGAGCGCCTCGGAGATGGAGACGAAGTAGTTGGAGGCGTAAATGCCGGCGCGCGCGACGTTGCCGCTGACGACGAACCGGTAGCTGTTGATCCCGGTCACCGCGACGGTGATCACGGCGGTCTCGTCCTTCACGAACTCCGAGAGCCGCTTCTTCAGCTCCTCGCGCACCTCGCTCGGGGTCTTGCCGGAGACGAAGACGTCGCCGATGAGCGGCATCGTGATGACGCCGTCGGCCCGGACGAGCGCGTCGCTCGACAGGTCGGCCATGCGCCAGACGTTGATCCGGATCTGGTCGCCGACCCCGATCACGTACTCGTGCTTACGCGGGTCGTATTCCTTCGCGTAGTTCGCCGGATTGTAGATGTACGTGGGCGAGCACCCGGCGGAGAGCGCGGCGAGCGCGAGCCCTGCCGCCGCCACAAGCGTTCCTCTCATGAACGACCGTTTCGTGGGACGGGCTGTGCCTTCCATGGGCGTCTGCATCGAGGAGGAAGTCAGGCAGTACGGGGTTTCGATCGCGGCGATCTCGGCAGTACGGCTGCGCGGTTGCGCGGTCCTCACCGAGCGGCGCCAGCATTGCAGGAAGGCCGTCCGCCGCCAAGGGGAAGTTTTCATCCTGCGACAAGGCGCAGGATCCTCGCGAGGAACCGGCTTGACGGCCCGAGGGTCGCTCTGGAAGCTCGGCTTTGATGCTGCTTCATGTCCAACGGATCGCGGTCCCCTTCGAGTACCCTGTCTACTTCACGGAGGGCGTCTTCTCGCCGAGCAACGCCGATCTCGCGTCCGCGATCGCCGCGAGGGAGCCGCGCCGGCGGCACCGGGTGCTGCCGGTGATCGACGGCGGCGTGGCCGCGGCCTGGCCGTCGATCGCGGAGGACATCGCGCTGTACGTCGGCGCGCACGCGGAGCGGCTCTCGCTCGTGGCCGAGCCGATCGTCGTCCCTGGTGGAGAGGCGTCGAAGAACGACGGCGCGGCGACGGCGGCGCTGCAGGCGCGGCTCGACGCGCTCGGGATGGATCGGCAGTCGTTCGTGATGATCGTCGGGGGCGGAGCGGTGCTCGACATGGCCGGCTACGCGGCGGCGACGGTGCACCGGGGCGTGCGGGTCGTGCGGATCCCGACGACGGTGCTCGCCCAGGCCGACTCGGGGGTCGGCGTGAAGAACGGCGTCAACGCGTTCGGGAAGAAGAACCTGCTCGGCACGTTCGCGCCGCCGTTCGCGGTGCTCATCGATCCGCGCTTCCTGGAGACGCTTTCCTTGCGCGACAAGGTGGCCGGGATGGCGGAGGCGGTGAAGGTCGCGCTCATCCGGGACGCGCGGCTGTTCTCGTGGCTGACCGAGCATGCGCCCGCGCTCGCGTCGGGGTCGCTCGCGCCGCTCGCGACGCTGGTGCGCCGGTCGGCGGAGATCCACCTCCAGCACATCGCGACAGCGGGCGACCCGTTCGAGCTCGGGAGCGCGCGGCCGCTCGATTTCGGGCACTGGGCTGCGCACAAGCTGGAGTCGCTCACGAGGCACCGGCTGCGTCACGGGGAGGCGGTCGCGATCGGGATCGCGATCGACACCGTCTACGCCGAGCTGGCCGGGCTCTGCAGCGAGGCGACGGCGGCCGCGGTGCTCTCGACGCTCGAGGCGCTCGGCTTCGCGCTGTGGGACGACGCGCTCGCGCTCACGCGCGGGGGCGGTGAGCGGGGCGAGCGGCTGTGCGTGCTCGACGGGCTGGACGAGTTCCGCGAGCACCTCGGGGGCGAGCTCACGGTGACGCTGCTCGAGGACGTCGGGCGCGCGCGGGAGGTGCACGCGATGGAGGAGCGGCACATCGTCGCGGCGATCGCGCGGCTGCGCGAGCGCGCCGGGAGGCGGGGGGCGCCCGCGGCGGCCGGCGCGGCGGGAGCGGCGCGGTCATGAGGCTCGCGTGCGCGGGGGCGCCGCACCTCACGTACTGCACCAACATCCACCCGGGCGAGACGTGGGCGGAGGTGAAGCAGGGCCTGGAGACGCACCTGCTCGCGATCTGGTCGCGCGCGGCCGGCGGCCGGCAGGGCGCGCCGCGGGACGGAGAGGGCGCGCCGCGGGATGGAGAGGGCGCGCCGCGGGACGGAGAGGGCGCGGGCGTCGGCGGCGTCGAGCGCCCGCGGTGCGGCGTGGGGCTGCGGCTCTCGGCGAGGGCGGCCGCGGAGCTCGCCGCGCCGGCGGAGCTCGAGGCGTTCCGCGATTTCCTCGCGCGGAACGGCCTCTACGTGTTCACGCTGAACGGCTTCCCCTATGGCCGGTTCCATGGCGCGCCGGTGAAGGAGCGCGTGTACCTGCCCGACTGGCTCGACGAGGAGCGCCTCGCCTACAGCGATCTCCTGGCGACGCTCCTCGCCGCGCTGCTGCCGGCCGAGGAGGGCCTGATGGGCAGCGTCAGCACCGTGCCCGGCGCCTTCAGGCCGCGGGTGCGCGCGCCCGACGACGCGGAGGCGATGGCGCGACGGCTGGTGAGGCACGCCGCGCACCTCGTCGACGTTCACCGCCGCACGGGCAAGCGGATCGCGCTCGCGCTCGAGCCGGAGCCGTGCTGTTTCCTCGAGACGACGCCCGAGGCGATCGCCTTCTTCACCGGGCACGTGTTCGCGCGGGAGCGCGCGCGGGAGCTCTCGGCGCTGACAGGGATGAGCCTGCCGGACGCGGAGGAGGCGCTGCGGGCGCACCTCGGCCTCTGCTTCGACGCCTGCCACATGGCGGTCGAGTTCGAGGACGCGCCCGCGTCGCTCGCGGCGCTCCGCGCGGCGGGCATCGGCGTGCACAAGGTGCAGCTCAGCGCCGGGCTGCGCGCGCGCGTGGCGGAGCGCGATCCGGCGACGATGGCGAGGCTGCGCGCCTACGCGGAGGACGTCGTGTACCTGCACCAGGTGGTCGAGCGGCGCGGCGGCGCGGGCGGCGGCGGGGGCGAGCTCGTTCGCTACCTGGATCTGCCCGAGGCGCTGGCTGCGCTCGAGGGCGCGCGGGCGGCAGCGCCGGAGGAGCGGCCGGAGGAGTGGCGCGTCCACTTCCATGTGCCGATCTTCCGGGGGATCGAGGGAGCGCTCGGGACGACGCAGCCGGAGCTGGCGGCGCTGCTGTCGCACCTGAGCGAGCGGCCAGCGACGCAGCACCTCGAGGTCGAGACCTACACGTGGGATGTCCTTCCGGAGGACCAGCGGCGCGGGGGCGTGGTCGAGGCGGTCTCCAGGGAGCTCCGCTGGGTGGAGGAGCGGATGGTGGGCGGCGGAGCGGGCGCGGGCGATGACGCCGGCGCTGGCGTCGGTGCGGCTGGCGGAGAAGGAGCATGACGATGACGTCACGCGCGCGGGTGTATCTGCGGCTCGGCCGCGTCTCGAACCTGCCCACGGTCTGGACGAACGTGCTTTGCGGCATGGCCCTGTCGGGGGCCGGCCTTCGCGCGCGCGAGGCGGCGCTCGTGGGGCTGGCGGTGTCGCTGATGTACGTGGGTGGGATGTTCCTGAACGACGCGTTCGATCGGGAGATCGACGCGCGCGAGCGCCCGGAGCGGCCGATCCCGTCCGGCCTCGTGAGCGCCCGCGAGGTGTTCGCGGTGGGGTATGGCTTGCTCGGCGCGGGGGTGCTGATCGTCGGCGGCCATGGGTACGCGGAGAGCCGGGGCGCGGCGCCGGCCGTGGCGAGCGCGCTGCTCGCGGGGGCGATCGTGCTGTACGACGCCTGGCACAAGGGCAATCCGCTGAGCCCGGCGCTCATGGGGCTGTGCCGCGTGCTGGTCTATGTGACGGCGGCGCTCGCGGCCGGCGGGCAGCTCGGGATCGCGCTGTTCGGCGGGGGGATGGCGCTGCTCTTCTACCTGATCGGCCTGACGGCGATCGCGAAGCAGGAGAACCTGCTGGCGGTCCGCGGCCTGTGGGCGCTCGGCTTCATGGCGGTGCCGTTTCTCTATACGATGGGGACCCCGCTCACGGGGATGATGGGGATCGTCGCCTACGGGGCGCTCGCCGGCTGCGTGATCCACGCGGTCAGGCTGCTCCGGGGGGCGCGGAAGGACCGGATCCCGCGCGCCGTGGTGACGCTCATCGCGGGGATCTCGCTGCTCGACGCGGTGCTCATCGCGAGGACGGGCGCGCCTGGGGCCGGCGGCGCGGCGGCGCTGGCGATGCTGGGGTTCCCGCTGACGCTGGCGTTGCAGCGGGTGGTCAAGGGGACGTGAGGGAGAGACGAGAGGGCGGCCTTGCGCCCTTCACTTGATGAAGCATCACCCCGTTCTTCGGGAGAGCACGTCGAGCCACTGGAGGCACACGCACATGATTTCACATCGCGCTCGAATGATACAAGCGAGCTTGCTGGCGCTCATCTCTGCCGGATCCGGGTGCGGATTGATTCTGGGGCTCGACGACTTCGAGGACGCACCTGCTTCGGGAGGCCAGAGCTCGGGCGGGGATGACGCCACGGCCTCCTGCCGTCCTGACATGTCGGAGGAATGTTACGGCGGTCCGTCCGGCACTGCAGGGGTGGGGCTGTGCAGCTCCGGGATACGGACGTGCGACAGCAGTGGTGAGATGTGGGGCGCCTGCCAGGACGAGGTGCTACCGCGGCAAGAGAGCTGCGCCTCCACCGAAGACGAGAACTGCGACGGATTCGACTGCACGATATGGTCCAGGGTGGGTCACGCGACCAACCCCGCGACACGCATTACCTCGATATCCGCCAACAACAAGGGCAACATCTTCGCGGCAGGAGAATTCAAGGACACGGTGCAATTCGGCACAGATCCACTCATCAGCGCCAACCGGATCGAGGACTCCAACCTCGATGCGTTCATCGCCTCGCTCGACAGCACCGGGAATCATCGCTGGAGCCGCCAGTTCGGCGACGAGATGAATCAGGCGGCGACCTCTACGTGCGTCGACGGTTCAGGCAACGTAATCTTCGCCGGAATCAATAGCGGCAGCATCAACCTTGGCGACCGCGACATCGGCGCCGGCATATTCGTAGCAAAGTTCGACGACAATGGATCCCATGTGTGGAGCAGAGGCATTCACGCGTCTCCGGAGAGCGAATCCGGTCTTCTTACAGGTAACCCGAAGGTAAGTTGCACCCCGGACGGCGACGTGTTCATCGCTGGAGGCTTTGCTGGGACCATCCAGTTCGATGACGTTACTTTCCGCACGTACCCCACGGACACATACGACATTTACATCGCGAGGATGAACGGGAGCACCGGTTCCTGGAGCGCAACAGATGGCGGCTGGTCAAGACGATTCGGGGGCCCAGGAAACGACAGCGCAGCTGACGTCGCCACCCACTCAAGCGGCAGCGCCATCATCACAGGAACCTTCACGCAAGGTATAGAGTTTGGGAACTTCTCGTCAACCGTAGACGATGGAATGTATCTCGCCAGGATCGACAGTACCGGGAAGCCTACCTGGGCACGTAGCTTCACCAACGCTCGGCCATCTGCCCTGAGCATCGACGCGCTCGGCAACACCTCTATAACAGGCACTTACGAACATCCTGTCGACTTTGGAGGCGGCGCGCTTCCAGATTGGAGCCAGATGACCTTCGCGGTGCAGTTCGACATCGCAGGGATCCACAGATGGAGCCGGGGATTCCTCGGGCAGATCACGATGTCAAGCCTCAGCGCCGACCCTCTCAACAACGTCACGCTCTTCGGCCAGGCGAGTTACAGCCTACGGATCGACGACAACGAGGTACTGACCTTGGGAGATTTTCCCTCTGCGCTGGCCATCAAGCTGAGCCCCGAAGGGAGAACGATCTGGAAGAGGTGGCTTCCGGCCTCCTCAGCTCACTCAGTGACATCAGTGGTTGCAGAAACAGATCTCAGCGGCGAAAGCATCATCTCAGGACGAGTAGTCTACCCAGGAGGCGCGACCGCAGCAACCATCGACTTCGGAACCGGTCCACAGCGAACAGGCGAACACTCTTACTTTATTGCAAAGCTCGGAAATTGAACATCACAGGTCAACCAAAGACGTGTTCCAACACCATCTCAGCAACATCGGTAGCGTGGACCGTCTCGGCTAGGACGACTGAGTCAAGACTGGACATGAACACCGGCCCCCGCTCGAGAGGTCCAAGCAACCGCCCATGAGACCCGCGCACCAACATAGGTTCGAGCGGGATGACGTCCATCAGATAGCGGAAGCCTAGCTTCTTCTTGAGCAGTCTCCAGGCGACGCTGGCCGGCAGGACCCGCAGGGCCGGATCAGCGAACAACTCCACCGGATCGTACCCGGGCTTGCGGTGAATATCGACGGTCCTGGCGAACTCTGGGGCCTTCTCATCATCAAGCCAGTAGTAGTAACTAAACCACCGGTCTTCTCGGGAGACCGCGACAAGCTCGCCCGATCGTGGGTGATCCAGCCCGGCAGAACGCTTGCCGTCAGCGTCGAGAACGAAGTCCACTCCGGGCAGGCTCTCAAGGAGCGACCTCACCTCTCGAACGCGCTCCGGACGACGCACATAGACATGCGCCACCTGATGGTCCGCCACAGCGAAGGCATCTGACGCGCCGGCGTCGAGTTTCTCAAGCCCACGCTCGATCCGGACGCGTAGAAGGCCCTGCTCTCGGAGCGCTCGGTTGATGTGCACCACCCCGGACACCGGCGTGATGCCGTACTCGGACAGGACGATCACCCGCGCCCCGTCCTTGCGCACATGGTCGATGAGCTCCCCGCACACGGCGTCCACGGCGCGGAGATCATCCTTGATCGCCGGGTGATCCGGCCCTAGCCGTTGCAGGTTGTAATCGAGATGCGGGAGGTAGACCAACGTCAACGTCGGCCGTCGCGTGTCGTACACGTGGCGCGCGCACCGCGCGATCCACTCGGTCGATCGGATATCCGCGTTCGGCCCCCAGAAGTTGAACAGAGGGAACTCACCCAGTCGGAAGACGAGCTCATCGCGGAGCGACGCCGGCTCGGTGTAGATGTCCGGCAGCTTGAGCCCGTCCGCCCAGTAGATCGGCCTCGGCGTCACAGCGTAGTCTGCCGAGCTGTACATGTTGTACCACCAGAACAGCTTGGCACAGGTGAACGTCGGATCGCGCCGGCGCGCAGCCTCCCAGATCTTCTCCCCCGCCACGAGCTGGTTCGCCTGGCGCCACAGGTTCACCTCGGCGATGTCGCGAAAGTACCAGCCGTTCGCGACGCAGCCGTGATCGCTCGGGAGGAGACCTGTCGTGAAGGTCGACTGGACCGTGCACGTGACCGCTGGCAGCACGGTCTGCAGGGGACGCATGGCGCCTTCGCGAGCGAGCCGCTGAAGGTTGGGCGTGGCGTCGCCGAGGAGCTCGCCGGTGAGGCCGACAACGTTGAGGACGACGGTGCGGTGCATGGGTCTGCTCGTTCAGCTCTGCACGAAGGGGGTCTGCCCCCGCAAGACCGAATTGCCCTCGAACAACGCGCGCTGGTCCACGGCGGGCGTCTCGCCGAACTCCGTCAGATCGAGACGACCGCTCTGGGCAAAGAAGGCGAGCGGGTTCTTCCACACGATCCGCTCGATCACCTCGTCGGCGATCCCGTTCTCGCGCATCCGCGCCGCCGTCTTCGGCACCTTCAGGGGATCGCTCACGCCCCAGTCCGCCGCGCTGTTGATCAGGATCCGCTCCGCGCCGTACTTCTTGACCAGCGCGACCATCCGGTCCTCGTCCATCTTCGTGTTCGGGTAGATGGAGTGACCGGCCCAGCAGCCGGTCGCGAGCACGAGCGGCAGCGTTTCCTCGTTGTTGTGGTCGACGAGCACGCGCTCTTCCGGGAATCGAAGCTCCCGCACCAGCGCGAGCGTCCGCTCGGTGCCGCGCTTCTTGTCGCGGTGCGGCGTGTGCACGAGGATGGGGAGATCGTGCGCTCTCGCGAGCTCGACCTGCTGGGCGAAGTACTTCTCCTCCTCCGGCGTCATGTCATCGAACCCGATCTCGCCGACCGCGACCACGCCCTCCTTGTCGAGGTAGCGCGGCAAGAGGTCGATGACGCCCTGTGCCACGCGGGGGTTGTTGGCCTCCTTCGGGTTGAGCGCCAGGGTGCAGAGGTGGCGGATGCCGAACTGGCTGGCCCGGAAGCGCTCCCAGCCGAGCAGGGACGCGAAGTAGTCCTCGAACGTGCCGACGTGTGTCCTTGGCTGGCCGAGCCAGAACGCGGGCTCGAGGACGGCGACGATGCCGGCGGCCGCCATCGCCTGGTAGTCGTCCGTCGTGCGCGATGTCATGTGAATATGAGGATCGAATAGCTTCACTGGTCCCTCCGACTCGCGCGGCTTCACTCGGGGATCCGCGTCGCGCGCTCGTGCTCTTGCTCCAGGGAGAGCAGGCCGATGTCGGCCGGGACGCTCCGGCCAGCCGCCCTCCGCTCGCTCGCGAAGTCCTCTGCCATCCTGGCGAGCTCGCTCGATCGCCGCTGCTCCACTCCGACGATCCGGGCGAGCGCCACGCCCATGAACATCGCCTTGAGGACCAACTGATTGAAATTGAGATCCGGAAAGTGAGCCGCCGGGTAAGGATTCTCGCAGGCAATCGCCTCGAAGACGGGCAGCTCGTTCGTACGGCATGCATCCACCGCAAGGGGGACGAAGCGCTCCGCTCCGGTCACGAACGGCAAGGCCCGCAGGAGCGCCTGCCGCTCCCGGCTGTCGCCCTGCTGGTAGCAATCCCCGAGCAGCAGCTCGAGCTCTGGCGCGGGCAGGCTCCTTGAAACGAGCGCGACCATCGTTGCGCGGCCGAGCTCATCCAGCCGCCAACCATCGACCGCCCCGGAGACGCCGTCAGCCTTGAGCGCGTCCCGCTCATCGGCAAGCAGCCCGAGCGGCGCCTTGCCGAGCGCGCGCGTCGCCGCCGTGAACGTCGCCAGGAAGCGGTCGCGATCGAACCAGGTAGATGCCTCGCTCACCGATGCGACGGGCGCTCCGGCATGGCGCACACCAGCCCCGGTCACGTCGTCGACGCGCTGTAACCAGGAGTTGGCCGCAGGCGGAATCCGGCGCGACAGGATTTCGAGCAGCAGTAGGGAAGGGTCTTGCATTGTAGTCGCGCTCGCCAGTCCCGGCTGCCGCCTGCGCGCGTCGGAGATGCGGCGCCGTGAGATGGAAATTTATACCAAGCAGCGTCCCGTTCGGATAGCTTCCTACGGCATGATAGACCAGAAGCGTTTCCTTTTGTCTTTCATGCCCATCGCAGCCGCGCTGCTCGGGCTGGGTTTCACCCTCAATGGCTGCGGGGGCAGCGACTCCGGAGCAGGCGGCGCTGGCGGCGCTGGCGGGGCGGGTGGAGGATCCGGTCCCGGCGGAACGGGCACGAGCGGCCCCACCTCGACGGGCCCGGGCTCCCCCGCCACGGGCAGCGGAGCCGGTCCGGCGACCAGCGGAACGGACGGGTCGGGAGCAGGCCCCGGAACCGGAACCGGCGCTGGTGGGCATGGAACGATCGAGTGCGACGAGCCGGGCGGGACCGTGCCGCCGCTCAAGCTGACGGAAGTCGTGGGTGGCCTGGATGAGCCTCTCTTCGTGACGGGCGAGCCCGGCGATGCCAGCCGGCTCTACGTGCTGGAGCAGGGCGGGAGAATCCGCCTCATCAGCGGAGGCGTGCTGCAGAGCGCTGCATTCCTCGATATCTCTGACGACGTCCAGCAGGTCGAGTGGCAAGCCGACGAGCGTGGACTTCTGGGGCTTGCGTTTCACCCTGACTACGCGACCAACGGCCGGTTTTTCCTCTACTTCAACACGACGAACAACCGGTTGGTCCTTCGAGAGTACAGGCGTTCTGAGGCTAGCCCGGATCAAGCTGCGCCGCAGGAGGAAAGTGAGCTTCTCTCGATACCGGTGCTCAGAAAGAATCACAACGGCGGAATGCTCGCTTTCGGTGCCGACGGCATGCTCTACGTCGGCGTCGGCGACGGTGGCAGCGAGGGCGACACGCAGGACCCGGATGGGAACGGCCAGAACATCGAGGTGAAGTACGGCAAGATCCTTCGGATCAACGTCGATACTTACCCGACTCCCCCCGCCGGAAATCTCCCCGGTGGAGATCCGGACGTCTGGGACTACGGCCTGCGCAATCCGTGGCGGTTCAGCTTCGATAGCTGCAACGGCGACCTCTACATCGGCGACGTGGGCGCGAAGGCGGTCGAAGAGATCAACGTCGAGCCACGCGGCCAGGGGCACAGGAATTATGGGTGGAGCATCCGCGAGGGGAACGGCTGCTACCCGTCACGCCAGGGCGAGATGGTCGATGTGGACTGCCCGCTGGCAGGCCACACGCCGCCCGTCGCGGTGCACGGGCACGGCACTGGCGATGGGTCGATCACAGGAGGGTATGTGTACCGCGGCAGCAAGATCCCTGCGCTGCGCGGCACTTACATCTACGGTGATTTCTCCTCCAACCGCATCCACAGCTTCGTCTGGAAGAACGGCAGCAAGGTGACGGAGGCGCCGCTCACGGCGGATCTCGAGAGCGCGGATACGCTGCAGGCGCTCGCGTCTTTCGGAGAGGACGCAGCCGGGGAGCTTTATGTGGTTGACTACGGAGCCAACGGTAGCGGACGGCTGTTCCGGATCGATCCGGAATGACGGGATGTGAGGAGCACAAGTCCATGTCGGCAACACGACATGGCGCTGACTGAAGCACTTCGGACAGAGCACATCGAGCAGAGCAATCAGGCAAAAAGAGGACGGGATCGATGTTGAGTATACGGGGGAACACCACGGCATGGGGTCTGCTCCTCGCGCTCGGGCTGCTGAGCAGAGACGCGACCGGTGGGATCGACGATCTCCAGGGGACCAAGCCAGGAGATCTGCCGAACGACGGGGAGTTCTTCTCCTCTGAGACGTGCAACGGCTGCCACCGGGCGCTACCCAACACAGATCCGCCACAGTCCAAGGACTACATGCCCTCCGATACATGGGCAGGTACCATGATGGCCAACGCGTGGCGCGATCCCGTCTTCACCGCTGCCCTCACCATCGCCAACCAGGACGCGCCCGGCGTGGGCACGTTTTGCATACGTTGCCACTCCCCCATCGGCTTCGTGCGTGGGCGTGCGACGCCCCCGGACGGCTCGGCGTTCGACCCTGACACGAGCCTGGAGGGCATCGTCGATGGGCAAGGGGTCGGCTGCGATGTGTGCCATCGCGCGACGACCTCCCCCGCCCCCAACGATCCATATATCATGGGCAACGCGCAGCTCGTGTTCGGCTACGAGATCGATCCCGAGGAGCAAAAGCTGATCAAATACGGGCCTTACGGGAACGTGATCTCCGAGCATCACGGAGGAAAGGAGGAGCCCAGCCTCGCCAACTCCCGCTTCTGCGGTCAATGCCACCAGGTCACGAACCCGGAAGTGATGCTCCGGGACGCGAGCGGCGCTCCGACGGCGATCGAGTTCCCGCTCGATACGACGTTCGAGGAGTGGGCTTCCAGCGATTTCCGCGACGGCGGTTCGAGCGCGAAGAGCTGCGTTGACTGCCATATGCGCAGGAAGATCGGGGAATGGTCCGTCGCCAAGTTCGGGCCTCCCCGCACCGACCCGCGCGATCATGTCATCGTCGGCGGCAACCACTGGGGTATCCAGGCCGTCATGGCCGCCGACAAGAACCTCGCGGCAGAGCGCGCCACCTCCTTCCAGCTCGCCCTGGACCGCACCCTCGAGAGCCTCGCCTCCGCCGCCTCGGTCACGCTCGTCGAGACCCCCGAGCAGGCTGAACCCGGGGGCGAGATCACCGTCACCGTGCGCGTCGAGAACCTCACCGGTCACAAGTTCCCGACGGGCTACGCGGACAGCCGGCGCGCCTGGATCGCCGTGTTCCTCGTCGACGAGGCCGGGGTCGAGCGGCCGCTGCTCGGCGGCTACGACGCCGACACGGGGGAGATACAGCACGAGCCGCCGACCCACGAGTACCGGGCGGTGCACGGGCGGTGGAACAGCGCGGCGGGCGTCGGGGAGAAGGGGGAACACCTCGCGCTCCACGACATGATCATCTCGGACACCCGTATCCCGCCGAAGGGCTTCGTCCCGTCGCAGACCACCCAGCCGAGCCAGGAGATCGACTTCAGCGACGGGAACGGCGGATACCGCAACCACGACGAGGCGAGCTTCACGCTCACCGTGCCGGCCGACGCCTTCGGCACCCAGACGCTCTCGGCGCGCGTCTACTACCAGTCGATGACCAGAGAGTACGTCGAGTTCCTGCAATCCGCGAACGTCACGGACAACAAGGGAGAAGAGCTCATGGCCATCTACGAGGAGACCGGCGAGGCGCCGCCCATCCTCGTCGCAAGCGAGGACGCGCCGATCGATCTGGGAGCTCCGCCCGACACCACCGGCAGCGGCGGCGGCGCCGGTGGCGGCGGCAGCGGCGGCGGAGGCGTCGGCGGGAGCCCGACCGGCGGCGCCGCCGACGGAGCCCGCGACGACGGCGGATGCGGCTGCCGGACGCCCGGCAACAGCCACGACCGGTGGCTCCCCGCAGCGCTCGCAGGGCTCGCCCTCGCCTCCGCCGCAGCCCGGCGCCGGCGAGCGCACCAGCCCCGTTGAGCATCAACCCACCAGGGAAGAGGAAGCCTCGCCCGGAAGACGGGCGAGGCCCTGAGCGCGTCCGTCCCGCCTTGTCGCGCGACGTTTTTCGCTCGCCTCGGTGCCCGGTGCCAGCATAGACACGTACCGAGCGCCCCACGACGAGCCTCGCCTTGCCCATCTCCCGCCTCGTCGATCCCCTGTTCCTCATCCTCGTCGCCACGGGGCTCGGCCTCGCGCTGTCCGGCGGCGACTGGAGCTACCGCGCGCGCCGGTCGAAGGTCGGCCGAGCCCTCGCGTGGAGCGCCTGGCTCGCGCTGTGGCTGCTCTCCATGCCGTGGGTCTCGAGCTCGCTCGCGCGTCGGATCAGCACGCCGCCGAGAGACCTGCGCGCAGACCTCGCGGGGACCCCGCCCGAGCGGCGGGTCCTGATCCTCCTCACCGCCGGGATCGACGCCGACGAGTTCGGCGAGCCCGCCATGGAACGGCAGTCGGCGGCTGGCCTCGAGCGCAGCCTCGGCGCCGTGCGCGTCTACCGCGAGCACGGCTTCGGCCACGTGATCATCTCGGGACGGGACGTCCAGCGCGCGCCCACCGAGCTCGCCGGCAGCATGGCCGATCTGCTCGTCGAGCTGGGCGTGCCGAGGAAGAAGATCATCCTGGAGACCGAGGCGCGCGACACCCGCGAGAACGCCATCCACGCGGCCCGGATCGCCCGCAGCCTCTCGGCCGAGAGGGCGGTGGTCGTGACGAGCGCGATGCACATGCGGCGCTCGCTCCGCATGTTCGAGCGCGCAGGCCTCGACGCCCTCCCCGCGCCGGTCAGGTTCCAGTCGCTGCCGCCCGACGGAGTCGAGCGGCTGTTCCCGTCGTCGCTCGCCCTCTACCGATCGCAGCGCGTCGTTCACGAGCTCGTCGGTCTGCTGGAGCCGTGACCGGCGAGGTCACGGCTCCGCGCTCACGACGTCGCGCATTCTCTGCCCTGGTGTCGTCGCACGCCCTGGTGTCGTCGCACGCCCTCGCGCCGCCGAGCGCTCTCGCGCCGTCGAGCGCTCTCGCGCCCTCGCGCTACCAGGTGACCTTCTGCGACCCGCGGAGGAAACGCCACAGGCCGACCACCGCCGCCGCGTTGAGCACCACGAAGGTGCGCGCGAGCGCGCCGAGCTTGCCCGCGGCGCCCCCGAGCACGGCGAGCAGATAGAACGCCGCCTGCCCCCCGAACAGCGCCCGCGCCGCGTAGAGTGTCCACGAGACGTCGCCGCTGGCCTCGGCGCCGATCCAGGCGGCGGTCGACGTGATCAGCAGCGCGACGAGCGCCCAGGGGCACACGAGGCGAAGCACCTTGTGCGAGAAGACCTCGAGCCAGGACGGGTTCCTGAACGGAACGAGGAGCGCCGGGAGCAGCGAGAAGAGCTGGTAGTTGCCCGCGAGCGTGCGCACCTTGCGGCCGAACTCGCGCTCGTCGCCGAAGGCGTCGTCGTACGCGATCGCGTCCTGCGCGAAGAGGATCTCGCGGCCCTCCAGGCGGAGCCGCATCGGCACCCACATGTCATCGAGGATGACGCCCTCCGGGAGCCGGCCCATGTCGGCGCGCCGGATCGCGTAGATGGGACCGGTCACCCCCACCATGCTCCGGAACCGCCCCTCCTGGAGGCGGATCCAGTTCTCGTAACGCCAGTAAGCGCCCGAGCCCGCCGAGCCCTTCAGGACGAGGTTGCCGGAGACGCAGCCCGCATCGGGGTCGGCCAGCAGCCGCACGAGCGCCCGCAGCGCGCCGGGCACGAGGGGCTGGCGGATATCGGTCATCAGCAGCACCTCGCCCGTCGCGACGCCGAGCATCGTGTTCACGCCGACCGGCTTCCCGCGCCGCGCCTCGCTCACGATCACCTTCACCCGCGGATCGCGCTCGGCGAGCTGCCGGGCCACGAGCACCGTGTCGTCGGTCGAGCCGTCGGAGTAGAGCAGGACCTCCAGCTTGTCCCTGGGATAGTCGAGCGCGAAGAGGCTCTCGACCTTCGCCGGGAGGTACGACGCCGCGTTGTAGACGGGGATGCACGCCGTCACGGTCGGGAGGTAGCCCGGATCCTCCTTCCGCTGCGCCGGCCACAGCCGCGCGAGCACGCCGATAACGACCGGGTACCCGACGTACGTGTACACGAGCACCGCCACGGCCAAAAAGGAGGCAATTACCACGCTAAACTGTAAAGCGCCGGTCGGGGGCGGTTGTCAATCGACATGGACGCCCCCGCCGGGGTCGAGCGGTTCACCTCGCCTGCGCGCCGCGCGGCGCATGTCGCACGTTCGTCACCGCATGGCGCGCCACGCGTGTCGCGACACACGGCGCGTGCGCGCCGCGCGCGATCAGTTCCGCACCTTCACGCTCCGGATGACGTCTCCATCCACGAGCGCCGCCCACGGCCCGGCGGCGGCGCCGACGGCCGCGTACTGGCCGTCGAGGTGCGGCGCGCGCGCGTGCATGACGAAGAGCTGGCTCGATCCGGTGTCGCGGCCGGCGAGGGCGACGCCGACGCGGAGCGGCTCGAACGCGACCGGCGACGTCTCGCAGCGGAGCGCCGGCCTGCCAGGAGGACCTCCGGCGCCGTCGCCGAACGGCGCGCCGAACTGGGTGACGAAGCCGGGCACCACGCGGTGCACGATCTTGCCGTCGTAGTATCCCAGGCGCGCGAGGTCGACGAAGCGGGTCACCGCGACCGGCGCCAGCGCAGGGTCGAGCGTCATCGTGAGCTCGCCGGCGTCCGTGTCGAACGTCAGCACCGCCGGCTCGCGCACGAGCGCGGAAGCCTCGGGCGGCACCTCGCCGACCGGCGGCGCGACGGCAGGCCGCCCCGCCGCGCCCGCGTCGCCCGGCAGCCCGGCGTCGCACGCGACCTTGCGGCCGCGGAGCACGCCGAGCGCCGTCCCCGCGTGCGCCCGCGTCGTGGGGTAGCTCGACCTGCAGAGCTCCTCCAGGCGAGCCTCGGCCGGCCTCAGCGCGAGCGCCCCCGCCGCGTCGATGGCCGCGCCGATCAGCTCCGGGTCGTCGCGCGCGGCGGGGCGATCGAGGATCGCGATCAGCGCGGCCTCGATCGCCGGCGACGTCACCGCGGCGGGGGCGTCCTTCCCCTCGCGCCCCGCCTTGCGCTTGCGCTTGCCCTGCCCCGGGGCCTCCGACGCGCGCTGCGGCTGCCGCGCGATCACCTCGGCCGCGGCGGCGACGAGGCCCGGCTCCTCCGCGGCCAGCGCCTTCGCGAGCAGATCGGGCGCCCCGGCGATCTCCTCGTGCGAGGCGATGAGCTCGATCGCGGCCTCCCTCGCGCGCAGCTCGCCCGACTCGGCGTAGGCGCGGAAGGCGGCGAGCCGCGCGCCCGTGATGGCGCCGCGGCCGATCACCTCGACGACCGCCCGCGCGCCGATCGAGCCGCGCACAGGCGCGCCGGCGTCCGGCTTGCTCCCCGGGGCGCCCGGCGCCGTGACGTCGCAGCCGAGCAGCAGCGGATCGCGGAAGTTCTCGCCCGCGAGGAGCCTGGCCGCGCCGCAGCGGAGCCACGCGACGCGGCGGAGGATCGCCGCGGGCGCGCTCGGCGGCGGCGGCAGGGCGGCGAGATCGCGGAGCGGCTTTC
>NZ_JEMA01001049.1:0-622 GCF_001589285.1 Sorangium cellulosum | reverse complement strand
AGATCGCGGAGCGGCTTGCGCGCGGCGCCCGCCGCGCCGAGCGCCTCGAGCGCGGTGAGCAGCGCGCCGAAGTCCTCGCTCACGAGGCCCGTGAGCGCGATCGGGTCCGCGCTCGGGACGAGCGAGGCGACAGCGTCGGCGAGCGCGCGCTGGCCGGGCGCGCCGAGCCGCTTCAGCGCGCGCGCGGCCTCGGCGCGCTCGCTCGCGGTGAACACGCCGCGCGTGGTGAGCACGCGGGCGAGCTCGCCGACGGCCGCCTCCCCTGCCCTGCCCAGCGCGCGCACCGCGAAGAGCCGCGCGTCGCCCGCCTCCGCGAGCCGCGCGGCGGCGACGTCGCGGATCCGGGGGATGACCGTGAGCGGGACGTGCTCGAGCCGCCCGATCGGGTAGAGCGCCTCTGGCACCGGCGGGCTGGCCGCGCTGCCCGAGGCGAGGTTGAGCAGCGCGACGAGCGTCTCCTCCCGGAGCTTGAGCTTGATCGCCGCGAGATCGCCGAGCGCGTACGCCGCGTGGACCGCGCGCTGGCGCGGCCCCTCGAGCCACGCGACCAGCGTCGGCTCGGACGCCTCGGCGCCGCACCGCCCGATGGCGCGCGCGATCGCGCCGCCCGCGTCGAGCCGCG
>NZ_JEMA01001048.1 GCF_001589285.1 Sorangium cellulosum | reverse complement strand
GTGGGCCGAGGTCGGTGCACGATCGATGACGGGGTGGGCTCAGGAGCGGCGCCAGGACGCGCGGCTCGAACCGTGAGCGACAAGCCGAGCGCCGCGGCCTCCCGGGGCCGAGCGCGCGCTCACCACGCTTCGAACAGACAGGAGAACCACAATGAATCATCTCATCAGCATGACTTGCATCACGGCCGTACTGGTCGCGTCGGCGCTCGGCTGCGCCGCGACATCGGCCGAGGAGCAGCGACGCGCAGTGACCCATCAGCACAACGCGGATCAGGCAGCGCATCAAGGGCAGTACGGGGTGGCGGGCGACGAGCAGCGAAAGGCCGAGGAGGCGCACGCCAGGGCCGTGCAGAAGGCGATGGATGAGGGCAAGCCGATCCCTCGCCAGACGAGGCCAGGCGACCCGCCGCCGCCGCCGCCTCCCACGTACTGACGCGCGGCGTGCGCGGGCAAGGCGCCCCTGTGAACGTACCCTTTACCCAACCATGTGAGATGATCTTGAAGACATTGACAGCGTGTGGAGCTCTCGCTCCTAATGAGAGGTTGATGACTCATGGAACAAGTACTCGTCGAGAAGAAGGTCCTGGCCGCGAGTGAGCGGCTCAGCGTCGCACAAGAGCAGCTCGATGCGGCGATGCAGGGTCCTGGCGGGAGCAGGCCGGATGTCGAAGCGATGAAGGAGGTATCCGAGAGGCTGAGAGAAGCGCGCGCGTGCATCGAGCAGCTACAGCAGCACATCGAGTCCACCGCCGAGGCTGTGCCGTCGATGCGCCACTGCCCGGCGTGCGGGGCGTCCATCCGCGCCAAGGCGACCCTGTGCGGCCACTGCTGGACGAAGGTCAGCCCCACCTTGTAGTCCAGGCTGCAGGCCTCGGCGGCGGCGCGCTCTCCCCCGACCGCGGCGCCGCGGCTTCAGGGGGGCGCACTCCCCCCTCCGAGCCGCCCCGGCGGCGGCAGCTCCAGCGCCGGCGGCGGCGCCCCGGCGGGCCTGTGCTGCCAGTCGGGGTCGATCCAGAGCCATTTGACGAGCTGCGTGTTGCGCGCGTTGGGGATGAACCCCCTCACCCACGGCTTCACAAGGGTCGGCTTCTCCTCGAAGTAGAGCGGGATCCTGCACATCCCGTCGAGCGCGCGCCGCTCGGCCGCCCGGTAGACCCGGATGCTCTCCCGCGGATCCGCGATGGCCGCGGCCCTGCGCACCGCCTCGTCGAACTCCGCGTCGGCCCACCCGCTCCGGTTGTTCGGGCTGTACGAGAGGAACGTCCCGAGCCACGTCTGCGGATGGTTGTAGTCGGCGTACCAGGCCAGGCGGATCACCTGGAAGTTGCCGTCGCGGAGGTTGTTCAGCATCACCCGCCACTCCTCGTTCCGCAGCGTCACGGAGATCCCGAGGTGGCGCTTCCACATGTCCTGGATGGCGACGGCGACCTGCGTGTGCCCCTCTCCGGTGTTGTAGAGGACCTCGAGCGGCGGAAAGCCCTTGGCGCGGAGCTCGTCTCCCTCGCGGCCGACCTCGTAGCCGGCCTCCGCGAGCAGCGCGCGGGCGCGCGCGGGGTCGTGGAAGACCTCGGGGCTCGAGAACGGATCCGCGCCGCGCTCCCTGTCCTCGGCCGCCTGCTCGGCGTAGCCGGATCCGGTGATGTCAGGCACGTAGTGGGTCGCCGGCTTCCCCACGCGCGTGATCTTCTCGACGAGCTGCCGCTTGTCGATCGCGAGGTTCAGCGCCCACCGGACGCGCGCGTCGTCGAGCGGCGGCTTCCTCGTGTTGAGCTCGTAATACACGGTGGAGAGGTACTCGCTCCGCCGGAGATCCCTCTTCCCGGACAGCCAGCCGAGGTGCTCGTAGGGAATGTCGGTGTTGTCGCCCAGGTAGTCGAGATCCCCTGCCCTGTAGAGCTGCAGCGTGGCGTTGTGCTGCGCGATCTCCATCCAGACGATCCGGTGGATCCTGAGCGCGTCATGGCCCCAGTACGCCGGATTCCGCTTCATCGTGATCTCGTAGCGGAACTTCCACTCATCGAGCAGGTACGGCCCGTTGGCCACGATGTTCTCGGGGCGGAACCAGAGATCCGGCTCGCCGCGCGCCTCGAAGGCCTCGATGACGTCGCGGCGCACGGGGAACAGGGTGGCGAAGCTCGTGAGGTCGGTGAAGTACGGCGTGGGCTGCTCCAGCTCGACGTCGAGCGTCCGCTCATCCCGGGCCCGCACGCCCACGGCGGCGTCGTCCTCGACGAGCAAAGGCACGGCGACGAACCCGGCCGCCGCGCCGGACGGCGGCGCCGAGCGCGGCGCGGCGGGGTCGTACGTGGGGAGGCTCGCGTGGGGCGCGACGAGCGCGTAGGCGGCGTCCGGGGACGCGGGCGGCGCGAGCAGGCAGCCCGGGAGGAAGCCGCGGCCCTGAGGGCCCTCGACCTCGAACCAGCGGTCGGTGGCGCCGTTGCAGGTGACCGGCGGGCCGGCCGCGAGGAGCGCGACATC
>NZ_JEMA01001047.1 GCF_001589285.1 Sorangium cellulosum | reverse complement strand
GACCGAGGCGCCGCCCGGGTCCCCGTCGGCGGCCGGAGGCTCGGCCGGAGGCGCGCCGGCGGGCTGCGCGCGNGGCGGCCGGAGGCTCGGCCGGAGGCGCGCCGGCGGGCTGCGCGCGCGCCGCGCTGCCGGTGAGGGCGACAGCGAGCAGCAGCGCTTCGGAGACGAGGAGGCGCATCGCGGAGGACGCTGTGGAACGCATGCGCCGCCCCTCTCGCATGACGGGCGCGAGGCGAGAAGATGCGTCGCGAGGTCGGAGCGTGCTTCTCAGCGTCCGGATCCAGCGTACCGCGGTTCGCGGTCGCGCTTCACGGGCGCGCGTCTGCGGTGATGTGCGCGGCCTTGCCGCGCCGCCGGCGCGGCGATCTCCCGGTGATCAGCCCCCGACCTCGGCCATGAAGCGGCTCACGTCGTCGCTGTCGCCCACGAGCAGCAGCGTGTCGCCGTCGCGGATCACGTAGTCCGGCGTGGGCGGCTCGAGGCGCGGCTTGTCGACGGGCAGCTTGCTCGTGTGCGGCCGCACGCCGAGCACGTTGATCCTGTAGCGCTGGCGGATCTTCGAGCCCGCGAGCGTCTGCCCGACGAGCGGCCCGTGGGCGCTCCAGGGGACGACGCGGTAGTGGCTGGCGAGATCGAGGAGGTCCTGGGCGAGCGGCGTGGTGATGTCGGCCCCGACGCGGCGGCCCATCTCGGTCTCGATCTGGATGACGCGGGTCGCGCCGACGGCGCGCAGGATGTCCGCCTGGCGGTCGGTGGCGGCGCGGGCGATGACCTCGCGCACGCCCATCCGGACCAGGGAGGCCACGCAGAGCACCGACGGCTCGAAGTGCTCGCCGAAGGTCACGATCGCGGTCTCCACGTACTGCGCGCCGATCCCCTCGAGCACCTTGTGGACGGTGGCGTCGCCGACGAACGCGGCCGAGGTCTTGTCCTTCACCGCGTCGACGGCCTCGGGGTTGTTGTCGACGGCGATCACCTCGGCCCGGTTCTTCCAGAGGGTCTCCACGATGGAGGTGCCGAACCGGCCGAGCCCGATGACGAGGACGCTCTTCGATTTCATGGCCTCAGGTCGCGCGCCGCTCCGCTGCGGCGCGGCGCCGTGAACCTCTCACGGATGCGCGCCCGGCGCCACCGATCGGCGCGCGCGAGAGCCCGCGCGCGGGCCTCCGGCGCAGGCGCATGCAGCATGCGGGTGACCTCCTCCACGCAGTCGACCCACGCGGGCCATCCGGCCGGTGCGGTGCGCGTCGACCTGCCTGCGGGTCTCGCTAGCCACGCGGTCGACCAGGCCAGCCTCCCAGTCGTAGGCGGTGGAGAGCGCGGACTGGACCCAGGCCACATTCGCCGGCGATCCCTCCTGTGCTTCCACAGCGCCAGGGCGAAGACGAAGGCCGGCGCCGAACAACGCGCCGACGACCTGGGTTCCGGCGCGAGCGAGAAATTTGGAGAGTGTTATGGCTGCATCCATCGAGACTGACGCTGATTGGCTGGCGTTGGTGTGATCCGGCCAGCGCGATGTGCCTGGCCAGGTGGATGAAGCAACGAGCCGGCCCGCCCATCGGCGCTCGTGTGAGCTCGCGGGCCCGCCGCCGGCGCGCTCGTCCTCGAGTCGCAAGCTGTGACTACATGGAGTGCATCGTCTGACGATGGCGGAGGCGAGAGCCGCCATCGGACCGAATCGTCTCCCGACAAAGCGTTATTCGGGAGGTCCTCACGTCGCAGCCTGTCTCGACGGCGGTGGTCGTTGTTTCGAGACGTGCGCGGCGATGCTGCCACGTCCTTGACATAACTATATGGATGTGGTCCTGGTTACTCGCCGGCAATGCCTTTGGTATTGTGGGGTTACGCCTCATGCGTGCGCGCGAGGGGCTCGTAGCTCTACCGTGTCCATCGTTTGTTTGTAATAAATATTTGTATATTTGATTACTTTGTCTCCGAGGTCGCAGTGTCGGTATGCCGGAGTGGAGCGCGTGATGAATAGGTCTGCTGGTCACTTGACCTCTCTCGACGACATCCGGACATGGCTCATCGCGCATCTCACCGCGCGTGTCGGGGTGGACCCGCAGGCATTTCATCCGACCGAACGGTTCCAGCGGCTCGGCCTCAACTCGTTGAGCGCGACCGCGATGCTGGCGGAGCTGGGCGCGGCTCTCGGGCGGCCCCTCTCGCCGACGCTGGCCTGGGAATATCCGACGCCCGAGGCGCTGGCGCGCCACCTGGCCGGAGGTGATGCGGCAGGGGACGCGCCGGAGGTCGCCCTCCAGGCGAGGCGGGCCGACGACGAGCCCATCGCGATCGTCGGAATCGCCTGCCGCTTCCCCGGGGCGCCGAGCCCGGAGGCCTTCTGGGCGCTGCTGCGGGACGGCGTCGACGCGATCTCGGAGGTGCCGGCGGACCGCTGGGACGTCGACGCGCTCTACGCGCCCGACGCCGCGGCGCCGGGCAAGATGAGCACGCGGTGGGGCGGCTTTCTGCCGGACGTCGACCGCTTCGAGCCGGGCTTCTTCGGCATCTCGCCGCGCGAGGCGGCGCAGATGGACCCGCAGCAGCGGCTCGCGCTGGAGCTCTCGTGGGAGGCGCTCGAGGATGCTGGCATCCTGCCGGCGAGCCTCAGGGACACACGCACCAGCGTCTTCTTCGGCGCGATGTGGATGGACTACAGCCGTGTCCCGGGGGCGGTGCCGGAGCAGATCGCCCAGCATACGGCCACCGGCCAGGACCTGAGCATCGTGCCGGCCCGGGTCTCGTACACGCTCGGGCTGCTCGGGCCGAGCGTCGCCGTGAACACGGCTTGCTCGTCGTCGCTGGTCGCGGTGCACCTGGCCTGTCAGAGCCTCTTGCGGGGCGAGTCGCGCCTCGCCCTGACCGGTGGCGTCAACCTGCTGCTCGCCCCCGAGAGCACCATCGCCATGACGAAGTTCGGCGCGATGGCCCCGGACGGCCGCTCGAAAGCCTTCGACTCGCGCGCCAATGGCTACGTGCGGGGCGAGGGGGGCGGCGTCGTGGTGCTCAAGCGCCTGTCCGACGCGCTGGTCGACGGCGACAGCATCTACTGCGTGATCCGCGGCAGCGCGGTCAACAACGATGGATTCAGCAACGGGCTCACCGCGCCGAGCCCCCGCGCGCAGCAGGGCGTGCTGCGGGACGCCTGCGCCGCAGCCGCCGTCGCGCCCGCCGATGTCCAGTACGTCGAGGCCCACGGGACGGGCACCATGCTCGGCGATCCCATCGAGGCAGGCGCGCTCGGCGCGGCGCTGGGAGCGGGCGCGGGACGGCCGCCGGAGCGGGTGCTGCGCATCGGATCGGTCAAGACCAACATCGGCCACCTGGAGGCGGCCGCGGGCATCGCAGGGCTCATCAAGGTGGCGCTGTCGATGCGCCACCGGACGCTGCCGCCGAGCCTGCACTTCCTGCAGCCGAACCCGCACATCGCCTTCGAGGCGCTCCGGCTGCGGGTGCAGACGACGCTGGAGTCATGGGAGGGAGAGCAGGAGCGGCTGCTGGCCGGGGTGAGCTCGTTCGGCTTCGGCGGCACGAACAGCCACGTCATCGTCGAGGCGAGCGCCCTGGCGCCGCCTCGGCTGTTCGTCCTCTCGGCGGAGGGCGAGGAGTGCCTGCGTGCGCATGCGCGGAGGCTGGTCGAGGCGCTGCGCGCCCCGTCGGCGCCCTCGCTGGAGGCGCTGTGCGCGGCGTCCGCTCGGGGAGCGCACGGGACGTGGCGGCTCTCGGTCGTGGTGCGGTCGCGGGCAGAGCTCTCGCGGCGCCTCACCGCCTTCGCGGAGGGCGATGCGCCGCCGGGGCTCCACGCCGGGCAGGCGCGCGTGCGGCGGCCGCGGATCGCGATGCTCTTCACGGGGCAGGGCTCTCAGTACGCGGGGATGGGGCGGTGTCTCTACGAGGCGCAGCCGGCCTTCCGGGCGGCGCTTGACCGCTGCTTCGAGCTGCTCGAGGGGGAGCTCCCGCGCCCGCTGCGCGAGGTGTTATGGGCGGCGCCCGGCTCGGCCGACGCTGCCCTGTTGAACCGCACGCGGTATGCCCAGCCGGCGCTCTTCGCCGTCGGATACGCTCTCTCGGAGCTGTGGCGGGCCTTCGGGATCGAGCCCGACGTCGTGCTGGGTCACAGCCTCGGGGAGCTCTGCGCGGCCGCCGTTGCCGGCGTGCTCTCTCTCCCGGACGCGGTCAGGCTGGTGGCTGCTCGCGGGAGGCTGATGGACGCGCTGCCGGAAGGCGGCGCCATGGTCGCCATCGCCGCCGACGAGGAGCGGGTCGCGCCGCGCGTCGCGCCGATCGCCTCCCAGGCCGCCATCGGCGCCGTCAACGCGCCCGGCCACGTCGTCATCTCCGGCGCCGAGGACGCGGTCGCGGCGATCGCCGCCTCCTTCGCCGCGGAGGGCGTGGAGACGAGGCGCCTCGCCATCTCTCACGCCTGCCACTCGCCGCTGATGGCGCCGATGCGCGACGACTTCCGTCAGGTGGCGGAGACGGTGACGTACCGGCCGCCGCGGACCGCGCTGATCACCAACATCGAAGGCCGGAGAGCCGCCGACCCGATCGCGGGGCCGGAGCACTGGGTGCGCCACCTCGAGGCCCCGGTTCGCTTCGCGGACGGCCTGGCGGCGCTCGCGGCAGAGGACGTGGACGTCGCGCTGGAGGTGGGCGCTCACCCGGTCCTCCTGGGGCTCGCCGCGCTCTCTCCGCGGTTTGCTGCGGAGCGGATCCCGTCGCTCGAGCGGGGGGAGGACGACGCCGCGGCGGTGCTCGAAGCGTTGGGCAGGCTGTTCGTGGCCGGCGCGCCGGTGGAGATGGAGGGGAAACCGGACCTCGCCAGGCTCTTCGTGCTGTCGGCGAGGAGCGAGGC
>NZ_JEMA01001046.1 GCF_001589285.1 Sorangium cellulosum | reverse complement strand
GCGCGCGCCCGGCGCGCCGCCCGCGCGACCCGGGCGTCGAGCGGCCCNGCGCGCCGCCCGCGCGACCCGGGCGTCGAGCGGCCCGGGCTCAACCGGCCGCCCGGGGTCGCCGCGCGGCGCCACTGGCCCGAACGCCCGCTCCGGCAAGATCGACTCGACGCGGTCCGGCGCCCCGCTCGACGCCGCGACGACGACGTCGAGGGCGCCGCGCGGCGAGAGCATGTCGACCGTCACGCGCCGCAGCTCCTCGCGCGCGGGCCCGCACCGCGTGATCATCGCGGCGCCGGCGGCGCTGTGGACGCGGCGCTCGTCGTCGGGCTCCCGGCCGCGCAGCCTGTCGACAAGGCCCTCGAGGGCGGAGGCGTCGCCCGGGGCGGGCTCGGGCTCCACGGTGAACTCCACGATGCGGGGCGCGAGGAACGCGACCGTGAGGCACTCGTCCGCCCTCGCGCGGCCCGCGCCGGGAGCGCGGGACGCGCCAGCGGCACCGGCGGCGCCAGGGGCGCCGGCCGCCGGCGGCGAGATCGCGACCAGCCTGCGGCGGCCGTGCTCGACGAAGAGGGGGGGCAGGCGCGCGACCCGCGCGCCCGAGAGCGACCACATCCGCGCGACGCGGGCGGCGTCGTCGCTGAGGTCCGCGCGCGCCGGCCCCCCCACGGAGAGGCCGGCGAGCGCGGTCAGCAGCGAGAGCACCGCCACGCGCGCCATGCCCGGAGCCGCGCGGCGGCCCCGATGGACGCCGCGCGCCGCGGCCGTCAGGCCGGGACGGTCACTTCGCGCTGCGCATCGCCTCGATGAGGATGCGCGCGACCTCCGGGCGGGAGAACTCCGGCGGCGGCAGCTCGCCGCGCTGGAGCAGCTCGCGCACCTTCGTGCCCGACAGGTTGACCTGCGTCGACGCGTCGCCCGGCGCCGTCTTGGCCGTGGCCATCGCTCCGACAACCGTCGAGTAGAACGCGTTCTCGAAGTTGAGCGTGGTGATGCCGAGCTCGCCGGGGCTGAAGACATTGAAGAGCTCCTGCGCGTCGTACGTGCCGTAGTAGCTTCCCACGCCGGCGTGATCGCGCCCCACGATGAAGTGCGAGCAGCCGTAGTTCTTGCGCGCGAGCGCGTGGAAGATCGCCTCGCGCGGGCCCGCGTAGCGCATCGCCGCCGGGTAGATCGAGAGGAGCACGCGGTCCTTCACGTAGTACTTCGCGATGAGCTCCTCGTAGCACCGCATCCGCACGTCCGCCGGGATGTCGTCCGACTTGGTCGCGCCGACGAGCGGGTGGATCATCAGGCCGTCGCAGATCTCCAGCGCCGTCTTGGTGATGTACTCGTGCGCCCGGTGGATCGGGTTGCGGGTCTGGAAGCCCACGATGCGGCGCCACCCCTTCTCGGCGAAGTACGCCCGCGTCACCGCCGGGTCCCGGTGGTACGCCGGGAACGGCGACTCGACCGGCCGCTCGAGCACGCGGATCTCGCCGCCGACGTACACGGGGCCCGTGCTCATCAGGTACGCGACGCCCGGGTGCTTCGTCTCGGTCGTCCGGAAGACCTCCTGCGCCTCGAGCTCCTTGCTCGGCCGCCACTTGTCGCTCAGCTCGATGACCGCCACGATGCGGCCGTCGCGCGCGCGGAGCGCCGCCTCGCCGCCCACGCGGAGCCCCTCGGCCGCCTGCTCCGAGACGGCGAGCGTGATCGGCATCGACCACGGCAGGCCGTTCTCGAGCCGCATCTCGCGCACGACGCGCAGGTAGTCCTTCGAGTTCATGAAGCCGCGCAGCGGCGAGAACGCGCCGACCGCGATCATCTCGACGTCGCTCTCCGTGCGCTCGTCGAGCTCGATGACCGGCAGCCCCTTCGCCCGCTCCGCGAGCGCCGCCTTCTCCGCGCCCTCGGCCCACCGGTTCACGAGCTCGCCGCCGTGCGGCGCGATGAGCCCGCGGGCCCCGCCCGCCGCCGCCCCCGCGGCCGCGGCGCCGGACACCGCCACGGCGGCGCCGCGGCGCGGGACGTACCCGAGCTCCTCGAGCTTCGCGAGGATCTTCGCGAGGCTCTCCTCCTTGGTCTCCTTGTCGGTGTGAACGACGACCTCGGGGCTCTCGGGCGCCTCGTACGGGTCGTCGATGCCCGTGAAGTTCTTGATCTCGCCCGCGAGCGCCTTCTTGTAGAGCCCCTTCGCGTCCCGCTCGGTGAGCACCGGGATCGTGCAGGAACAGAACACCTCGACGAAGCGGGGCGTCTGCGCCCGCTGCTCGTCACGGATCGCCTTGTACGGGCTGATCGCGGCGGTCATCGCGCACGCGCCCGACCGGGCGATCAGCTTCGCCACGTATCCGATCCGCCGGATGTTCGTATCGCGATCCTCCTTGGAGAACCCGAGGCCCTTCGAGAGGTTCGTGCGCACCTCGTCGCCGTCGAGCACCTCCACGTGGACGGAGCGGGCGCGGAGCTCGGCCGAGAGCATCGCCGCGAGCGTGCTCTTGCCTGCGCCGCTCAAACCGGTGAACCAGACAACAAAACCTGACATTTAGGCAACTCCTTCGATGATCAAGTGACGACTACGGACTCGGCCCCTCTGGGCCGAGGGGTGCAGAGCCCCTGCAAGCGGATGCGGGCAGCGCGGGGCGGCGGACGCGCGCCCCGGCGCGGTGAGATCAATCGACGACGGAGAACGTCGACGCGACGAACGCGGCGCCGTCCCACACGAAGAGGCGGTGCTCGGCGATGCGGGGCGCCGCGTCCGGGCGCCCCTCGTCGGCGCCGCCGCGCACGCTGGTGACAAGGAACGCGAGCGGGAACGCCGGGCCGGGCCCCATCACGATCTGGCCCCCCTCCTCGGCCGGCGGCTCGCCGCCGCTCATCATGGCGGCGTCGGTCGGGCTGAAGTAGGCGCCAGCGTCGAGGTGCGAGTGGTACAGCACCTTGACGGGGCGCCCCTCCGCGGCGCCCTTCTCCACGGCATCGGAGAAGCGCTTGCCGTTGAAGTCGAAGAACGTCCGCGCCGTCCGGAAGTACCGCTCCGGGTCGACGGCGTGGAGCTTGTTCGCGATGTTCTCCATCCGGACGTGCTCGTCGCAGAGCAGCGGCTCGCCCTCGGGCCCCTTCAGGTAGCCGCAGGCCTCCTCGTCGCGCGCGTAGCCGGCAAGCGCCTCGGCCTCGACCGCCTTGAGCACGCTGGCCTTGAGGACGACGCCGCCGGCGGTCCACGGGTGAGACATCACCATACGTAACGCTTCTCCCATTTCATGGGCGCAAAATAGCGGTCACCCCGGTCCGGGACAATCGCGACGACGCACCCGCCCTGCTGTTCGCGGTGCAGGCGCCTCGCGATCTCGAAGGCCGCGAAGACGGCCGCGCCGCCGGAGTGCCCCACGTGCAGCGCCTCCTCGCGCGCGAGGCGATCGGACATGTCCCAGCCATCCTCCGTCGTGATCCGCATCGTCTCGTGGTAGGCGGCCTCGTCGTGGATCGCGGGGACCAGGGAGCTCGGCAGGTGCTTGAGCCCCTCCAGCCCGTGGAGCGCGTCCGCGGGCTCGACAGCGACGCAGCGGATCGGCCGGTGGTGCTCCCGGAGCCGGCGGCTCGTCCCGACGATGGTGCCGCTCGTGCCGATCCCCGCCACGAAGTGCGTGATCCGGTCGCCGACAGCGTCGAGGATCTCCCGCGCCGTGCCGTGGTAGTGGGCGAGCGGGTTGTCCTCGTTCGAGTACTGGTCCGGGTAGAAGTACCTCTCCGGGTTCTCGTCGACCAGCTTGCGCACGAGGCGGATCGCGCCGTCGGAGCCCTCCATCGGATCGCTGAAGATGAGCTCCGTGCCGAAGGCGCGCGCGATGTCCTTGCGCGCCTTGGACACGTTCGACGGCATGACGAGCGCGATCTTGAAGCCCATCGCCGCGCCGAACAGCGAGTACGCGACGCCTGTGTTGCCGCTCGTCGAGTCGATCAGCGTCTTCTGGCTCGTCAGGCGGCCGTCGGCGGCCGCGCGGCTCATCATCCGCAGCGCGGCGCGGTCCTTCACCGAGCCGCCCGGGTTCGTGAACTCGAGCTTGGCGTACACCTCGACCGAGGGCGTCTCGCGGCCGATCCGCGAGAGGCGCACGAGCGGGGTGTCGCCCACGGCGTCGATGACCGACGCCATCCGGCGGGAACGGACGAGCGAATGCCTCACCTGCCGTCCTCCATCGTGCTCCCGGGCATCGTGCTCCCGGGCCGCGCGCTGCTCAGGCCGAGCGCGGCGCGCATCTCGGCGAGCGCCGCCCGCGCCCCGGCCAGGACCGC
>NZ_JEMA01001045.1 GCF_001589285.1 Sorangium cellulosum | reverse complement strand
CTCGACGACCGGCCCGCCGGAGTCCGGGCCGGGGAGCGGCGCGCCGGCNCGACCGGCCCGCCGGAGTCCGGGCCGGGGAGCGGCGCGCCGGCGCCGGCGGCGCAGGGCGCGCGGCTCTCGATGACCGGCACGCCGGGGCGGACGCTCGCCGGCATGGCGACGTCGGGGTCGGAGGGGTCCCGCCGGTGGGCGCCGGCGATCCTGGCGGCGGCGCTCGCCCTCGGGGCGCTCGTGGCGGTGGTGGTGTTCCTGGCGGGGAGAGGGTCGCACACTGTCGACGTGACGCCTTCCTCGGACGGCCAGGCCGCACGGACAGGCGCCCAGGGCGCCGCGGCGGCGCCGGCCAGCGTCGCGCCAGCGCCTGTCGAGCCGGCGCGGACGGCTGTCGCTGTGGAGCCCGCGCCGGCGGCGGCCTCGGCAGAGCCCGCGGGGACGATCACGGCAGAGACCGCGAAGACGGCGCCGACGGCGGCTCAGGCAGGCCGGCAGGCGGCCACGGCGGGCGCGCAGCCGGGG
>NZ_JEMA01001044.1 GCF_001589285.1 Sorangium cellulosum | reverse complement strand
GCGCCGGCGCGGCGCGCGACGGGGCGCCGGCGTCGCCGCTCAGGGCTCGCCAGGGGACCGACGACGGGAACCGCCGATGAAGCACGTCGTGGGCTGGATCAGCTCGCTGCTGCTCCTCGTGACCTTCGGGTCGCAGACGTACCGGCAGTGGAAGGGCGACGAGGGCGAATCGGAGAAGTACACCCTGATCTTCTTCGTCGCCGCGATCGCCGGGACGGCGGGGAACTTCATCTACAGCCTGCTCGTGAACAACTGGGTGTTCACCGCCCTGAACGCCGCGCTGGTTGTCAACAACGCCGCCGGGCTCTGGATCACCGTCCGCAACCGGAAGCAGGCGCGGCGGGCGGAGGCGATCGGCGGCGATCTGGCGCCGCGCCCGTGAGCGCCCGGGTAGCCGGCGGACGAGGCGGCCGAGCTGCCCTCCGGCAACCGGACACGGTCCGGACCGGAGCGGCGCTAGCCACCTCCGGCGCCGCGGATCGGCAGGCGGAAGAGCCTCGCGTCGTCGTGCTCGCGCAGGGCCGTGACGAACTCGGCGTGGGCCCACCCGAGGGGCGCCGCCGCGCCTGTCGGCTGGCCGGCGCGGGGCCCACGATCGAAGACCTGCTCCGGCAGCATCCGGGACGCGGTCGCGAAGCGCGCCATCGCGTCGAGGTACGGCCGCATCCTCTTCCGCGCCGCCTCGGGCGAGCCGGACTCCTCGAGCGCCCTCGCGAGCTCGTACTCGGCCCTCTCGCCCGTCAGCGTCGGCCATAGCATGCCTCGTGTCCGCTCCCCCGTGCGCGGATCGAAGCCATACATGTCGCCGACATAGCGGTGGAACCCCGGGCCGAGCCCCGGGACCTCGACCCGCAGCGCGGCGTCGCACGCCGCCACCGAATCGGCCATGTTCGCCGCGAGCGCCGGGCGCACGCCGAGCACGGCGAGCCGGAGGAAGCCGCAGTCGACGACGTCGCGCTCCCGCCAGAAGCGTCCTTGCACGACGTAGCCTCGATCGTCGTTCGGGTCCCTCGGGGCGTCCGGGCCACCGGCCCCGTCGACGCGCTCGTAGTACCGCCCGTTGCCGATGCTCCCCCGGGTCGTGAACGTCCAGTCGTCGACCTGCCTGGCCCAGCGCTCGGCTGTCTCCCTGTACCGGGCCTGGCGATCGCGGTCCCCCGTCGTGCCCGCGATCTCCGCCGCGTGGACGAGCGCGGCGCAGAGGAAGGCCACTGTCGACGGCGAGATGCCCGAGACCTCCTCCCATCGGTCGAGCGGGGTCCAGGGGCCGAACGCCACGAGGAAGTCGGCTGTGCGGCGCACGAGCTCCCAGCACGCCTCGGGCGCGCCGGGCTGATGCTTGTGCACGTGGTAACAGAGGTCGATCGGCTGCGCGACCTGATCGAGCTCCAGGCCTCTCCAGTACGGCTCACCGTCGGACCATGTGTTCTGGTAAAACGAGCCTTCCTTCGAGACATGGATCGAGCCGAAATCCCATGTTCCGTCGGAAGCGGAGAGCTGGACGCTTTTCATGAAGCGCACCGCCGCCCGGGGTGAGCGCGTATCGCCGGCGGCGAGCAGCGCGAGCGCTATCTGGACGAGATCGCGCGGCCACACGAGGTGGTAGCCGCCCGTGATCCTGTCCGACGCCCGCGGCGAGATCGCGCTCGCCCTGTCGACCTTGACGTCGCCCCAGGGCACGGAGGGCGACGCGATGAAGGCCCCTGCGTGCGTCCTGTCCTCCAGGGACTTCATGACCGCCACGGAGCTGCGGTAAAGGCGCGCGAGCTCGGGCGTGGCGCTCCCGAGCGGGCGGAGGGATGCCTGATAGGCGCGCCACTGGGCGCAATACCTGTCGAGGAGGGCGCCGGGGTCCTCGCGGAGCGACGCCTGGGCGGCGCTGTAGGCCTCGCCGATGTCGCTTCCGAACCCGAGCGCCAGCGTGAGCTCGTCGGTCCCGGGCGCGAGCGGGAGGTCGAGCTCCCCGGTGAGCGCGACATCCCCGTCCCTCGCCTCGCGGTAATGCGTGGTCAGCGTGCGGTGCTTCTGCAGGTCCCGATAGCCATCGCTCGCCGTCCCGGAGAAGCCGGCCGTGGCGTCGCGCAGGGCGACGGAGGCCACGAAAGCCTGGGCAAAGGGGCCTTGCCAGGCGAACAGCCCGGCCCCCGGCGCATCTCCGGTGCTGGCCATGGCGCTGTCGCCGAGCGGCGTGTTCCCCACGCCGGGGTTGTGAAGCACGAAGAACCTGAGCCCTCGGACGTTCCGGGTGATCTTCAGCCGCTGCAGGACCACATCGCGATCGGGATCGGCGAAGATCGTCTTCTCGATCCTGAACCTGCCGCCCGGATCTTCCGTGATCACCCGGAAGGCCGGCACGCCTTCCTCGATCCACGAGGCGCTCCGCCGCGCGTCTCGCCGCTCCTCGAAGAGGCCTCCGCGGCCGCCCGTGACCAGGAGCTGGCTATCCCGCGTCTGCGGGGTGTCGTTCGTCGGCCAGTAGACCTCGGTCAGGATGCCGCTCGCCCCGGTGAACCACACCCTGCTGATCGGGGCCGTGTCGGAGCGCGCCGAATACGTCAGGTCCGCGTCGTAGCTCTCGTACGCGGCGCCGAAGAAGTCCTTGGAGCCGTGGGACCAGCTCCCCGAGGACGAGGACCCTGGCGCCGCGCCGGAAGGCGCCGCCGCCCTCGCCGCGGCGTCGGTCGGGATCGAGATGCCGAGGATTGCGATCAACGTCGATTTTCCGAAGGTTCGCATAGGCGGGGATCCGATCTGCGAGGACTGCACAGCTCGTCGGTTCGAGCATGCAACACGAGGTCCATCTGGGCCCGGAAGGCTCGGGCGCCACGCGCGGGCTGCTCGGGCGTATCGCGATCGCGCGGCGGCAGGCGCGTCACGCCGGGACCACCGCGCGACGAGCCCGTCGGTCGATGAACGCGCCACGATCGAGCCGGCGACCACCAGCGCGATGCGATGAGCCACCTCGTCGGCGCGGCGGGCCCCGGAGCGGCGGGGAACAGCGATTGCAGCGCGGGACACATGGACTCATCCAGCGCAATCCGGTTCGATACGGAGAGGGTCGCCCGTCCCCTCAGCGAGCGAGGTCACGTCAGCGCCGGCGCAGGTTCCGCGGCGCCCGCGCGGCCTGCCGAGCAGATCGAGCGCAGCGAGGAGCGGCTCGCGCGCGACCTGGCCGCGGCCAAGGGGGGGTGGGGCGGCATCAAGGGCGAGGCAGAGCAAACGGCCCGGCGCGCCGGCATCGCGGCGGCCGCCGTGATCGCCGTGGGGGCCGTGGCGGCGTTTGCGGCGGTGGCGATACGCTCCCGCCGCAAACACAGGCGGATCTGGTGGTGACGCCGCGTCGCTCCCGAGGAGCTCGTCCTTCAACACCAAGAGCCGCGGGGTGAGCTCGACCCAGGGACCGCTTGCCTACCGCGCTCGCGCGGTGAAGAGCGAGGTGATGGCGTCCAGGATATCCTGGATCGACAGGGCAGGAGGCGGCTTGTCCTCCGGGTTGTCGAGGGCTCTATCCACGTAGTGCCCCAGATATTCGGTCGTGACGAACGCCGTTGTCGCGTTCGTGACCGCGCCGGCCAGCGGGATCAGCCCCAGCGTCAAGCCGAGCATGAGGCGAAGGGCGCCGCCGCCCCAGATGATCTGGTGGATCGAGGACCACGCCTCCTTCGAGAGGGACGAGCCTCGCTCCTTCGCGAGCGACGCCGCGAGCAGGTACTGGATGGGGATGACGAACAGCTGGTCCGAGCCCGGGAGCGGCTGGACGATGAAGCTGATGCCGGCGGCGCCGGCCGAGAATGCGTGCGTCGTGAGCCGTGCTCCGAGCTTCATCTGGGAAGCTTAACGCCCGCTCGGCCGCCGAGAAGTGGCTCGCTCCGCTCGTCCGGGCGCGGGGCGAGGGAGCGATGACCCGCGTCTCCCGCTTCTCACGGAGCGCCGCGCGCTCCATCCTTGCATCTGGTCCTCGCTGTGTGGCGGATCATCTCGCGCTGGGCGCTCACGACCGTCGATCCGGGGACGCCTTCCCCAGCGCTGTCCACCCTTCCGGGAGCGAGAGCGCGAACACGGCCATGTTGGCCGCCATGGCGACGAGGCAGTACGCGCACCAGGTTCTCTCCCGCCTTCGCATCTGGACGAGGAGCCATCCGGACACGGCCGCCTCGACGGCCGCTTTGACCGCCACGGCGGCGGGGATCCAGGGGGTCTTCCTGGCGCGCTCGGCGCCTCCCCAGCCAGCCAGCGCGAGGTTGGACGCGAAGCTTGTGAGCGCGAGCGGCGCGTCGGGCATCGTGAGCCCGAACGCTATATCGGAGCTCGTCACCTTGTCCGAATCGAACCCTGGAAGCGGAGGATCGGGCAGGTGTCGGATGAGCCCGAGCTGGAACAGCGAGACGACAGCCATGCTGGCGCCGCCGGCGAGGGACACGGCGGCGATGAGCCGGCGCCGGGTGAGAGCGGGCGAGCGCCCGTGCTGGAGCGCAGCGCGGAGCGCGCCGGCGCCGGGGAGACCGCGACGCCAGCCGTCATCTCGCCCACCGAGCATCGCCCCATGCGCCCTGGCCTCTCTCATGACGTCGTCCCTCCAAGACTGCGCCCGCCGCGCCCTCGTGCGCCCGGATCGCCCCGGCTCCTGCGCTGCCGGACCTCGAGACAGGGCATGGCAGCCTGCAACTTGCAACCTGTGTACCTCGCGTCGAAGGACGACCTCTGCACGGTTTGCCCGCCAGGCGCCCCTGCTGCGAGGACGAGGCGAAGCCCACCTGAGCCCGGGCGCCGCGAGGGATGGCGGAGGCCCGAGCGGCCTCTCCACGGACGCGTCACGCCCCCGCGCGCTGGCGGATCGACCTGGCCTCGACGTAGATGTGCTTCACATCGGGTCGCTCGCTCCGTATCCGCGCCTCCATACGCTCGATCGCCTCCGCAACGCCGGAGGCGGTGAGCGCGGGGTCGAACTCGATGCGCAGCACGACCAGGACATCGTGCGGACCGAAGTGCATCGTCATCGGTCGCCCCACCGTCGACGCGCCAGGATCCGCCTCGGCGAGCGCGCGGACCGCGGCGACGAGCTCCCTGTCCGCGCTCTCCCCCACGAGCAGCCCGTGGCTCTGGCTGGCGAGGAAGACCGCGACAGCCGCGAGCACGAGGCCGATACCGATCGACGCCGCGCCGTCGAGGTAGGGGCTGCCCAGGCGGTGCCCGAGCCAGACGCCGAGAAAGGCGATGGCGAGCCCGGCGAGCGCCGCGGAGTCCTCCAGGACGATCGTGAACGTCGTCGGGTCCTTGCTGGACCGCATCGCCGCGAGGTAGCCCTGTCCGGCTTTCTTCTTGAACGCGTGGACCGAGATGGCGAGCGACGTTCCCTCGAAGACGGCCGCTGCGCCGAGGACAGCGTAGTTCCACGTCGGATTCTCGATCGGGCGCGGGTGCAAGAGGTGCAGGATCCCCTCGTAGATCGAGACGCCGCCGCCCGCGGCGAAGATCATGATGGCGACGATCAGCGTCCAGAAGTAGAGCTCCTTGCCGTGGCCGAACGGATGATCGGCGTCGGGCGGGCGGGAGCTCCGGTGCTTGCCGAGCAGGAGCAGGAGCCCATCTGCTGTGTCGACCATGGAGTGCACGCCCTCGGAGAGCATCGCCGAGCTCCCGGTCACGGCGGCGGCGATGAACTTGATCGCCGCGATCGCCACGTTGGCGCCGATGGCGCCGTAGATCGCGATCCTCGATTCTCTCTCCATGCTCCGCCGGTTCTCCCGGCGACACGATGATCCCCGAGCCGTTCGAGGAGGCGCATGACATGGCCGGCCTCATCATCGTCGCCGGGTGCCTCGCGTCGCTCTGGTCGAGCAAATACTCGCTCTGCCCCTGCCTCGAGCGACGCCAGGTCCGCCGAGCTCGGCGCTACCCGACGGGCGTCGGCCCGATGACGGCGGCAGAGGACGGCGACCCAGGACTGGTCTGCTCCTCGGCGGTGATGAGCAGCTCGAAGCTGGCATACGGCACGGTCGTCTCGACCAGCGTGCCGTTCCGGCTGCCAGGATCGTAGTCGAGCACTCCGACCCGCCGCCACGGGGCGTCGGAGCTCGGGCGCTGCCAGGCGACGAGGTGCTTGCTGCCGGCCTGAATCCGCTCGGGCGGCGGGAGGTGAACGACGTTGACCGCCAGCCGTGTGGTCGCGGCATCGGCGTTGATATCGGCGGTGATGTGCGCATCGGCGCCGGGCGCGAGCTGCGTCGCCTGGACGGTCTTCTCGCTCGGGCCGCCGCAGCCGGAGAGCGCCATACCCGCGAGAAAGCCGAGCGTGATCCCTGTCCGGCGGCCGACCCGTCGTACAGTGTCAACGTGTTTCATATCGCCACCTTGATCGCCTTTCTGCTCCACGGCGGACCTGCTGCCCATCTCGGGCATCGGCTCCGGGTTGGCCGGTATTGCAGCCGCCCGGCCGTGTCGCCGTGGCTCGAGCAACCATCGTGCCGAGGCGGGATGTGAATCAGGTGGCTCGACGCCGGTAGAGGAGCGCTCGACGCGCGGCCTCATCCAGGGAGCCCCGAGCGCGCCGAGCGACGGAGACCGTTGGCTCCTGGCCTCCCGGGCGACTGGCTGCAGCCATGCGAAGATCCAGAGCAGCAGGCGTCCGCCCGGCCGATGACGCGCAGCCAGCGCGTTCGATGTGGGTGGCGAGCTGGCTCGACCGGTGGCCGAGGTGTTCACGCACATACGCGCTGACGTCAGGTCTGCTCGCGATGCCCGTGGTGCGCACCGCGAGCGGCGTGCGCTCGGCCGGCGTCCGGCCGCTCACCCGCTTCACCGGGCGGGCCACTTCGCACAGGGACGCAGCGCGCCGCGATCGCTCCTGAGTCTCGCTCATCCCTCTTCTCCTCCGTTGATTCACCAGACGAGCGGCAGGCGCGCAGTGCCGACCCGAGCTCCGGAGGGATCGAGGGTTGTCACAGTCCGGGTCGACGTGCTCCAGGTCGACCGGGACATGAATGTTTATCGAAGAGCCCCGGGCCGGATGCCCCTTCTTCAGAGCCTGCGACACGTATCCCTTGTTCGAAGCGGAGCACGAGAGCCTGGCGCGCGGGCGAGGCAATCTTGATCACGAGGTCATGCGCCACGTGGAGCATCCCTTCCGGACGTGGGGAGTCGTTTCCGAGAGGCTCGTTGGCCTCTCGCGCGCGCATTCTGGCCGGAAGCCCGATGCCTCTGCGTACATGCCTCAGCGCCGCAAGCCACCTCGGCGCAGGGCGATCCATGCTCCGCCCGACATCATGGTCGAGGTGGTCACTCCTATCCCACGGGACGCACGCCGCGACAGCGTCGAGGGGCTCCACGAGTACGCGTCTTTCCGGGTGCGCGGGTATTGGATCATCGACCCGCGGGAAAGAACGCTTGAGCCCCTGGCGCCAGGGGCCGACCGCCGCCACGTACATGCGCTCGGCGGCCAACGAGATCGTCGGCAGCATTCCCGGCCTGGAAGGACTCTCGCTCGACCCCGACGCGCTCTGGGGCGAGGTCGAGCTGCTCGGTCCTGAATCCGGAGAAGGAGCGCTCCGGGACCCGGAAGCCCAGCAACGTTGCCGCCCTTCGCGCGGCATCCACCCGCACCGCTGGCCGGCTCTCGAAGCGTCGCCAAGTACCTGAAACTACAAAGGATTTGCGTCCCCAGCGGGATTCGAACCCGCGTAGCAGCCTTGAAAGGGCTGAGTCCTGGGCCGGGCTAGACGATGGGGACCGGCGATGCGGCGCGGGAAGCTACCCGCCGTCGTCGAGCAATGCAAGCCCTACGCGCTCCGTCCGTGCCGTTCTCGTCCTCGCGAGGCCCGCCACGGGTACCGCGCCGCGGCTCAGCGGCTCGTCGTGACGGGCTCCGCGGGGGCGGGGGTGGCGCCCCGCGCGCCGACCGCTGCCTCGAGCTGGCGGCCTGGTCGGCACCGCTGGCCTCTGGCCTAGTCCGCCTCGCCGCTCTTGGACGGTGTCCAGGAGGGAGCGTCGCTCGCGGGAAACGAGTCCTCGACGGTCTCGTCCACCTTCTGTTCCGGCTCCTTGTCCCCCGTGGCCTCGTGGCCCTCGACAGGGTCTCCTGGGACGTGCCGGTGCTGGTCGCCGCCGCCCTGCCGCTCGCGCTGAGCCGCGCCCGCGGCGCCCTTGGGCGTCGCTGCCCCCTGGTCCTCCGTCGCCTTCTCGTTCGTCTTCATGCGCACCTCCTCGAGCTGTTCCGGCTTCTCCAGAGCACCTGGAGCCGTCGAGGCGCACCGCAAGGGGCCAACGGATGCCGGTGAGCGCAGCGTGCCATTCGCCCGGCACGGAGCTCCCCTTCCTGCGCCCTGCCTCCGAGCACCTCCGAGCGCGCGCACGCGCACGGTCCGGCGCACGCTCCTGCGCACGCCCACGCGTCACCGCCTGCCCCGAACCGCTGGACGACCGCCCTGAATCGGGCGACCATACGCACTGCGCCACCCACCTTGCGCCACACGGACCTGAGCTCTCCCTCATGCTTCCGCTTCCGGGCCTAGCGCCTGCTGTTCCCATGTCCCCGGGAGGATCGTGCACCGACGCCGGCGCCTGACGCGCGCCGCGCCGCTCGCCTTCTGCCTTCTCCCGGCGCTCTTCTCGGCCGTCTCTGCACGCCCAGCGCTCGCGCAGCCCGCGCCTCCCGGACAGCCCACGTCGCCCGCGCAGCCCGCGCCTCCCGGAC
>NZ_JEMA01001043.1 GCF_001589285.1 Sorangium cellulosum | reverse complement strand
GGGGCGCTCGCGCTGGCCGGAGGCGGCACGGAGCCGGCCGAGGGCGGCGTGGAGCCGCCCAGCGGCGGCGCGNGCCGGCCGAGGGCGGCGTGGAGCCGCCCAGCGGCGGCGCGGCGCCGCTCGTCAGGTGCGGCGGCAGATCGCCGGGTACGATCGCGTCCCCCGCGCACAGGATCGCCGCGCGCTCGATCACGTTGCGCAGCTCGCGCACGTTCCCTGGCCAGGAGTACGCCTCGAGCGCGCCGAGCGCCTCGAGGGAGATGCGGGGCACGCTGCGCTGGTCGAGCCGCCGGCACGCGTCCTCGAGGAACTTGCCGGCGAGCGGGGCGATCTCGGGGAGCCGCTCGCGGAGCGGCGGGACGACGAGCGAGATGCCGTTCAGGCGGAAGTAGAGGTCCTGGCGGAAACTACCGCGCGCGATCTCGGCCTGGAGGTCGCGGTTGGTGGCCGCCACGAAGCGCAGGTCGATCTGGCGGGGCGTGCGGCCGCCGAGGCGCAGCACCTTCCGGTCCTCGAGCACCCGGAGCAGCTTCACCTGGAAGGCGAGCGGCAGCTCGCCGATCTCGTCCAGGAAGAGCGTTCCACCGTCGGCGGACTCGATGAGGCCTGGGCGCGCCTGGATGGCCCCGGTGAAGGCGCTCTTCTCGTGGCCGAAGAGCTCCCCCTCGAGGAGCGACGGCGGCAGCGAGGCGCAGTGCAGCTCGACGTAGGGCCCGCCGGCGCGGGGTGAGCGCGCGTGGAGGGTCCGTGCGAGCACCTCCTTGCCGACCCCCGTCTCGCCGAGGATGAGCACGCTGATGGAGCTCCGCGCGGCGCGGGCGGCCTGCTCGTGGAGCGCCACCATGGCCGGGGCGCGGACCACGACGCCCTCGGGCGCGTTCCCGCGGTCGGCCTCCTCGGCCGGCCCTGCGGGCGCCCGCCCGACGACGACCGTCGTCGCACCCAGGTTGAACCTCTCGCCCACGACAACCTCGGCGCTCTCCCGCGAGAGGCGCCGCAGCCGGTGGGTCCGCGCCGTCAGGGCGGGGAGCTGCTGTTCCCCGACGAAGGTGCCGTTGGCGCTCCCGAGGTCCTCGATCCGGAGCGGGGGCCCCACGTGGAGGGCGGCGTGCCGGCGCGACACCGACCGATCGTCGATGCGCACGTCGCACCCCTCGTCCCGGCCGAGGACGACCGAGCCGCGGGCCGGCAGCGGCGCGAAGGCGATCGAGCTGCCCGCCACGATCGCGAGCCGCAGCGTCGTGCAGGAGCCCCGCGCACCGCCCGGAGAGCCTTCGTCCACAGGCACATGATACGCGGCGCCGTGCGCCGGCCTGCACGATTCATGCAGCGCCCTGCACATCGTGCAGGCGGTTGCACGACCCGCGCGTCGCGGGCCGGAGCGCGCGGGCCCTGGCGCCGCCAAATGTCGGGTCCGCCCCCGGCGCGCGTCCCGGCATACGTCCTGCTCATCCTCCGCGATGACCGCGCGCGAGCAGCGCGGCCGACCGCGATCGGCAGCGCGCTGCGCGCTCCGCCGGCCACGCGGCCCCGGTGGCGCAGCTCGCCCCGCTTCCCCCCACGGCTCAGGAGTGGTCATGTGTACTGAGGATGGAACTTTCAACCGCAGGCGTCTTCTCCAGGGGTTTGGTCGTGCGGCGGCGGTGGCAGCGTTCGCGCCAGCGGCGGCGGCGCTCTCAACCCGGGTCGCCGAGGCGGCGCCCTCAACCTGGGTCGGGCCGCCGTCGCCGCCGCCGCCCTCAACCTGGGTCGGGCCGCCGCCGCTGGGGGGGCTCGCTCACGACCGGCTCCTCCCCGGTTCGCCCGAGGGCGTCGGCATGTGCTCGGACCGCATCGAGGACGTCTTCGCGCGCGTCTCGCGCCGCGTGACCGACGGCCTCTTCCCGGGCGCTGTCGCCCTGATCGCCCGTCGCGGCAGGATCGTCGGCCACCGGGCGTTCGGCACCCGGGTTCGCGGCGAGGACGAGCCGGTCACGCTCGACACCCTGTTCGACCTGCTCTCCATGACCAAGGTCCTCGCGACCGCGACGTCGGCGATGATCCTGGTGCAGGACGGCGTCCTGCGGCTGAACGACCGGATCTCCGACTTCGTGCCCGGCTTCGCGGCGAACGGCAAGCGAGCGGTCAAGGTCCGCGACATGCTCCGCTACACGTCCGGCCTGCCGCTCGACAGCCAGTTCCTCGACGATCCGGACGCCGAGCGCGTCTGGCGGCGCATGGCCGAGGCACCGCTCGAGTACGTGCCCGGCACGCAGGTGCTCTACAGCGACCTCACCTACCGCCTGCTCGGCCGGGTGATCGAGGCGGCCTCGGGCATGGACCTCGACACGTTCGCCAAGGCGCGCATCTGGGGCCCGCTCGGCATGCGCGACACGACCTTCAACCCGCCGGCCGCGCTGATCCAGCGCACCGCCGCCACGGGCTTCTCCGAGCTCCGGGGCCGCGTGGTCCGCGGCGAGGTGCAGGACGACCAGGATTACGCCCTCGGCGGCGTCGCCGGCTGTGACGGCGTCTTCTCGACGGCGCGGGACCTCGCTGCCTTCTGCCAGATGATGCTGAACGGCGGCCGGTACGGCGGCGTCCGCATCCTGAGCCACCAGGCCGCCACGGCGATGGTGAGCTGCCAGACGCCCGAGGTCAGGGCGGCGGACACCGACGTTTCCCCGCTCTCGAACCTCCTGCTGACCCCCAAGGGCTACGGCTGGGAGCTCGCGACCCACCGCTTCTCGAACGGCGGGATGCGCCTCGGCAGGACCGCCTACGGGAAGGTCGGCGGCGCGGGGACGTTCCTGTGGATCGACCCCCGCCGCGAGCTGTTCGGGGTGCTCTTGACCAACCACGGTCTGCCGACCCCGTTCGACGAGCCCGGCTGGAACCGCATGCTGGACTCGGTCGGCAGCGCGGAGTTCTTCGACGGGATCGTCAACGCGGTCATGGACGACTGACCTACACGAGGCGCTGCGAGAGGGCCTCGGCGACGGGCGCGACCGTCACGTGTCGCAGCCGATGCGCTCCGTCCCGAGCGCGATATCGTCGTACCACATCGTCTTGTTTCCACCGTGGTACTTCTCGAACCCGAACTTGAAGAGCTTGTAGTCGTACGGACCCCAGTCCGATACGTGCATCGCCTCGACCTCGGCGCCGTCCACGAACACGCGCACCTCGCGGCCCGGCCCGTCGTAGTGGAACTCGAGGCAGTACCAGGTGTCCGCGGCGAGCTTCACGCCGCCGGAGCACGTGTACATGCCGCCGTTCGAGAGCTTCTCGGCGTCGTCGCTCTTGCGGTTCAGCTCGAGCTGACATTGATGCTCGCCGATGCGGATGTGCTCACCCTCGTTGGGGTCCCCGTTGCCTGTCGTCGCCGCGATATAGGTGTTGTGGCCCATCTGGCTGGCGGAGTCGCCCTTGAGGTAGATCCTGCCCCAGAACGCGCTCGGCACGGGGACGCCGAGCATCTGGCTGAAGCCCGTGCCCGACACCTTGACCGAGCGCGAGCCGCTGTGACCCGTGCTGTCCAGCGTGACGTAGTCACCCATGTTGGCGCGCAGGTACTCGGGGTAGAACTGGACCTCGGACGGCAGCGCGCCGCCCTCGAAGTCCGAGCAGAAGATATCGCACGACCCGGAGCCCGTGCCGCCGGTCGCCGTGCTGGTCGTGCTGTCGCCGCCCCCGGTCCCCGTGACGCCCGTGCCGGTGGTGGCGGAGGTCGTCACGCCTGTCGTCGCGCCGCCCGAGGTCGCGCCGCTGGTGGTGACGCCGCTGGAGACGCCGCTGGTCACGCCGGTGCCGGCAGAGGTGCTCCCCGGGCCAGCGGCGTCGCCGCCAGAGCCGCCCGCGCCGCCGGCGCCTCCGGAGTTCGAGTCGTCGCCGCACGCGACCAGGGATGCAAGCGTGAGCACAGCAAACAAGCCAAAGGAACGAACCGAGAACGACATGCTGGAGATCTCCTCAAAGAAGGGCGCAGAATGGCCCAAGCGATGCGCGCGACTCTACCAGTGAACCCCTCGCGTGTCAGTCACAACCGGAGGAGCGCGCCGCGTCAGCGTCGTTGCGGGCGCGGCGATGTTCTGGTTCGCCGTCGTGGAGGCGTTCCTCGACAGCTCGCCGCCGACTGCCGCGGCGCCGCGCTCACCCCGAGGAGGTGCGCCTCCCCGTCGACGACGCCTCGCTCGCGCGGGCCC
>NZ_JEMA01001042.1 GCF_001589285.1 Sorangium cellulosum | reverse complement strand
CGAGTCGCGCGCGCCGAACGCCGGGTCGCGGGAGCCGGGCGCNCCGGGCGCCGAGTCGCGCGCGCCGAACGCCGGGTCGCGGGAGCCGGGCGCCGAGTCGCGCGCGCCGAACGCCGAGTCGCGCGGGCCGAACCCGAGGGTCCGCCGGCTGCTCGGAGGAAGCGGATCGACCCGCGCTGGCAGATCGGTCTCGGCGAACGCCGCGGGCGTCGCCGGGGCGGTGCGCGACTCCGCGCGCGATCGCGCCGGGAGCGGCGACGGCGCGGCGGGCATGTTGCCGTACACGACAGGCAGGTCGTCGGGATCGAGCCCTTGCGCCTCGACGTCCGCCGGGCTCGGGAGCTCGACCATCAGGTCGATCTCGCCGAAGCCGCGGCGCTGCGGCACCGTCTTGGCGTTGCGGCGATCGGAGGGCGCCGGGCGATCCGGCACGTCGGGCAGGCCGATCTCGCCGAAGACCTCCGGGCCCGGCGGCTCGGCGCGCGGCGGCGCTGGCGCTGCCGCCGCGATCG
>NZ_JEMA01001041.1 GCF_001589285.1 Sorangium cellulosum | reverse complement strand
CTACCCCGCCCTGGACCGCGCGGCCACGGGGATCACGCCCGTCCCGGCGACGGCGCGCGCGAAGTCCAGCCCCGTCAGCACGCCGCGGAGCCGCCGCCCCTGCACGACGAGCACGCGCCGCGCCTGCGCCGCGTGCGCGGCGGCCGCGGCGCGGTGCAGCGGCGTGCGGACGTCGAGACAGACCATGGCGGGGCTCATCACGTCCTCGACAGGCGAATCGGACAGCACGCCGTGCGCGAGCAGCGCCTCCGTCTGCGTGAACATCCCGACCGGCCAGCCGTCCGGATCCACCACGACGAGCCCGCTCACCTGCGCGGTCGTCAGCCGATCGGCCGCGAGCGCGAGCGGCGCGTCGAGCGGGATCGTGTACGCCGGGGCCGACATGAGCTCGCCGATCGCTGTCGCGTCCCGCGCCTCGACAAGGGCGAGGAGGAGATCCTTGGTGCTGAAGACGCCGGTCAACCCGTCGTCCTCGCGGACGAAGACCCGGTGGATGCGGTGCTTCAGCAGCACGCTGGCCGCCTGGACGACCAGCGTCGTGCGCCCGACGGTGATGATCCCCGGGCGCAGCACGTCGCGCGCCGGGACGTCGGGCAAGGTGAGCAGCATCCCGCGGCTGTTCGTCTTCGTCTCGAACTGGCCGAGCCGCAGCAGATCGGTGCGGGAGAGCACGCCGATCGCGCGCGACGCCGCGTCGACGATGGGAACGCAGGAGATCGCATGCTCACCGAGGGCGCGGTGCACCTCGGGCAGCCGCGTCGTGTCGGGCGCCGCGATGACTTCGCAGGTCATGTAACGCGAGACGGGTGTCGCAAAGCGCATCATGGGGGATTCCTCGAGGACGCCGCCGCGGGTTCTTCGGACAGGCGGCGCATCAGCGCGATGCGGGATAAAAGCAAGAAGCGATCCGTAATGCGGGAACACGCCATCGAGCCCAGGCCCCAAGGTGGGATATAGGGCGCAGCGCTCGAGCGAGCCCGGCGGAGGCTGGCTGCGGCCAATCCGGGCGCAAACACGGCACATCGGCGCGCGAACTGCGCCAGAATGTGTGGCGAGCTGGTCAGCTCCCGGACGGCCCGATCGATGGGGGGGTGCTCCGTGAGCGGTGTCCCAAAATGCATCACGTGGGGAGCCCTGGCAACGTGGCCGTCGGGGCACACCCCTGGTGGAACCAGAGAGAGGGACGGGTCGGCCCGGCCGCCGGGGAGCAACGCATCTGCCGCGAGCTCCCGGCGGCCGGGTCCCGTTGATCTCCTCATCCGATCCGCAGCTCACACGCGGAACGCGCGGCGCCACCTCGACGTCCCGAGGGATCGTCGCGCCGCGGTCCGGGCGCGGATCTCACCTACACCTCTCCGTGCGCTCTCCGGCGTGCGCGCTCCGGCTCGCCGGAGTCCGCGCTCCGGATCAGAACGGCCTGCCGTAGCCGCCGCATCCCCCGGAGGCGGGGGCGAAGGCGCCGACGCCGCCAAGGCCGCTGAGGGGGCTATAATAGGGGTTGTTGTACCCGCCGAGGTTGCCGAGGTTGCCGTAGCCGCCGTAGCTGCCGTACGGCCCCCAGTTGTTGCCGCCCCAGGGGCTCCACGGACCCGAGCCCGAGCCCCATCCATTGAAGATCGGCGAGAACTTGTTGCCGGGCCAGCCGCCGCCCCAGCCGCCGCCCCAGCCCGGGCCGCGGCCCCAGGAGCCGCCGCAGTCCCGGCTCGGAACGCCGTACAGCGCCTGAGAGGTCGCCTCGACCTCCACGGCCTCGGCCTCCGTCTCGTCCATGTCCACGTCCTCGGCGCCTGCCTCGCCCACCGCGCACCCGGTGGTCAAGGCGGCCATCGCCATCGCAACATGCATCCACCTGCTATTCACCAGCTCAACCATTTCTCCTCCTTCCACGGCCCGCGACATCCGCGGGACCGTCGCGCCAGTCGGATTGCGCAGAGAGCAGCGCTCATGCCCGAGAGCTGGTGTGCAGAGGCTGCCGCCCGAGGGCGCGCGCAGCGGGCGCGAGGCACCGACAAACCGACATTCCTAAACAGCTCCCGGCCCCCGGGCGACGGCCCGTTCACCCGCGCCGGATCACTGGGCAGATAAGGCGCTTCCATGCGCGCTCATCGCGCCACGAAGCCCCGCCGGCCCCCGCGCGAGACGCCGCGACTCCGGCAAAAACGCGCCTTTCACGAGCTATCGATTTCTCGCCGCAGGGCGCCGCGACGGGGCGTCTCCGACGATCCGAAAGCCATCTTGCCCACAAGGTAGACCAGAGAGCGACAACGGCGCATCGACACCTACCCTGTCTCGGGCGTTCGGCGCCGCCGCGTTCGCGTTGCTCACCCATGTTGCCGGCGCCGGCGCGCACGAGAGCGCCCGTGAACAGCGCTCTCGGCATCTTGCGCAGCGCGCGTCAGAGGTCCTGTCGAGCGGTCCCCGCCGGGCGGCGGGCCAGGTCGCTCAGGGCGCGGCGCTCCAGGCCTCCCAGGCTCGTGCGAAGTCGTCGGCGCGGATCTCGTGGCCGCGCCCGGGGTGCACGACGAGCTCGTGCTCCCACCCGTGCTGGGTGAGCACGTCGGCGAGGTTCTCGGCGCTCGCGATGGTGGAGGAGAGCTCCTGTTCGCCGACGGCGATGTAGATCGGCGGCCTCTCCTGCGAGAACAGGTGCTCTTCGATGACCATGCGCCCCGCGCCGACGAGGCCTGCGCCGTGGACCTCGACGAGGCCCTCCAGCGCCAGGTAGCTCGCAAAATAGCCCCCGTTGGAGAAGCCCATGACATAACGCCGGCCGAACGTCTGGCCGAGGATCCGCGAGAGCAGCGCCTCTGCGCGCATCCACGCTTCGATCAGGGCGGGCGCCGCGGCGTCGACCGTCTCGCGGCGCGTCGGCCAGCAGAAGGAGGTCTCCACGGACGGATGCCAGGTGCAGAGTCCCGGCCTTCCGCGCGGGAAGACGGCGACGACCCCGAGCGCCTCGGCGACCTCCGCGGCGATCGCCTGCAGCCCCACGGGCAGCGCGTCGGGCGCCATGGTCCCGTGCAGCACGTAGAGGATCGGCGCGCCGCGGGCGGCGGTCTCCGGCACATGGAAGCATGTGTGATCGTCCAGGCCGCTCCACCCGGCCGAGCACCAGTCCGTCTCGACCGGCTCCCAGACCAGCGCGTCGCCCTGGTTCCCCTCACGGCCTTGCCCACCGTCGCCGCCCGCGCCGGAACCGCCGCTGCCGGCCGCGGCGTCGCCCGAGGCGGCGTCGCCCTCATCACGCTGGCCGGCGCCCGCGCCCCCGGCGGCGCCAGCCTCCGCGCCCCCGGCGGCGCCAGCATCCGCTGTGTCGTCCGCGCGCGGCGCTCCGCCCGCCGCGCCGTCGCACACGACAAGCGTGAGCGCGAGCGTCGCGAGCGTCGCGAGCGGCGCCGCGCGGCCCTGGAGGATCCACCCGCCGTGTGCCGTGTCCATCCCCCTGTCACGGTGCCCTGTCGCGCGCGGCGCCGCAACGCGCGCGCGGCGAGTTTCTTGCGTGGGTGGGACACGCGGCGCGATGGAATGTAGGCTCGCCCCATGTCCCGCCTCGCCGCGCGCCCTGCGAGCCCCGCCGACTACGACCATTTCGCCCGGCTCTTCGTGGAGCTCGACACAGGCAACCCCATCTTGCCCCGCGACCGCTGGGAGAGCGCTCTGGCAAGAGACACCCTCTTCTTCGAGGAGCGCGGCGAGGTGGTCGCCTATGCGTATGTCCAGCCGCTGCGCGGGGTCGGCTACGTGCGGCACGTCGTCGTCGCGCCGTCCCACCGCGGCCGCGGCGTCGGCGGCGATGTCATGCGCGCCGTCGCCGCGCACCTCCGCGGCCGCGGGTGCACGCGGTGGTGCCTCAACGTCAAGCCGGACAACACCGCTGCCGTGCGGCTCTACCGGAGCATCGGCATGGAGCACGCTTACCTGCTGACAACGTTCGAGCTCCCCTGGAGTGCCCTCGAGCGCCTCCCGCGCCCTTCCCGCCCGGTCGTCGCCCGGCCGGCGCAGCCGTCCGACGACGCCGCGATCGAGGCGGCGTTCGCCCTCGTGTCCGGTCAGGTCGCCGACGCCCGCGACAGGGGCGGCCTCGTGCTCCTCTGTCTCGTCGACCCCGCGACGCCGGACGCCGCCCCGCTCGGATACGCCAGCTTCGACCCGTTCCTGCCCGGCGCCTTTCCCTTCCGCGTGGCCGCCCCCGAGCTCGCCGCGCCCCTGCTCGACGCCATCTGCCCTCACGCCCCGCGCCCCCCCGAGGCCGTCCTCGTCACTGTCGAGGACGACGACGCGCTCGTCGCCGTCCTCCGCGACACCGGCGCGACAGTGCAGCTCGTCGGCGCGCACTTCCGCGGCGAGATCCCGGCCGCCGGCTGACCCGCGCAGGCCGCTTGCCCTCGGCGCGACGCCGCAGTACCGAGCCGGCCATGAGCCCACTCCCCGGCCTTCCCGGCGACTTCCTCGCGGCCGTCGCGCGCGAGTTCCCCGCGGATTTCCTCTCCACGGACGCGGCCGACCTCGCGACGTTCGGCCGCGACTGGACCAAGGTCCACGAGCCGAGGCCCTCGGCGATCGCGCTCCCGCGCTCGACGGACGAGGTCTCACGGCTGCTCCGCCTCTGCTCCGAGCACCGCGTCCCTGTCGTGCCCTCGGGCGGGCGCACGGGGCTCGCGGCAGGCGCCGTGGCGGCCAAGGGCGAGCTCGTCGTGTCGCTCGAGCGCATGCGGCGCATGGGCCCGATCGACGTGCTCGGCGCGACAGTGCGCGTCGAGGCCGGCGCCGTGACCGAGGCGGTCCACCAGCACGTCGCCCCGCACGGGCTGACGTGGCCTGTCGACTTCGCCTCGAAGGGGTCGAGCCAGGTGGGCGGCAACATCGCGACGAACGCCGGCGGCGTGAAGGTCATCCGCTACGGGCTCACCCGTCAATGGGTCCTCGGGCTCACGGTCGTCACCGCGAGCGGCGCGGTGCTCGACCTGAACGGCGCGCTCGAGAAGAACAACACGGGGATCGACCTGCGCCAGCTCTTCATCGGCAGCGAGGGCACGCTCGGGATCATCACCGAGGCGACGCTCAAGCTCACGCGGGTGCCCGAGGGGCTCAACGTGTTCCTGTTCGCGGTGCCGGACCTCGCCGGCGTGCTCGCGCTGTTCCGCGAGACCCGGATGGGGCCGTTCGTGGTGATGGCCTACGAGTTCTTCACGGAGAAGTGCCAGGCGCGCCTGCGCCGGCACCGGAACGTGCGCATGCCGCTCTCCGCGCCGTCGGACTACTACGTGCTCATCGAGGTCGAGCGCGGCGAGCCCGAGGCGCTCGAGGCGTGGATCGCCTCGCTGTTCGAGCGCGGCCTGGTCACCGACGGCACGCTCGCGCAGCACTCCACCCAGGCCGCCGAGCTCTGGACCCTCCGCGAGGGGATCAGCGAGAGCCTGTCCGCCACCGGGCTGCCGCACAAGAACGACGTGTCGCTCCCCATCCAGGAGCTCGAGGGCTTCTGCTCCGAGCTCGAGAGCCTCTTCGAGGCCCGCTATCCAGGGTGGGAGATCGCGCTCTTCGGCCACATCGGCGACGGCAACCTCCATATCAACGTGATGAAGCCCGACAGCCTCACCCGCGAGGAGTTCCTCCAGCGCACCCACGAGGCGGATCACGCGATCTTCTCGCTCGTGCAGAAATACCGCGGCAGCATCTCCGCCGAGCACGGGATCGGCCTGCTCAAGAAGGACTACCTGCCCTACTCGCGCTCGGCCGAGGAGCTCGCGATCATGCGGTCGATCAAGCGGGCGCTCGATCCCCTGAACCTCATGAATCCAGGCAAGATCATCGACGTCTGATCGCGCCCCGGAGCGCCCGCGGCAAAGGCATCTCGCGGGTGCCGCCCGGGGACGATGGATGGACGCGCTCCGACCCGGACACAACCCCTCTTCTCCCGTCGCTTCCGCCGCTCCCGCCGCTCCCGCCGCTTCCGCCGCTTCCGATCGCTCCCGGCCGCCGCTGACTCCGTCGAAGCCACCGTGACCTCGGCGACCCGCATCGCCGCGCTGGAGCGGCGTCGCCCTGGGGTGCGCGCGCGGTCATACTCCATGAGATACGTATGGGAGTGCTCGACTGGCTCAGGCGATGGCGTGCCCCTCAGGCCCGGACGGAAGCGCCGCTCCCGCCCAGGGCCTCCACTCCGCCCGCGCCCTGCCCGCCGGCAACGACGGAGGAAGCGAGCCGTCCCGGGGCGACTGGGCCCTTCCCGCCGTCGACCACGCGGTCCTGGGGGGTCGAGGGCTACCGGGTCGAGGCCGATCTCTCGCGTCAGGCGCTCTGCCTCTCTGTCCCCGCGGAGTACGGGGCGGAGGACGAGCCCGAGCTCTTCCCCACGCTCGGGGCGGCCCGGCTCCCATCGCGCATTGTCTCGGCGGCGATGCTCGCGCAGAAGGCCAGGCAGTTCGACGACGGGCTGATCGCGGCGGTGGAGCTCGCCGCGCAGCGGGGCGCCGGGCTGCTGCGCGGCAAGGCGTACCTGCTCGAGACGTGGCTCGCCTCCCTCGCCCACGGCTCGCCCGCGGCCCCGGCCGCGCTGCTGCTCGCCGCGGCGCGGCTCGGCGGGGTCGCCCCGGACGTGCCGCGCCCCCTCGCGGCCGACGTCGCGCGCCTGCTCGACGAGTTCCTCGCGGACGAGCGCCGCTCGAAGCCGCTCGGGCTCCACACGTGGAGCGAGCCGCTCCGGCGCATCTTCCAGCAGGACCGGCTGCTCCAGACGCCGCTGCGCGACCCCGGCCCGATCGAGGCGCTCGCCCGCGTCCTCCGCGAGGAGGCGGCCGCGCGGACCACGTACGAGGACATGCTCGCCCTCGCGTCGCGGCTCACGGGCCCGCTGGACATGCCGGACCTCACGCCCGTGCTCCGCTCGCTGGATCGCGGCCAGGTCGAGGTGGGGCCCGCGCACGCGATCTTCCCGCCGTCGCGCTCCCGCGAGGGCGACCTGGCGAGGATGCTCTTCGCGGATCAGCCGATCCCCGAGCGGTTCGACATGGCGGGCGAGCTCGCGGCGCGCATCCGCGACGGCAGCGTGGACCTCCGGCCGACGGCCGGCTCCGGCTGGCCCGACTACAAGACATGGTCGCTCGAGCCGCTCGTCGCGCCGGAGCGCGCGCCGGAGGCGCCGCGCGTGTCGGTCGAGCGCCGGTACCGCGAGCTCCTGCTGGAGCTGTTCCAGGGCATCCTCGCGCTCACGCGCGAGACGCACGTCAAGCAGCTCGCAGACCCCGCGCCGAGCTGCGCCCCGCCGTTCGTGCGCCGCCGGCCGGGCGTCGTCGTCGACGTCCTGCCCGAGCTCGCCGCCGAGCCCACGGTGTCGTATTTCCTTCGCCGCGCGCTCGGATACCGCTTCGTCCGCCAGGTGCTCGAGGGCGCGTTCGGCGCGTCCGCGCTCGCCCGCATCGAGCGCCTCACGCCCGAAGGGCCCGTCGATCTCCCGCTCTCGAAGGAGCTCGCCCAGGTGGAGGGCCTGTTCCTCGGCGCCGCCGCCGCCGTCGCGAGCGATCTCGGGATGTCGCTCGACGAGGCCATGGATCCGGCGTTCCGCGCCGCCTGCGCGGCCATGGACCTCCTGCCGGACCGGGACGGCGCGCTCGGGTCGGGGCGCGGGCGCGAGCACGACGCGCAGGCGTTCCGGCGCTGGAGCGCGCTGGAGGACCGCGACCTCGGGCGCGACGCCCGGAGGATGGTGCCCGTCTTCCACGACCGCGAGCGCCGGAAGACAAGGGTCTGGGTCTTCCTGGGGTGGAGCGCGCAGCGCGTGCTGGTGTCCTTCCAGCAGCCGCCCGCGGTGCGGGTCCTCGCGCCCGACGGCCGCGCGGCGTCGCCGCCCGAGGTGGAGGTGCGGTTCGGCGTGCTCACGCACGACCTGGCCTACCCGGTGATGGCGGAGATCACCGTGGATCGCGTGCTCGACCGGGACGAGCTCCGGGCGATCTGCGACAGGCACCGCACCCGGAGCGCGATCGTGGCGGCCCTGGAGAGCGGCGGCCGCGCGAGCGCGCCGCGCCCCGGCGACAGGCTCGACGGGGCGCTGCGCCGGCGGGCCTGATCCGTCCCGAGAGTCGGCCGCAGCGCCGCCGCGCGTGCGCCCCTCCTTCATCCGCGATGTCGCCCTCCTATCGTGGCGTTCGTCGATTGGCTTCGTGATAGAAACGCGGCGGCGTCGATCGACAGGAACCTCAGCGCGCGACCTGCCCCGGGGCACCGGCGGCCGACCTGCGGAAGGAAGAGACGATGACCCTCGACGAGTCCAGGCTATCGCACCGGTTCACCGAACGAAGCGGCGTCCGCCTTCATTACGTCGAGGCGGGCGAGGGCCCGCTCGTCGTGCTCCTGCACGGCTTTCCCGAGCTCTGGTACTCGTGGCGGCATCAGATCCCCGCGCTCGTCGACGCGGGTTATCGCGTGATCGCGCCGGACATGCGCGGCTACAACCTCTCGGATAAGCCCGCTGGCGTCGCGGCGTACGCGAGCAGCGAGCTGACCGCGGACGTGGCGGCGCTCATCCAGGCTGCGGGCGTGGAGCGCGCCGCGGCCGTCGTCGGCCACGACTGGGGCGCCGGCGTCGCCTGGCCGTTCGCGACGCGGTATCCCGCGCTCCTCGAGCGGCTGGTCATCCTCAACGGCCCTCACCCCGCGACGATGCTCGCCGCGCTCCGCACGCCGCGGCAGCTCCGCAAGAGCTGGTACATGTTCTTCTTCCAGATCCCGATGCTGCCCGAGCTGCTCGTGCGGTGGACCGATTACGCGCCGCTCCGCGCGTCGGTGAAGAACGACCCGTGTCGCCCGGGGGCTGTCACCGAGGACGATCTCGCGCGCTACATCGAGGCGTGGTCGCAGCCGGGCGCGCTAACGGCCACGATCAACTACTACCGCGCCGCGCTCCGCCCGAGCAGCCTGCGGGCGACAGGCAAACAACCCCGCGTCGACGCGCCCGTGCTGATCATCTGGGGCGAGCACGACCGCTACCTCGGCCCCGAGGTCGCCGCGCCCGATCCGGAGCTGGCCCCCGATGTCCGGCTCGTGCGCATCCCCGACGCGAGCCATTTCGTGCACTACGATCGGCCGGAGAAGGTCAATCAGCTCCTCCTCGACTTCCTGCGGTGAGGCCCGCGCCGCGCGCTCCTCCGGCGAGGCGCTCTTCCGGCGCCGCGGACCCGTTTGACACGGCGGAGCGGCCGATCGACCCTGCCGGGCGATCATGCTCCGCCGCATCCCTGATCGGAATATCTGGCTCATCTACGGCGCGATCTTCCTGCTCGGGCTCGCGTACGGCATCGCCATCTCGCTGACCGCGGTCTTCCTCGACGCGCGCGGCTTCAACAAGCGCGACATCGGGCTGCTCGCGTCGTGCTTCGCGCTCGGCATCGTCCTGCTCTCGTTGCCGATGGGCGCGCTCATCCGCCGCTTCTCGGCGAAGGCGACGCTGGTCCTCTCGCTGGCCGGGTACGCGGCGGCTGTCGGCGTCTTCCCTTTCCTGCCGGGCTTCGCCTCCATCGCGGCGGTCCGCTTCCTCGACGGCGCGTGCTCGGTCGGCATCTGGGTGAGCTGCGAGACCATCCTGCTCGCCCGGTCGGACAAGGACAACAAGGCGTTCGTCACGAGCCTTTATGCCGTCGCGATGGCGCTCGGCTACGTCCTCGGCCCGCTCTGCGCGAAGGGCATCGTCGCGCTCTCCTCGATGCCGTGGGCGTTCGTGATCTCGTGCGTCGTCTCGGCGCTCTCCGCGCTGCTCGTGCTCGCGCGCCTCGACCGCGACCCGCCCGAGGCGGCGGCGCACGGCGAGGCCGGCGCGCTCCCCGGCGCCGAGCCGCCGGCGTCCTCCGCCTCGATCCTCTGGCGCATCAAGACAGCGTGCTTCGCGACCTTCGCGTACGGCTATTTCCAGGCGTCGGTCGTCCTGTTCCTCCCGCTCTACCTGATGGCGTCGAAGGGCGTCACGCTCGACCAGACGATCCTCATCCCCGCCTATTTCGCTGTGGGGATGCTCGCGTTCACCAACGTCTTCGGCCGGATCGGCGACCGCCGCGGTCACCTGTCCCTCATGCGCGTGCTCGGCGCGATCGGCACGCTGATGATCCTCGGCTTCGTGTACCTCGATCAGTATGCGGCGATGTGCGTCGCTGTGTTCATCGCGGGCGCGACGCTCGCGTCGATCTCGCCGCTGAGCCTGGCGCTCCAGGGCGTGGTCACCGCCCCGCGCGACTACGCCCGCGCGAACTCGCTCTACAACGTCTTTTACGCCGCGGGGATGCTCCTCGGCCCCCCCGCGTCGAGCGCCCTCTACGAGGCGGAGGGCGGGGTCGCGATGCTCTACCACCTGGCGGCGCTGTGGGCCGCGTTCGTCGTGTTCACGATCGTCTTCTCGGGCGACGACCCGGCCTCGCGCCGGGGCGAGCGGGGCCGGCTCGAGGTCGCGGCCTGACGAGGGCGCCGCGGCGGCCCGCCCGGGTGCTCGCCGCGATCCTGTGGCTCCGGTGAGGCGCGTCGCCTCCCCGGGGCCCCGTCACCCGAGCCGCTCGGCGAGCCACTGCTCGCCTCGTCCCGTGTCGATCCCGAAGCGCCGCAGCCCGGGGAGGACCACGAGGCGCATTGTCTCGTCGAAGATCCGCCGGCGCTCGCCGCGGCCGAGGGCGCCGAGCCCCGACAGCGCCCCTTGCTCCGGGTGCTCGGCCCCTGACGAGAACACCTCTTCGTGCACGGTGCCGGCGAGCATGGCGGGGAGGTGTTGGCCGATGACGTCTGCGCAGCCGCGCTGCCGTTCGGCCGCGAGGTGTGCCCAGCCGAGCCGCGCGTGGTCCACCTCGTCGCGGAGGATCTGCTGCATGGTGTCGCGCACGCGCGGGTCGGTCGCGCGCTCGACCATCTCGCCGAGGAGCGCCGCGCTGAGCGTCTCGGTGACGCACGACATCGCGACGACCTCGTAGAGCAGCCGCTCGCGCGTCCCGAGCGCGCGCGGCGCCACCTCCGGCGCCCCTGCGACAGCGGGCGGGGTGAAGGCCGCGCCGCCGAGCTCGCGCGCCAGCGCTGCG
>NZ_JEMA01001040.1 GCF_001589285.1 Sorangium cellulosum | reverse complement strand
AACTTCATGAGGATCGCGAAGGCCGTGATCGACGCCGGCGCCCCTNCAACAACTTCATGAGGATCGCGAAGGCCGTGATCGACGCCGGCGCCCCTGTCGACGCCCTCGGCGCGCAGGCCCACGACGCGTACAAGATCAGCACCCCCACCGTGAAGTCGTACATCGACAAGATGGCCGCTCTCGGCAAGCCCGTGTACATCACCGAGTACGACATCGGCATCGCGGACGACAACCAGCAGAAGAGGGTGATGGAGGAGCAGTTCACGATGTTCTGGAATCACCCCTCCGTCCCCGGCATCACCCTCTGGGGTTATATCGTCGGCACGACGTGGCGGGACAACACAGGCATCCAGCATTCGAACGGAAACATGCGGCCGGCCATGCAGTGGCTGATGGAGTTCCTGGGCCGCAACTGACACCAGGCTGACGCGATGCGCGCGCGAGCTCCCTCGATCGAGGGGGCTCGCGCGCTTTTGTACCTCGGGCTGTTGCCCGCCCACGCCTCTTCACCTTGTCGGGTCGTCATCGCGCGCGTCGCGCGGCCGCGCGACCGCGCGGCGCGCGTTGCGCCTCGCCGAGCATGCAATCCCACACCCGGGGCGGACCGGGGCACATGAAGGAGCGACCCGTCCTGCGTCCACCGTGCGGCGCGCGCGACGTGGCGTCGCCAGCGTCCATCGACAAATGCGGCGGAGCTGTGTCTTGTGACGCTGCCGTGCGAGCGAGCAGGTACGGTTGCGCGAGGGACCCGGGGGTTCGCCATTCAAAGGTCCCCGCGTTCGAGATACGCTGCGAACATGTCCCGGCCTCCCACGTCTTGTCGTCCTCCCACGGGCACACGAACCGGCCTGGGACGCGGGGGCGACACGAAGGTCACCGGCGTGCTGCAGCCGCCGTCTTCGTGTCGAGCGCCCGATCTGCCGGCGCCGGGCGGCGCGCGCGAGGCCGTCACGC
>NZ_JEMA01001039.1 GCF_001589285.1 Sorangium cellulosum | reverse complement strand
GGACGCCGGGGCAGCGGTCGAGCGCGCGAGGGCAGCGGTCGAGCGCGGGGCGGCTGCGGCGCCCGAGCTGCTGGAGGAGGACCACGGGCGCGGGGCGGCCCGGCCCGAGGGGGAGCGCGCGCGGGGGTTGCCTGCGATCCCCGGCGACGAGCGCGTCCCGCTGCGGGGCGTGCGCAAGCGGGTCTTCGAGGCGATGTCGCGGTCGAAGCACACGGCAGCGCACTTCACCTTCGTCGAGGAGTGCGACGTCTCGGCGCTGAAGGAGCGCCGCGCGCGCCTGCGGCCGCTGGCCGAGAAGGCGGGCGTCAAGCTGACCTTCCTGCCCTTCTTCGTGAAGGCCGTCGTCGCCGCGCTCAAGAAGCACCCGACGCTGAACAGCGCCTTCGACGAGGCCTCGCAGGAGATCGTCGTCAGGAAGAGCTATCATATAGGCATCGCGTCAGCGACCGAGGCCGGGCTCATCGTGCCGGTTGTGCGCGACGCGGATCGCCGGAGCGTGCTGGACATCGCGAAGGAGATCGCGCGGCTCGGCGAGGACACGAAGGCCGGGCGGGTGAAGCCGGAGGATCTCGGCGGCTCGACGTTCACGATCACGTCGCTCGGCCAGCAAGGGGGCCTGTTCGCGACGCCGATCCTGAACTTCCCCGAGGTCGCGATCCTCGGGATCCACCAGATGAAGCAGAAGCCGGTGGTGCGCGACGGGCAGATCGTGATCGGCGAGGTGATGCTGCTGTCGCTGTCGTTCGACCACCGGATCATCGATGGCCACGTGGGGGCGGCGTTCGCCTACGAGGTCATCGGGTACCTGGAGGATCCGGATCGGCTGTTCCTGGAGATGGGCTGAGCGAGGACGACCCGCGGCAGAGGCCCGCGGGGGTCCCTCCTGAGCAGCCACGGCGCCCTCCTGCGCAGCCACGGCGCCCCTCCTGCGCAGCCATGGCGCCCTCCTGCGCAGCCCACGACGTGTCCTATGTCACAATCGCGCGGCTCCTGCGCAGCCCCGGTGCCCTCCTGCGCGCCCCCTCTGGTGTCCTACGCAACCAGCGTCCGACGCCTGCGCACCGCCGTCCCCCCTCCTGCGCAGCCCCGGTATCCTCCTGCGCATCCCACGACGTGAGCTACGCAACACGTTCTCCCTCCTGCGCACGCCAGGTGTAAGCTACACAACACGCTACAGCGCCGGACCTGGCCGCGCCAGGTCGCCCGGGACCCCACGGGGCTTCGCGCAGCGCTCCTCCGCCTCCGCAGCGAGGCGCCTCGCGAGCGCTCCCTGCGCGCCGTGGAGCGCCCTCGTGCGCCATTTGTAGACCGTGCTGAGCGGTATCGCCCGCGTCGCGGCGATGTCTCTCATCGAGATCTCGTGGAGGTCGTGCTGGAAAAGCACCGAGCGGTGCTCGTAGGGCAACTCCAGGACGAGAGATCTCAACAGGCGCCGCCGCCCCGCCGCGAGCAGGAGATCGAGGGGCGTCTCGCTGCCGCCGACCTCGCACAGCGCCGCGGGATCCGTGATGACCTCGTGACGCTGAGATGCCTTCGCGTGGTAACGCGAAGCCAGGTTCACCGCGAGGCCGTTCAGCCACCGTGCGATCGAGCCCCGCGCCGGGTCATAGCTGCCAAAGCTCGTGAAAGCCGCCAGGAAGACCTCCTGGGTCAGGTCGAGCCGATCGCGCTCGGGCACACGGAGCTTCGCGAGCCACCGGCGGACGCGCTGGATCGTCCCCGCCTGGAATACATGGTGGAACGCGTGCTCCCGGTCGGGGGCCGCCGCAGGCTTCAACGCGCTCTGCCGAGATCCCGGCCGAGATCTCGTCCGCGCCGCGGCGCACGGCGCGCCGGATGCGCTCGGACGAGCCGTCCTCGCGTGTCGCGCCAGAGGGGCAGAGTCCTCGGCGAAGACGCGTGTCTCGACGCAATGGATGATCGCCCCGCGTGGGGGTAGCGCCAGGAGCTCCATGGCTCGCCTCCAGATGAAACATGAATGCTCCGCGCGACCCCTCGTCCGCGCGGACACGAGCGCTCCTGAGCAGGCGTCGCTCGGCGCGCGACACCCGCTCAGGAGACGCTCGATCCCCTACGGCGGCGACCACGGGCCGCTGTGGTCCAGCACCGCCTTCGTCACGAAGGCCGCCTCGTGCCGGCGATGGCCTGCTGCACGGTGCTCACCTGAGCTGGTCCAGCAGCGCTTCGCGTTCGCCCGCCAGCCGGCCGCGAGGGAATCTCCGTCCGTGCTCCTCCAGCAGACGTCGCGCCGCGACGAGCGACACGACATCACCGGCCTCCACGGCCGTCCGTGCGCGGGCGACGAGATCTCGCTCGCGGGAGCTGATCGCCGGGCGCTGCGCCGCTGGCTGGCCAGCCGGCCTGGCGGGAGCGGCAGGGGCCTTCACCGCCTCTTCCAGCGCCGGAGGGGCCGTCACCGCCCCGTCCAGCGCGCCGGCCACGCGCGCCGGCGCGGCGGGGTCCCGCGCGGCCGGCGCGGTCGACGGCCAGGTCGTCCTCCCGGAGACCAGGGTGGCCAGGGAGGCGCGGAGAGGCTCGACAGGCTCCGTCGGGCCCGCAGCCAGCGCGCCGAGCACCGCCGCACACGCGATGGCGACGCCTCGGGCCATCCAGCGCGCGGGACCACCTCGCCGAAAGGAGCGCCGCTCCAGCAGCCACGGCGGGAACAGCACCGCGCGCCGCCGGCGAGCGCCGCGGCCTCGCTGCCTCGCTTCCCAGCGGGCCGCCGCCTCCTCGAACTCCTCCCAGGCGCGGCGCAGGCGACTTCGCGCGGTCTCCAGCGGGATCTCCTGCTCCCGGGCGACGTCGACGATCGGCCGCTCCAGGAGCTCGCACGCGATGAAGACCGCGCGGCCCAGCTCGCCGATCTGGTCGATGAGCTGCCGCACCAGCGCCGCCTCCTCGCGCGCGATGGCGTGATCCTCGGGGCTCCGGCGCTCGTCGCAGAGCGCCGCCTCGTCGAGGTCCGCGAGCGCCTCCTCGCGCCGGCGCGCCGCCCGCCGGTGATCGCGGGCGGTGTTCAGGACGACGCTGTCGCGAAAGGCGCCGGGGTTCCTGGCCGCTCGGGCCTGCTCTCGCCGCTCCCACAGCCGGATCATCGCGTCCTGCATGACGTCCTCGAGGTCCCGGGAGGGCACCCCGACGCAGGCGATGAGCGACTTCACGCGCGCGGGCGGATGGGGGATCGGCGTTGCTCGGTCCACGATTCAACAGACGATCCGGACCCGGCCGGAAGGTTCAACAATCGACCGCGCCCGCGCAAAGACCGGGACAGGCGGCCACTGTACGCGATCGCGACGAGGGGGACACGGGCGCGGCGAGATGTCCTCCGCGCGGAGCGCAGCGCCGGCCAGCCGGGGGAGCTGAGCTTTCGCCCACCGCCGCCGTGGCCGCCCGTTGCCGCGCCACCCATTCCGGTTCCGGTCTGGAAGCGCTGTCCCTTCCGGTGAAACCACAGCATTCCTTCATCGATGCTCCAGTTCTCTATCACTCCCTGGGCCGATGACGATTCTGGCCGTCTTGAACGCCCGCCATCGTGAACGGGAACGCCCAGCGCTTGCGGAGAATGGCTCGTTGACATGGGCCCGCGCGAAGGGGTATCCACCGGGCGGTGTGCCGCGCGCGCCACGCCTTCTTGACGTGCGTCTTCCTTGGAGTCGTCGCGGCGCTGGAGGGCGCGGCGGACGCGCGGGATCCGCAGGGGATCGCGGGGACGCGAGAGACATCGACCGTCGAGGATCGGCTGCGCGGCGCTCGGCAGGCGCGCGACGCCGGACGGTGGGTCGAGGCCGAGGCGGCGTACGCGCTTGCGCTGAAGGCGGCCGACGCGGCGTGGACGACCGACGCGGAGCGCGCCGAGATCGCCGCGGAGCTCGGCCTGTGCGAGCTCGCGCTGGGCATGTATCGAGACGCGGCCAGCCACCTGGCGCAGGGCTTGAGGCACCGTGATGCGCTCCGCAGCGGGCTGGCGGGGCGGGCCGAAGAGGGATTGAAGAAGGCCGAGAGCCGGGTGGTGACGTTCTACCTGGGTGTGAGCCCACCGGACGCCGAGGTCCTCGTCGATGGCAAGGCGCTGGGGCGCCCGGCGCCGACCTACGAGCTGTTCCTGGAGCCGGGGCACCACACCGTGAGGGCGCGGCTGGACGGCCACACCGAGGTGCTGAGCGCGTTCGAGGGGCAGGCCGGCAAGGACAGCTCGCTGACCCTGAAGCTGCCTCGCGCGCCGGAGCGCGGCGCGGCGGGGGC
>NZ_JEMA01001038.1 GCF_001589285.1 Sorangium cellulosum | reverse complement strand
CGCGTCGCTCCCGGCGTCGGCGTGCGCCGCGGAGGTCGACGCGGCGGTGCGCAGCGATGTGGCGAAGGTGCTGACGTTCCGCTCGAAAGACGACCTGCCCCACGACCGTCCGCTGACCGAGCTCGGGCTCGATTCGGTCATGGCGATGGAGCTGCGCAACGCGATCGCCGCGCGCCTGGGCCGGCCCCTCCCGCCAACGCTGGTGTTCGATCACTCGACCGTGGGCGCGCTGACGCGGTACCTGATCGATCAGGTGCGCTCGGCCGAGCCGAGCGGTACGGTCACGCGACCGGCGCCGAGGCGCTTCGTCGACGAGCCCATCGCGATCGTGGGCATTGGATGCCGCTTCCCCGGCGGGGTGCGGGATCTCGAGAGCTTCTGGCGCCTGCTCGAGCAGGAGGTGGATGCGATCCGCGAGGTCCCGAAGGAGCGGTGGGACATCGACGCTTATTACGATCCGGCCCCCGATGTGCCCGGGAAGATGACGACCCGCTCCGGCGGCTTCCTCGACGAGGTGGACCGGTTCGATCCAGGCTTCTTCGGGATCTCACCGCGCGAGGCGGTGAAGATGGACCCCCAACAGCGCCTCTTGCTGGAGGTGAGCTGGGAAGCCCTGGAGCAGGCGGGGATGCCCCCGGACCGGCTGCTGGAGAGCGAGACCGGGGTGTTCGTGGGGCTGGCGACCAACGATTACGCGCAGCTCGCCTCGAGCGCGCTCGAGCAGCTCGACGGGCACGTGTTCACCGGCAACGCAGCGAGCGTCGCGTCGGGGAGGATCTCGTACCTGCTCGGCCTGAGGGGCCCCAGCGTGACCGTGGACACGGCGTGCTCGTCGTCGCTCGTCGCGATGCACCTCGCGTGTCAGAGCCTGCGGTCCGGGGAGTGCTCCGCGGCGCTGGCCGGTGGGGTGACCCTGAACCTGACGCCGGCCGGCTTCGTGGAGTTCAGCCGGCTCCGGGCGCTCTCACCGGACGGCCGCTGCAAGAGCTTCGACGCGTCGGCCGACGGGGCTGCGTGGAGCGATGGCTGCGGGATCGTCGTGCTCAAGCGGCTCTCGGATGCGCAGCGGGACCGCGATCCCATCCTGGCGGTGCTCCGGGGCTCGGCGATCAACCAGGACGGGCGGAGCAACGGGCTCACGGCGCCGAGCGGTCCAGCCCAGGAGGCCGTGATCCGGCGGGCGCTAGAGAACGCGGGGGTGGCCCCGAGCGCCGTGGGCTACGTCGAGGCGCACGGGACCGGGACGCCGCTCGGCGACCCGATCGAGATGCTGGCGCTCGGGAAGGTGCTGGCCGAGGGCCGGGCCGAAGGAGCCCAGGTCCTGGTGGGCTCGCTGAAGTCGAACATCGGACACGCAGTGGCCGCGGCCGGGGTCGGGGGTGTGATCAAGACGGTGCTGGCGCTGCAGCACGAGAAGATCCCCAGGTCGCTGCACTTCCGCGTGCCGAGCCCGCACATCCCGTGGGCGGAGCTGCCGGCGAAGGTCGCTGCCGAGGCCGTTCCGTGGCCGGCCAGCGGCGCCGCGCGGATCGCGGGCGTGAGCTCGTTCGGGGCGAGCGGGACCAACGCCCACATGGTGCTGGAGGAGGCGCCCCGAGCCACGCGCGTCGACGCGAGCGGGGAGACTCCCGTGGTGCTGCTGCCCCTGTCGGCGAGGAGCCCGGAGGCGCTCTCGGCGCTGGCCCGGGCCTACCGTAGCTTCCTCGCCCGATCGCCCGCGGATCCGCCGTTCTCTCTCGAGGACATCGCCTACACGGCGAGCGTCCGGCGCAGCCATCATGCGCATCGCCTGGCCCTCGTGGGGCGGTCTCGAGAAGAGCTGTGCGAATCGATCGATGCGCTGCTCGAGGAGCAGGAGAGCGCCGCGACGCAGGTGAGACCGAGCTCGTCTGCGCGACCAAGGCTGACCTTCGTGTTCGCAGGGCAGGGATCTCAGTGGGTCGGTATGGGGCTGGAGCTGCTCCACAAGGAGCCCGTGTTCCGCGCGTCCATCGAGACGTGCGACGCGCTGGTGAGGCGCCAGGCGGGCTGGTCTCTGCGGGACGAGCTCGAGGCCCCGGAGGCGACATCCCGCCTGGACGAGACCGAGGTAGTGCAGCCGGTCCTCTTCGCGATCCAGGTGGCGCTCGTCGCGCTGTGGGCGTCGTGGGGCATCGTGCCCGACGCCGTCATCGGCCACAGCGTCGGCGAGGTGGCGGCCGCGCACGTGGCCGGCGCGCTCAGCCTGGAGGACGCCGTGCGCCTCACCGTCGCTCGCGGGCGCGTGGCGCAGCGGGCGACGGGGCTCGGCAAGATGGCGCCGGTCGCGCTGTCGGAGGAAAAGGCGCTCCTCGCGCTGCAGGGCTACGAGGACCGTATCGCCGTCGCGGCCGTCAACGACCCCGGCTCGGTGGTGCTGTCCGGGGAGGCGGATGCCCTCGCGGAGGTGATCGAGCGCCTGCAGCAGCAAGGCGTGGATTGCCGGATGCTGCGGGTCGACTACGCCTCGCACAGCCCGCAGATGGCGCCGTTCCAGCGGGCGCTCGCGAGCGAGCTCGACGGGCTGTCGCCGGCGCAGGCGAAGCTCACCATGTACAGCACGGTGACCGGCGCCAGGGTCGAGGGCGGAGAGCTCGGCGCGGCGTACTGGGGGAGCAACCTCCGCGAGCCGGTGCGGTTCGCCGCGGCCGTCGAGGCGGCGATCGGCGACGGTCACCGGCTCTTCCTGGAGGTGGGTCCGCACCCGGTGATCTCGGCCAGCATCGAGCAGTGCCTCGCAGCGGCGAGGATGGCGGGCCACGCCGTCGCGACGCTCCGGCGCGGCAAGGACGAGCGGCGCAGCCTGCTCCAGGCGCTGGGCGCGCTGTACACGCAGGGCGCAGCGGTCGCCTTCGAGTTGCTGTATCCCAGCGGCGGACGCTGCGTCCCGCTGCCCCTCTATCCCTGGCAGCGGCAGCGATACTGGGTGGAACCGGCGCAGGAGAAGGCTGGACCCTCGCGGGCGGCAGCGTCGAAGTACCCGCTGCTCGGGGCGCATCAGGTGTCGGCCCGCACCGGCGAGCACCTCTGGGAGGTCGTGCTCGATCCGGAGGTGCTGCCGCTCCTGCGCGATCACCGCGCGCATGGCCTTCCGCTCGTGCCGCTATCGCTCATCGCGGACCTGGTCCTCGCCGCCGCCGGGGAGCTGTGGAGCACCGGGGCGGCCCTCGTGCAGAAGTGCACGCTGGAGGCGCCGTGGATCCTCCCCGACGAGGGCCGGCGCACGGGCCAGCTCGTCCTGATGTCGCAGTCTGACGACCGGCTCCTCTTCGAGCTCTTCAGCGCGCCCGACGGCGACGGCGCCTGGCAGCGGCGCGCCTCTGGCGAGGTGGTCCGCGCGCCAGCGACGCAGGGCGCCTTCGACGAGCACCAGTCGCTCACCGAGATCCGTGCACGGTGCCGCGAGGAGACGGCGGAGCAGGACGACGAGGCGCAGCTCCGCGCGCGCTGGCTCTCGCTCGCAGGGCCTTTCCGTTGCGTCGCGAACGTCTGGCGCTGTGCCGGGGAGGCGCTCGCGCGCATCCGGCTGCCCGAGCCCGGGTCGCCTCAGGTCGCGGGCTTCCGCATCCATCCGGCCCTGCTCGAGGCCGGCATGCGGACGCTGATCTCGGCGGCGCCGGAGACCGAGGCGTCCGTCCTCCTGTTGCCGGATCGCTTCGAGCGCCTGGGCCTCCATGGCCGTGTCGCGGGGGCAGCGTGGAGTCACGCCCTGCTGCACGACACGGGAGGCGACGGCGCAAGGACCGGCGACGTTCGTCTCCTCGACGACGACGGGCGTGTCGTCCTGGAGATCACCGGGCTCCGCCTCCGCCCCGCCCCTGCCGAGATCGCGCGGCAGGCCGCGGGGAGGCGCCTCCACGACTGGCTCTACGAGCTCGCGTGGGAGCCGAGACCTCTCGGGCGCGCGCGGACGCAGGTCGAGGAGGCCGGCCGCTGGCTCATCCTCGCGGATCGAGGCGGCGCCGGCGAGGCGCTTGCCGGCGCGCTCAGGGATCGTGGCCGCGAGGTCCTCGTGGCCTTCGCGGCGCAGGAGCGCGGCGTCATCGGCCCCAGGGAGCTCACGCTCGATCCTTCCAGGCGTGAGGACTTCGCGTGGCTCCTCGCGGAGACCCGGGAGCGGCTCGGTGCGCTGCGGGGCGTGGTGCACCTCATGGGCCTCGATGCTGTCGTCGTCGACGAGGCGGATCCCGCCGCGCTGAGGGCTGCGCAGGACATCGGTTGCCACAGCGTCCCGCCGCTGGTGCAAGCGCTGGTCTCCGCCGAGCTCCCGAGTCCCCCCTCGCTGTGGTTCGTCACGCGGGGCGCGCAGCCCGCGAGCGACAGCCCAGCGCCTCTCGCGGTCGCGCAGACGCCGATGTGGGGCGTGGGGAGGGTGCTCGCGCTGGAGCACCCGGAGCTCTGGGGAGGCATGGTGGACCTCGACCCGGTCGCGACGGGGGCCGACATCGCGCGGCTCGCCGAGGAGCTCTTGGGGTCCGACGGTGAAGACCACATCGCCTTCCGCGGCGACGAGCGGCGCGTCGCCCGCGTCCGGCGGGGCCATGCGGAGGAGCTTCCGAGCGCTCCGGTCGCCCTGCGCCCGGACGCCTCGTACCTCGTAACCGGCGGTCTCGGCGGTCTCGGTCTCCAGGTCGCCCGCCGGCTGGTCGATGCGGGAGCGCGGCACCTCGTGCTCACCGGGCGCAGGGGGCTGCCGGACCGCTCCACGTGGGACGCGCTGCCGGCGGACGACGCGTCCCGAGCCACGGTGGCGGCCGTTCAGGACATGGAGCGGCGCGGTGCGTCCGTGACGTGCGCGGCGGTGGACGTCGGCGATCCGACGCGGATGGCCGCCCTCATCTCGCAGATCGCGCCCGCCTTGAGGGGTGTCGTCCACGCGGCGGGCGTGTCGGTGCGGAAGCCGATCGTGCAGACGACGCGCGAGGACGCGACCGCCGCCCTCGCGCCGAAGGTGGAAGGCAGCTGGATCCTGCACCAGCAAACCCGCGATCTTCCTCTGGATTTCTTCATCATGTTCTCGTCGGCTGCGGCGATGTGGGGCGCCGCGACGCAGGGCGCCTACGCGGCGGCCAACCACTTCATGGATGGCCTGGCCCACCACCGTAGGGCGCTGGGGGCGCCGGCCACGAGCATCGACTGGGGCTCCTGGGAGGGAGGCGGCATGATCACCGGAGCTCCCGACGAGGTGCTGCGCTTCTTCGAGCAGATCGGCTTCGGCATCATCCCGGCGGAGCAGGCGATCGAGATCTTCGGCCGGTTCCTCGGGGGCGGAGCGCCCGTCCAGCGGGCTGTCGCCTCCGTCGACTGGAGCCGCTACAAGCCCATCTTCGAGAGCCGGCGGAAGATGCCGCTCTTCGAGCACATCGACGCGGGCGGCACCGCCCGGGAGGCCGAGGCCGGTCCTTCCGCGCTCCTCCGGCAGCTCGCTTCGGCCTCCGGCGAGGATCGGGCCGAGATCCTCCGGGCGCACGTGCGCCGCCGGGTCATGGAGGTGCTCGATCTGCCTGCGGATGCCCACGGGCCCCCGCCCGAACAGGGCTTCTTCCAGCTCGGGATGGACTCGCTCATGAGCGTCCAGCTCAAGCGGCGCCTCGACGCCGATCTCGGTCGAACGCTGCCAGCGACGCTCGTGTTCGAGCATGCGAGCATCGGGGCGCTCAGCGCTCACCTCGCCGACGTCCTCGGGACGGATCTGTCAGGCGCCGCGGCGTCGGAGGAGCGGCCTCCCCCGTCACGACGACCCCCCGCGCGGCCGCCGGCCATCAAGGCACCCCCGTCACGGCGGCCGTCGGCCTCCGAGCTCCCCGCGTCACGACGGCGCCTGGTCCGGCCGCCGCCGCCCGACGCGACGCCCGCGAGCGCCTCGGAGGACGAACTGCTGAACCTCCTCGCGAAGGAGCTGGCTGCGCTGAGCGTGCGGGGCGCGAGAGGCGCGCGGAAGTAGAGGCCCATGAGCAGCAAGGAAGATATCAGCCGTCAGAGCGTCCTCAGGCAGGCGCTCCTCGACATGAAGCTCCTGCGCGAGCGGCTCGACGAGGCCGAGCGCGCGAGGACCGAGCCGATCGCCGTCATCGGCATGGCCCTTCGCTTCCCCGGCGCGGAGAGCCCCTCGGAGTTCTGGCGCCTGCTCTCCGACGGCGTCGACGCGAGCGACGAGGTCCCGCGCGAGCGGTGGGACGTCGACGCCTGGTACGACGCGGATCCGAGCGTTCCGGGCCGCATGTACACGCGCCGGGGCAGCTTCCTCCGCGAGGTCGATCGGTTCGACGCCCGCTTCTTCAACATCAGCCCGCGCGAGGCCGTCAGCATCGATCCCCAGCACCGTCTGTTCTGGGAGACGAGCTGGGAGGCGCTCGAGCGCGCGGGGCGGGCGCCGAGCGAGCTCTCCGGCAGCCGCACCGGCGTTTTCCTGGGCATGACCAGCAGCGAGTATTACGCCGCGAACCTGCTCGCGAAAGCCGGCGACCCGCGGCAGCTCGACGACTACGTGCTCACGGGCACGCTGCCGAGCGTCGCGCCCGGACGCCTCTCGTACATGCTCGGGCTCCAGGGACCGAGTCTGACGATCGATACCGCGTGCTCGTCGTCGTTGGTGGCGGTTCACCTGGCCTGTCGCAGCCTGCGGAGTGGCGAGACCGACCTGGCGATCGCGGGCGGCGTCAACCTGATCCTCACCCCGTGGGGGAGCATCCTGCTCAGCAGGATGCGGGCGCTCTCGCCCGACGGCCGCTGCAAGTCGTTCGAACAGACGGCGGACGGCTACGGCCGCGCCGAAGGGTGCGGCGTCGTCGTGCTCGAGCGGCTCTCGAGCGCGCTTCAGCATCGAAGTCCCATCCTCGCCGTGATCCGTGGCACGGCCGTCAACCAGGACGGGCCGAGCAGCGGCCCGACGGTCCCGAACGGGCTGGCGCAGCAGGACCTGGTGCGCCAGGCGCTCGCCGACGCAGGGGTGGAGCCTGCGGAGGTGGATTACGTCGAGGCGCACGGGACGGGGACGTCGCTGGGGGACCCCATCGAGGTCCGTGCGCTGGGGGAGGTACTCGGCGAGGGACGGCCCCCGGGCCGCCCCTTCTATCTCGGCTCCGTGAAGGCCAACATCGGCCATTGCGAGGGCGCAGCCGGCATGGCGGGGCTGATCAAGGCCGTGCTCTCGCTTCAGCACGGAGAGATCCCGCCGCAGCCCGTGCGCGATCCGAGCCGGAACATCCCCTGGCACGAGATCCCGGCGCGCCTGCCGGCGGAGCTCACCCCGTGGATCCCGCAGGGCGAGCGCCGCATCGCCGGGGTGAGCTCGTTCGGGATCAGCGGGACCAACGCGCACGTCGTGCTCTCCGACCCCCCTCCCGTGGAGCCGCCCGAGGACGCGCTGCCGACGGAGCTATCGATGCCCTTGCACATCCTCGCGCTTTCGGCGCGCAAGGGGGAGGCGCTCCGCGCGCTCGCCGCGCGCTATGAGGCCTATTTCGCCGGGTCGTCCGGGGTATCCCTCGCGGATGTGTGCTTCACGGCCGGCGCTGGACGGTCACATTTCGAGCATCGGCTTGCGGCCGTGGTCGCCTCTCCCTCGGAAGCGCGGTCCCGGCTCGCCGCGTTCGCGTCCGGGGAGCCTGCTCCGGGGATCGTCACCGGGCGTGTGCGCGGGGACGCCAGCCCGAAGGTGGCGTTCCTGTTCACGGGGCAGGGGTCGCAATACGTAGGGATGGGAAGGCAGCTCTACGAGACGCACCTGACCTTCCAGGAGGCGCTCAATCGCTGCGATGAGATACTGCGCCCGCTCCTCCCGGTTCGACTGCTGGACGTGCTCTACCCCGACCAGCGACCCGGAGGCGCTCCCTCGCTGGACGAGACGGCCTACACGCAGCCGGCGCTGTTCGCGATCCAGTATGCGCTCACGGAGCTGTGGCGGGAGTGGGGGGTCGATCCGTATGCGGTGCTGGGCCACAGCGTCGGGGAGCTCTCGGCCGCGTGCGCGGCGGGTGCCTTCTCGCTCGAGCAGGGGCTCGCGCTGGTCGCCGAGCGAGGTCGGTTGATGCAGGGGCTGCCCCGCGACGGGCAGATGATGGTGATCTTCGACGGCGAGGAGCGCGTGTCGGAGGCGATCGCGCCATGGGCGAGCCAGGTGGCGATCGCGGCGGTGAACAGCCCGAGCGAGACGGTGATCTCCGGGGCGCGAGAGGTCGTGCAGCGGATCTCTCGGCAGCTCGAGATCGAGGGGGTGAGGACCCGGGAGCTGAAGGCCTCGCATGCCTTTCACTCCCCGCTGATGGCCCCCATCCTGGACGAGATCGAGCGCGCCGCGGCCAGGGTCGATTACGCGTCACCTCACATCAAGCTGATCTCGAACCTCACGGGCAGCCCAGCGTCGTCCGGCGAGCTCGCGAGCCCTCTTTACTGGCGGCGCCACACGCGCGAGCCGGTGCGCTTCGCCGCCGGCATCCGGAGCCTTCAGGCCCTTGGCGTCGACATCTTCGTGGAGATCGGCCCGAAGCCGACGTTGCTGGGCATGGGTCGGAGATGCCTGCCCGCCGACGTGGGGGCGTGGCTGCCTTCGCTCCGCGATGGCAAGGGCGACTGGCATACGGTGCTGAGCTCGCTGGCCGAGCTCTATACGCGCCGGGTCGAGATCGACTGGCGCGGCGTCTACCGCGACGCTCCTCGCAACCGCGTCGTGCTGCCGACCTATCCTTTCCAGCGCGAGCGCTACTGGTTCGACGCCTCGGGGCATGAGCCCGCGGCGGGGCGCGCGCCGGCGCCGCGCGCGAGCGATGCCCGGGGAGGTCATCCGCTCATCGGGCATCGCGTCCACTCACCTGTCACGGTGGCCTTCGAGGTGAAGCTCGATCCGAAGGCGGTGAGCATTTTCCGCGACCACCGCGTCTTCGGGTTCAATGTGGTCTCGGGTGTCGCGCACCTCGCGATGGCGAAGGCGGCGCTGGGCGAGGAGAGCGGCGCCCCCCAGGCGCTCACGGTGGCCGATGTCGCTTTCCGGGAGGCCCTCGTGGTGGCCGAGGAAGAGCCTCGAGTCGTGCAGGTGGTGCTGGAGCCCGCGGCGAGCGGCGATGTGTCATTCCGGCTCTTCAGCATCGATGGCGAGCTCGTCGGGAGCCCCGCCGGCTGGAAGCTGCACACGGCGGGCGTCCTTCGACCGGGGACCGCCCCGGCTCCTCGCTCTGCGGCGAGCGAAGGCTCCCTCGCGGGCGTGAGGGCCCGGTGTCGTGAAGAGATCGCCGGCGACGATTTCTACAGCAGGCACTGGAGCGACGAGCATCATCTCGGCCCGAGCTATCGTCTGGTCCAGCGCGTCTTCCGTCGAGACGGCGAGTCCCTCACCGAACTCCGCGATCCGTCGGAGACCGGCCTCGAGGCGGGGTCGTACGCGTTCGCTCCCAGAGCGCTCGTCGCCGAGGCGCAGAGCCTCGAAGCCGCGGTACATTCCTTCAAGGCAGCGCTGCCCGGCGAGCGCTCGCAGCATCTGAGCGGGAGGACGTATGTCGCCATCGGCATCGAGCGCCTGCATCAGCCCAGGGCCGCGCCGGGGAAGGTGCGCTGGTCCCACGTGCGAATTCGCGAAGAGGGAGAGGCCGGCGACAGCCTCGTCGTGGATGTGCGTCTGCTCGACGAGCGCGAGGAGGTCGTGGCCGTCGTCGAGGGACTGCGCTTCTGGCGGGCCGCGCCCGAGGCGCTCCGCCGCGTGGTGGAGGGCAAGCGCGGCGCTGGTCGTGGTCGCGAGGTCTCCGTCGCGGCACGCCCGGCGATCCAGCTCGACGCGGCGCCCGTCTCCGAGCGCCAGGCGCTCATCGAGTCGTACCTCCTCGAGCAGGTGTCCGGGGTTGTGAGCCTTCCGCGCGCCGAGATCGATCCCGGCGCGTCGCTCCGGGAGCTTGGACTGGACTCGCTCATGGCGATGGAGCTGAAGCATCGGATCGAGAAGGAGCTGGGCCTCGCGGTGCCCGTGGTCGACCTGCTTCGCGGTCCGAGCCCACGTGAGCTCGCCGGACAGATGGCCGGGGCTTCGCCCGCGCCGAGCGGCCGCGCGGCGGCGGAAACGGCCGCGGACGCCCGGACGAAGCTGTGGTTCCGCCGCCGCCCGCGAGCCTCCGAGGCACGCCTGCGCCTCTTCTGCTTCCCGTTCGGGGGCGGCAGCGACTTCACCTACCGTACCTGGGGTGACGCGCTCGGCGGGCGTGTCGAGGTCTGCCCGGTGAAGCTCCCTGGCCGCGAAGATCGGCGGGAGGAGCCCCCCTACGAGAGCTTTCCCCCGCTCCTCGACGCGCTGCAGCGAGCCATGGAGCCCCTCCTGGACATGCCGTTCGCCTTCTTCGGGACAAGCATGGGCGGGATCATTGGCTTCGAGCTTGCGCGGAGGCTGGAGGGCACGCGCGGGCGGGGGCCGATCCATCTCTTCATCGCCGCATCGCCGCCCCCGCACGGGGTGACCGTGGTCACCGAGAGCATCCGCGACGCCGTCGACACCGACGTCTCGGAGGCAGCCCGGCGGCGCGCGCTCCAGCGACTGGGGTTGATGTCGGATCCCATGCTGGATCACCCCGATCTGGTGGAAGTGCTCCTGCCAGTGATGCAGGCTGACCTTCGCTTGATGAGGAGCTACGCCTGCGACGAAGGCGAGCCTGTTCGCTGCCCCATTTCCGTGTTCGGCGGCACGGACGACACGCTGGTGCGCCGCGACGCCCTCGCGGGCTGGGGACGATACACGCGGGGCGAGCTCGTGTTGCGAATGGTCTCTGGCGACCATGTGTTCGTGAGCAGCGCTCGCGAGCAGGTGTTGAAGGCGGTCGCTCAGGATCTCGCGCGCTGCGTCGAGCTCATCTGAGCCGCACCCTCCACCGAGCCGCCGGGCGGGCGCTCAGTCGAGCGCGTCGTGGTGCTAGCAGCGCGCCGACATCCACGCCAGAGGCGACGGGAGCGGCGCTCCCGCGGGGGTCACGTGAGGCTCATCCGGGGCACCGAGCGCTCCGCGATCGATCCGCGCGGCTCGGCGCTCACCCCGAAGGCCGCGAGCGTGAGCACCGCCATGAGGGCGCCGAACACGACGAGCCCCATGAAGATCGCGATGCCGACGTGCAGCGCCACCGTGGCCGCCACCCAGAGCCGGCGGCTGCGCCGCGGCCAGATGAAGAGCGCGTAGCCGGCCTCGACAAGGATCACGAGCCAGCCGGCGACCATCGGGATCCAGGGGTGGTGAGCGAGCCAGGAGAGATCGATCTGCCGATACTCGGGCAGCATGACCGAGCGCCAGACCGCCTCGCCGCTCCACCACTGCTCGCCGGACGCCTTGTGGAGCCCGCTCGCGAGGTAGGAGATGCAGAGGTGTACCTGCACGACGCGCAGCGACAGCCGCGTTGTCGCCGGCGGGTCGCCGGGCGCGCGACCGAGCCAGCGGTCCAGCGACAGCGCGGCTCCGGAGGGCATCCACAGGAGGTAGAAGAGAAAGATGTGGGCGTAGCTGTCCGCGCCGTAGCTCGTGCTGTCCGCCGTCATCATCAGCAGCAGGTGGGTGAGCCAGGCCAGCGCGGCCGCGGCCCTCGCCCGCCACCCGAGGAGGAGCGCGACGAGCGCGAGCGCGTAGAGCGCGCCGGTGCCCCGGATGAGCGCTGCCTCGCCGATGCCCAGCGGGGCGAGGGCGTCGATGAGCCAGCCGACGCGGAGAAGGTGGCTCCGGGCCATCATGTCGTTGAGCGGCCCCTGGAGGAAGCCGGACCGCCCGTACAGATCGAGGAACACCGGCGCGACCATCGCGGCCTGGAGAAGCAGCACCGACGCGAGCCCGATCCGCAGCGCCGCGAGGGGCACGGCCGACGCAGGCGCGAACGCGAAGCGATCGATCGCCTGCCACGCGCGCCCGAGCGCCGCCCGACCCGCGGGGCGAAGCACGGCGTGCCCGCTCATGGCGCCTCCTGGACTGGCTGCTTCGCGGCGCGCGCCGTCGCCTGGGGAACGAACTTCGCCTGGTAATGCCGGTGACACCTGAACCCGTCTCCCTGGCGGTACGCGTCCATCGAGGCGACCTCGCATTCCTCCACGCGCACGACAACGCTGACGGCGCCGGGGTGCCTGGCGAACATCTTCCCGGCCCAGGACGCGGCGATCGAGCGCTTCAGCGCCGGATCGTCCTGAAGCCAGAACCTCCCGACGATGTTCCCGGCGCGCAGGTCCGCCTCGGAGCTCGTCCCGGGCTTGAGGTGATCCGTTGTCGCCGCCCCCGTCGCGTCCACGATCTCGAACGTCGCCGAGGGGGGCGAGGCGACGGCGGGAGCGAAGAAGGCATACCCGCTGTCGGCGCCGGAGAGCGTGCCATACCAGGCCAGCGCGTCCGCCAGCCACCGCCCGCAGCCCAGGTCGATCGGGAACGCTCCCAGGACGATCACGAGGCCGAGGTGCCCCGCGGCCGCGGCCAGGACCACGAGCGCTCGCCACCGGTCCATCGCCTCTCTTCGCATCATTCCCCCTCTCACACCGGCATCTGACGGCCGCGCGCCGGCCGGCGAGCTCCGGCGCCGAGGATGAAGGACAGCCGAACACCCGGGTCCCTCATCCTGCGTCGCCGGTCCGCTGGACGAGCGTCAGCGATGCTCGGCCAGGAGCACGACAGGCGTGGGCAGCGCCCCGTACGAAGCCGCGCCGAGGAACGAGCGCCCGTGGAACCAGTGGCCGCGATGACCGTGGTGACCGTGGTGGCCATGGTGACCGTGGTGACCGTGATGGCCGTGGTGGCCATGGTGGCCATGGTGGCCATGGTGGCCATGGTGGCCGTGGTGACCGTGATGCGATTGGCGATCACTCATCAACTCGGCCGAGAGCGGCGCCGGCGCCTCCTCCACCAGCGCGAGATCCTCCACAGGCCTTGTGGCGGCAGCAGCGGAGAACTGCGCGCCACCGAGCGCCACAGCGCATGCTCCCAAGGTTACGATCAGCTCCACGAACTTCATCGTTGACTCCTTCCAAGGTCGAGCTCCCAACAGGGGGGCCGTGGAGCCTCGCGATGCAAGTGGTACGCCGATCCGGTAGGAACATGGGGTGACAGCGGCGCTGTTACAACCCCACGGTGAGCCCCGACATCGCCGAGTAGGCGGCAAGAACACCCGGTGATCGCTCCTCGGTGTGCAGGAGTTGTACTGAGGAGCCCCCTCGATTCTTCGGAAAATTCACAGGGAGGCGGGGAGGAAAATCTTCAAAATACTCCCCGCCTCCCCGCCTCCCTGTTGAATTTCTCCTCTGAAAACGGCTGCCAGATGAGGGAATTCCTTGGTAGGTTGTACGGTGAATCCACCAAAGAAAGGCCACGGCGAGGCGAACCTGGCCGGGCGGGCTCGCACGGATCTCCTGGTGAAAGGTCGGAGCTCCGTCGAGCGCGGCGATCGCCTCAAGGCCCCTTCAGGACGCGCAACAGATCATCGACGATCGCCTCGACGTTGCCCTCCTCGTGGTTGACGAGCACGGTGATGGCAGCGTCGCGCTCGACAGCGCGGTACGACGCGGACACGAAGCCCCACATGCTGCCCCCATGGCCGTAGGTCGCGCCGACCGGCGATGCGCGTCGGGCGAGCCCGAGCCCGTAACCCCGCGCGTCCGCCGGCAGGGCGCCGACCCAGGTGGTCATCTCCGCGAGCTCGGCCGGGCCGAGCAGCCCGCCGCCGAGGAGCCGGACGAAGAACGTGGTGAGGTCCCCCGTGTTCGACACCAGGCCACCCGAGGTCCACGCGGACGACGGGTCCGCGGCGGACGTCGTGTCGACGAGCTCGCCGCCGTACGACCCGTAGCCGTGCACGAGCCCGGGCACCGCGGGCTCGGCGCCGTCGAGGTACGTGCTGGCGAGGCCGGCGGACTCGAGGATGCGCGCGCGCAGCAGCGCCACGACAGGCTCTCCGGAGACCGCCTCGACGAGGCAGCCAGCGACGATGTAGTTCGTGTTGGAGTACGCGAAGCCCCGGCCCGGCTCGAAATACGGCGGCTCTGCGGCGGAGAAGGCGATGAGCTCCTCGGGCGTCCACGCGCGGGTCGGGTCGGCCTCGACGGCGCTCAGGAACGCGTCGGTGTCCGTGTAGTTGAACAGGCCGCTCGTATGATTCAGGAGCTGCCGGATCGTGATCTGCTCGCCGCGGGGGACACCCGCCACGTGCGCCGATACGGCGTCGTCGAGCGAGAGCGCGCCTTCGGCGCGGAGCATCAGCACCAGCGTCGAGATGAACGTCTTGGTGATGCTCCCCGCGCGGAAGAGATCTCCTGGCTTCATCGGCGTCCTTGGCTCGATGTTCGCCACCCCCGCCGCGCCTCGGAACGAGCAGCCCCCGAGGTCCACGGCCGCGGCGGCGCCGGGGAGCCCCTGCGCGTCGACCGCGGCGTCGAGCGCCGCCTGGAGCCGGGCGGCGAGCGGGGCGCAGGCCACGGCGTCGCCTCCCGGGCCCGCTGACGCCCCGGGCCGACCGCCGTGGTCCCCGTCGACGCTCGCGGCCGTCTCCGTGGGGCCGGCGGGGTCGGCCCCACACCCGGCGAGCGACGAGAAGACAGGACAGGCAATCAAGGCAAGCCGGTGAAGGACATGACGCATCGAGCAGATCTCCGGACCCTCGCGCACGTTGAGCCCACCGCGCCGGGGCGACGTGACCCGGAAGGGCACGACGGCCTCGCGCGCCGGGCGGCGGCAAGAGACGGAAGACCGCTGTCGATGTCAACCGGTCTGCAGAATCGAGGTGAGTTCGCGCACGGCCGTCAGCGGCGAGCGTGACTCCCCGCACTGCGGAGACCTACGTTCGGGAGGGATGGAGAGCGTGGAGGAGCGAAGCGTGATGTGCTCTGGCGGGTCGCGCCCGGCGCCGCCTCAGTAGAGCGCGTCTTGGTGCTGCCAGCGCTCCGAGATCCACGCCTTGAGGTAGGCGATCTCCTCCTCGTAGGTCGTGAAGTCGGTGCGCGTGTTCCAGCCCTCGTAGCTCCTGTACGCCTCGCTCCACCGCGCCTCGTCGCGGCGCGCGCTCGCGTCGATGCGCTGGATGTAGCCGTCCACGAGCGCCTGCACCTCGGCGTCGGCGAACACGCCGTGCAGGACGTCGTTGTAGCGGGCGCGCAGCGGGTCGCCGATCGAGGGCTCCTCCAGGAAGCGCTGGAAAAGGAGGTTCATGGTCGTGTAGTCGACGCGCTCCGACGCCGACTCGCGCGACGTTTCCCACGCCTGGCCGAAGCTCGCGTTGAAGTCCCACGGCGCATAGCGGAAGACGTTGCCGGGCGCGGGGTCGTGGTAATGGTAGCTGTTCTTCCCGGCCGAGTCGTTGGCCACGATGAACGTGGCGAAGATCCACCAGTCCTCGTAATCGCGCCGATCGATCCGCGCGTCGATCTCGGCGACGAACGTCTCCGGATCGGACGTGGCCACGAAGTCCACGAGCTCTTCCAGGTCCGCGAACGCCCCCGGCTCGCCCTCGGGCGGCTCGCCCTCCTTCTTCTCGAAGCCGTCGTGCAGCGTCTCCTTCGGCTCGCCCTCGCCCCTGTAGGGCGTGAGCGCGAAGTTCGCGTCGTGGCTGACCGCCTTGTAGAGGTTGCCGTCCTGCGGATACCCGTGGTCCTCCATCAGGTACCCGTTCACGTGATCGACGACTGTGTAGAGGCCCCGGTACTCCCCGTCGATGTACAGCACGGCGCTGTAGGTCTTGATCTGGATGTGCTCCGGATCGAGGCGGTTCCAGAGATCGTAGGCGAGGCGCTGCCGGACATAGGAGTTGTCGTCGAACGTGCTGGCGAGCACGACCTTGCGACGATCGGTGAACCCGCCGGCCTCGTCGGGCTCGTTGAACTTGTCGTTCTTGGGGAACTTCAGGGTGTAGCTCTGCTTCGGGTACGAGAGCGAGCTCTCGCCGCGGAGCTCCGCCTCGGCCTGGTACGTGTGACCTCGGTAGACGACCGTGGCCGGGGCGTACTCCTTGGCATCGGGCCCCGGCGAGAGGAAGAACACCGGAAGGCCGTACTCCTCGGGGTAGCTGGCCGGATCGACGACGGGCACGTTCGACGGATCGGCCCAGTCGTCGGCGACGCCGATCTTGACGCGCCCGACCTCATCGGTCTGCGCGACGCGGATCTCGACCTCGTAGACAGCGGCCTGGTCGAGCCCGGGCGAGAACGTCACCTCCCGCGCGACCGGATCGTAGGCGGCGCCCTCGGGGAGATCGACGACCTCGAAGGCGTCGCCGGGGAGCGCGAGGCCTGTCGAGCACGCCACGGGGAACTTCACTGTCTCCCCCTCGAGGAGCCAGTGCGGCCCGCCGCCGGACGGCGCGCAGGCACCGCCGGGGCCGGAGCCGCCGCCGGGGCCGGACGGGTCGCCCGTCAAGGGGTCGCCCTGGGAGGGCGTGTCGGAGCAGCCGGCTGCGTGAAGCGATATCAAGGCCAGGGCCGCTGTCAGCGGCCTGAGCAGGTGCAATTTTCGCATGGGGGGTGAATCTAGCGCGGACGCGCGCGGGCGGAAGGGCACGTGGACGGATGCCGTGCGGTTGTGGTGGGTCAGCGACGGCCCGATCCGCACTACGCTCGCCGGCGTGCCCACGACGACGCTGACACGAAGAGATCTGAACCGGGCCACGCTCGCGCGACAGATGCTGCTCTCGCGCGAGCGCGCCACGGCCGTCCACGGGATCGAGCGGCTCATCGCCCTCCAGGCGCAGCTCGCGCGGCCACCCTTCATCGGGCTCTGGTCGCGGCTCGCGGGGTTCCGGCGCGAGCACCTCGTCGAGCTGATCGCGCGCCGCGAGGTCGTCCGGGCGCCGTTCCTGCGCGGCACGCTGCACCTCGTGAGCGCGAAGGATTACCTGGATCTGCACCCGGTCATCGCGCCGGTGCTCCACGCCGCTGTGCGATCGGTCCTCCGCGCGCGCGCGGACGCCCTCGACATCCCCCGGCTGGTCGCCGAGGCGCGCGCGTACTTCGATGAGGCGCCGCGCACCATGGACGAGCTGCGCGACAACCTGGCCCAGCTCCACCCCGACGGCGACGTGCGGGCCATGGCGCTCGCGGTTCGCATGCACCTGCCGGTCGTCCAGGTCCCCGCGGGGACAGCGTGGGGCTACCCGGGAACGGCGGACTTCGCCCCGGCTGCGTCGTGGCTGGGCAAGCCGTTCCGCGAGGTCGACGGGCCTCGCGCGCTCGTGCTCCGTTACCTCGCGTCGTTCGGCCCGGCGACAGCGACCGACGTGCAGACGTGGTCCGGCCTCACCCGGGTCAAGGACGTGCTCCAGTCCCTGCGGGAGCGGCTCTGCACGTTCCGCGACGAGCGAGGCCGGGAGCTCTTCGATCTCCCCGATGCCCCGCGCCCGCCCGCGGACGCCGCCGCGCCGGTCCGGTTTGTCCCCGACTACGACAACCTCCTGCTCGCGCACGACGACCGCACGCGGGTGATCGCGGACGAGCATCGCGGCCGGATCGTCCTGTCCGCGAACCTGCGCATCCTGCCGACGTTCCTCGTGGACGGCTTCGTGGCTGGCACGTGGACGATCGAGCGGAAGAAGGCCTCGGCCACGCTCGTTGTCGCGCCGTTCGAGGCGCTCTCCAGGGGAGCGCGCGCTCAGCTCGCCGAGGAGGGGGAGGCGCTCCTCCGCTTCGTCGAGGAGGACGCCAGCCTCTTCGATGTGCGCTTCGAGAAGACAGGACCTGCGAAGACGCCTGGCGCCCGGGCGAAGGGCGGCGGGAATGCGAAGGCGCCAGCGGCGCGGGCCAAGGCCGGCGCGGCCCTGAAGGCGCCTCCGGCGCGGGCGAAAGCTCGAGCACCCGTCCTCGGCTCGACAGATCCAGGAGCCGCGCCATGTCGTCGGGCTGCGGGCACGGCAGCGCGGCGATCTCGGCCTCGGTGAGCTGGGCCGGCGAGGGGAGCTGTCCCGGCCGCTCGTCGCGGATCCACGACAGCCCCAGCGAGCGCTGGAGCCGATCGAGCAGCGCGCCCGCCTCCACGGGCTTCGGGAGGAAGTCGTCGCACCCGGCCTCGCGGCTCCGCTCGACCTCGCGCCCCGCGACCCCCGCCGACGAGGCGAGGATGACGGTCCGCTCCAGGGAGGGGATCTGCCGCAGGCGCCGGGTGGTCTCGTAGCCGTCCATCCCCGGCATCGCCAGATCCATCACGATCAGCGCCGGAGCGCGCTCGGCCGCCATCCGGAGCGCCGCCTCGCCGCCCTCCGCCTCGAGGTCCGAAAAGCCGAGCGGCGCCAGCAGATCGCGCACAACGGCGCGGTTGTCGGCGTTGTCGTCCACCACGAGCACGCTGGCCGTCTGGTACCGCTGCTCGGGGTGCTTCTCGAGGCAGCGCTCGACGGCCGCGCCACGACGGCGGGCACGCCCTCGACGAGGCTCTCGAGCGCCGGCGGCGCCTTGGCGAGGTGCGCGTGCACCAGCGCGAGCGGGTCCTTGTCGAGGAACGGCCGCCGCCCCGACAGCACCTCGAACAGCATCACGCCCAGCGCGTCGGGCAGGCTCGCCTCGGTCGCCTCCTGGGCCAGCTCCGACGCGATGCCGAAGTCGACGAGCACGACCTCGGCCCACCCTTCATCGACGAGGATGTTCTGCGGCTTGACGTCCTTGTGCATGGCGCCGGCCGCATGCACGCCCTCGAGCACGCCAGCCGTCCCGAACGTCAAGGCTTTGCTGTGCGCGTGCTCACGCCCACAAAATGCCGAGTGAACTCGCACTCTTCGCCAGGAACAGCGATGTCGCGTACCGTCGGCGCCGCTGTGGGTGAGGGGGATTGCGAGACGAGGCGATGACGTCCTGCGCGATGCGCTGTCAGGGCGCCGTCTGATCGATGGTGACGTCCACCCCCTCGGTCACCGTGCAATACCCGCCGTAGCTCAGCCCGCAGCTGTCGATATCGACAGTGGTCGTCCCGTAGGGCTCCCCGCTCCTCGGCGCGTCGCTCTGCTCGTCGATCTCCTCGGCGGAGAGCCACGCGAACACGCGCCAGCGCTCGTGATCGGTGGTGCCGAGGACGGCGCCGATCTCGTAGGGCTGAGGGAAGCTCAGCCCATCCAGAGACACCTCGTGTGTGAGCCATCGATCGTCGCCATCGAGGTCCGGACCGGGGAATTGCGGGTTGTCCGGGTCGAAGGGCGTGTCCGAGGCCGGGACGGCGCGGACCCGGAGCGTCTTGCGCTCGCTCGTGCTCACGCCCTCACCCAGCGAGACGACGCCCCTGGCGCCGGGGCCCTCGGGATCGCCCATCGGGCACCCGGCGAGCACGCCGCCGAGGGCGGCCATTGCGAGCACAAGAACGGATCTGCGATAAGCCATGATGGATCTCCTCTGTGAGCATCGCGCGGCCGCGTGGTGCGCTGTCGCGACGACAGCGGCCTTCGGGAGGCGCGGATGCCTCCTGCTCCCTGGATGAGCCGAAGCCCCTCGGCCCTTCGCGGAATCGTCGCCGGCGCCGCTCCGGCGGGGCGGGCAGCACGATCCCAGCGCCCCCGCCGCGCGCGCCGAGCGCCCCCGCTCACCCGATCCCTACCTTCTCCTCCGGCAGCCGGTAGAACCGCGACCGCGCCTGGTTCGCGAGCGCCATCGCCAGCGTCAGCGGCCCGATGCGCCCGATGAACATCGCCAGGGTGATCATCAGCTTCCCCGGCGCGCTCAGCGACGGCGTGACGTTCGCCGACAGGCCGGCCGTCGCGAGCGCGCTGATCGTCTCCAGGGCGAGGCCCAGCGGGTCGTGCGGCTCCAGGGTGAGCATCACGAGCAGGAAGCCCGAGACGAGCACCACCATCAGGCACGCGATCGCGAGGGCGCGGCGCACCGTGGCCGCCGGGATGGTCCGGCCGAGCAGGTGCGGCGCCTCGTCCCCGCGCAGCTCGGCGCGCAGCGCCGCGAACAGCGCGGCGAACGTCGTGATCTTGATCCCGCCCGCCGTCGAGCCCGGCGCGCCGCCGATGAACATCAGCATGCAGGTCAGCATCCACGTCGCCGGACCCATGAGGCCGTAATCCACCGTGTTGAGGCCCGCCGACCGCGTCATCGCCGACTGGAAGAAGCTCGCCATCACCTTCACGGGCCACGACAGGCCGCCCATCGACCGGCGCCACTCGAGCGCCAGGTAGCCCACGGTCCCGACAGCGAGCAGCACAGCGGTGCCGATCAGCACGACCTGGCTGTGCAGCGAGAGCCGCGGCGGCCGCTCGCCGCGGAGCCGCAGCCTGGCCCGGCGCAGGAGCTCGTCGTGCACAGGGAAGCCCAGGCTGCCGAGGATCACCATCCCCGCCAGCACGCCGGAGACGGCGGGCGAGCCGACAAGCGGGACGAGCCCCCCGCCGAACAGCGAGAAGCCCGCGTTGCAGTACGCGCTGACCGCGTGGAAGACGGCCGCCCAGAGGTGATCGCCGGCGCCCGAGAGCGGCTCGCCGGCGACGGGCCCGGAGGCGATCTCGTGGTGGGGCAGGAAGCTGAACAGCAGGCCGAGCGCGCCCACCGCCTCGATGCCGAGCGTGAACAGGACGATCGCGGCGAGGTTGCGCCGGAGCCGCGCGAACGACTCGGCGTCGATCATCTCGGCCATCACCGCCGCGTCGCGCAGCCTGAGCTTCCGGCCGGCCACGATGGCGAAGAACGTCGACAGGACCATGATCCCGAGCCCGCCGACCTGGACCAGGAGCAGCAGGACGGCCTGGCCGAACGGCGTGTAGGTCTCGGCGACGTTGTGCACGGCGAGCCCGGTCACGCACACGGCGCTCGCCGCCATGAACAGGCCGTCGACGAACGACGCGTCCGCGACGTTCCGGAGCGACTGCGGCAAGGTGAGCAGGAAGCTGCCGAGCAGCGTGGCGACCCCGAACGAGAGCACCATCAGCCGGGCCGGGTGCTCCGCGGCCGTGGCCATCAGCCGCTCGATCGGCCGGCGCCCCAGCAGGCCGACGAGCGCCACGACGAACGCGAGCACCGTGTAGGACCGGTAGAGCACGATCCCCCGCTGCCCCGCGTCCTCGGCCGCGTGCCCGAGCAGGATCAGCCACTTCTCGCCGATGCACGCGAGCAGCAGGACGAGCGCGAGCAGGAACAGGGCGAGCCGGGGCTTCCTCGCCTCGACCCGCGCGCCGGCGAGCGCCTTGCGCAGGCGCTCCAGCGACACGACGGCCGCGATCCACGCCGGCACGAGCAGCGTCTCCAGGGCGGTCAGGGCCGCCGACGCGCGCGGCGTGATCGCGAGGGCGAGGTCGAACCCGAGGAGGACGGCGCTGCCCGCCAGCAAGGG
>NZ_JEMA01001037.1 GCF_001589285.1 Sorangium cellulosum | reverse complement strand
CCTGGCCGCTCTGCGCCGCCATGGCCTCGCGCACCCGCGCGAGGAGCACCTCGGTGCTCGCGGCGAGGCGCGCGGGCGCCGGCCCCGCCGCCGCGGAGCCCTTGCTCATCCGCGCCATCGTCGGCAGGAGCGTGCGTGCGCCGCCGGGGTGAGCGAGCCAGACGCCGCGCTCGTCCGCGGACGCGCCGGTGACGAGCGCAAAGGGGATGAGGCGCCGGTGGAAGAAGCCCTTGATGGTGACGCCGTCCGTGCCCACGAGCGCCGTCCTCGCGCCGAGGAGCCGGAGCGGCGGATAGGCGAGGAGCGGCACCGCCACGGCGAGCACCGCCGCGAGGAGCGCCGTGGGGCCGCTCCACAGCGCGATCAGCGCGATGGGCGCTGTCGGGTACCCCATGCAGACGGCGAGGCAGATGAGGCCGAAGCGCTCGGCGCGGGTCAGCCGCTCCGCGGCCACGCTCACGAGGCGCGACGAGAAGACGTGCTGATCCGCGGCGAAGCCCGCGGCCCGGAGCAGCGCGCTCGCCTCCGCGGCGCCGCGCACCCGGATCCACGCGGCGTCTCCGCCCCTGCCCCGGAACACAACGTGATGCTGGCCGGCGAACCCGTCGATCCAGCCGGCCTCGAGGCGCGCGCGCTGGAGCCGCGTCGTTCGAGCGGCCTGCGCGACGACGATCTCGTCCCCCTCGACAGCGACAGTGGCGGGGCGCGCGGAGCCTCGCCTGGGCGTGGGCGCCGCGGACGTGGGATGGCTGATGAGGAAGAGCACGGCCACGACCATCCCCCACTGCGTGATCACCAGGAGCACGGGCGCGGCGGCCGTGAGCGCGGCGGCCCCGAGCAAGACGGACCACGCGGCGATGCGCGCGCGGCGCGCGTGGACGAACGCGACGCCCTCGCTCTCGATGCGCAAGCTGTTCACCCCGGCATCGTACACGCTCGGCCGACCATCACCCGGACGATGAACGACGGCGCGGGCCGACGACCAGCGAGGAGATCGAGAAGCTCGAGGCCCAGGAGGGGCCGATCAAGCCGCCGCCGCTCTCGCGGATCGCGGACCACATCGACCAGCTCGTGAAGGGGCAGCACGCGCCAGCTCACCGCGGCCGAGCTGCCCTCGCCGCTCCCTGAGCCGCCGGCCGCGGACCCGAGGCCCCGGGTGCCGCCGCCGGTCGCGACGCCCCCGGCGCCGGCCCCGCGGCCCGTGAAGCCTGCAGTCCCGCCGGACCCTGGCGGTCTGGATCTCCTGCTGTCGCGATAAAGGTCCTCCCGCGGCCTGACCGAGGCGCTCGGCGTGCGTCGACAGAGGCTCTCCGCGCGGCCGGACCGGGGTCGGCGCTGTGGCCACACCGAGGCTCTCGGCGAGTCGACTCCGCCGTTACGACGAGCGCGCGCTCCGGCCGCCGCCGCTGCGCGCCTGCTCCCGGGAGGTCGCCTCTGCCTCGAGGCGATCGATGCGCTGCTCCCCGTCGCGGAGATCCGCGCGCATGGCCGCCACGTTCCTGGGGAGCTGGTCCAGCGGGGCCGGGACCTGGTCGGCGGGGCCGAGCCGGCGCAGCCGCTCCTCGGTCTCGTCGAGGAAGGCGCCGGCGCGCCGGTGCGCCGCGCGCGCGGCGCCGAGGAACTGGAAGCGCCACGGCGACGAGGCGGCGCGCTCGGCGCTGCCGAGCCACGTCTTCATCGCCGCGAGCTGGCTGGCGCCCCCGCGGATCGCCGCGAAGATCGCGTCCAGGTAGCCGGCGCCCCCCGGGTCGGCGCTCACGGCGTCGGCCCCCGCGCGCGGGAGCCGCTGCGTGGGCCCGTCGCGGGCGCGGCGCGGTTCAGACCAGCCATCGGAGAGCGCGATTCTAACGAGTCCTCCCCGGTGGCGCGAGGGCCAAGCTCGCCGCCGCTCCCCCGGCGNGTGGCGCGAGGGCCAAGCTCGCCGCCGCTCCCCCGGCGTCGGCGCCGCGCGGCGCCTGGGGGAGGCGGGCGCGCGGCGCCGACGCCGGGGAGCCGCGCTCGAAAAGGGGTTGCCTGGGATGGGCGATTCGAGGAAAGTTCGCGCAGGTGCACCGTGAGCCAGGAACCCGCTGAGTCGCGCCCTCCGCTTCCGCCCTTCACCGCCGAGACCGCCGCCCGGAAAGCGCGGCTGGCGGAGGACGCCTGGAACAGCCGCGATCCCGCGCGCGTGGCCCAGGCGTACACCGTCGACAGCCGCTGGCGGAACCGGGCCGAGTTCTTCCAGGGCCGCGAGGCGATCGAGGCGTTCCTGCACCGCAAGTGGCAGCGGGAGCTGGACTACCGCCTGATCAAGGAGGTCTGGGCGTTCACCGGCGATCGCATCGCTGTGCGCTTCGCCTACGAGTGGCACGACGACAGCGGGAGCTGGTACCGGTCCCACGGCAACGAGCAGTGGGAGTTCGACGCTCATGGATTGATGCGGCGGCGCGAGGCGAGCATCAATGACGTGCGCATCGCGGCGTCGGACCGGAAGTTCCACTGGCCGCTCGGGCGGCGGCCGGACGATCATCCCGGGCTGAGCGAGCTCGGGTTGTAGGGGCGGTTCGACCGATGTCCACCCCTTCGAGCAAGGCTGAGATCGCCACAGCCTACGATCGCTGGGCCGAGACGTACGATGACGACGACAACCGGACCCGCGAGCTGGCGGCCGCGGTCCTCCGGCAGCGCGACCTGGATCTGACCGGCCGCGACGTGATCGAGATCGGGTGCGGCACCGGCCGCAACACGCCGTGGCTCGCCGAGCGCGCCACGAGCGTGCTCGCGCTCGATTTCTCCGAGGGGATGTTGCGGCAGGCGCGGGCCCGCGTGCGGTCTCCGCGCGTCCGGCTCGTGCAGCACGACATCCGCGCTGCCTGGCCGGTCGCGGACGGCGCGGCCGACGTCGTGATTGCCTTGCTCGTCCTGGAGCACATCGAGCACCTCGAGGCGATCTTCGCCGAGGCAGCACGGGCCTCGCGCGCGGGCGGCGAGCTCTTCCTGTGCGAGCTGCACCCGACGCGGCAGATGCGCGGCGGCCAGGCCAACTTCGTCAACAGGGCGACGGGCGAGCCCGAGCGGGTGCCCGCATTCCTGCACGACGTCTCCGAGTACGTGAATGCGGGGTTGTCGTCCGGATACGAGCTCGTTCACCTGGGCGAGTGGCGCGACGCCGGAGCCCTCCGGAACGATCCTCCGCGGCTCCTGTCCGTGCATCTCCGGCGCAAGGCGTAGTTCCGTCTGCGGTAAACTCACCCTCGACCGAGAAGCCCGCGCGTCTGCGAGCCTCGTCGAATCGCGCATAGAGCGAGGCGCGCCGCGCGCCGGGCTCTGCGTGAAGTAATCCATACCGCGGCTCATGATCCATGGAACGAGCCCCGGTATTCTGGCATGCTCACGGCCGTTCCATCAGACCGTCGAGGGAGATGCAATGAAGCTCTATTTCAACCAGCAGAGTCGCGCGGTGATCACCAAGTGGATGCTGGACGAGTGCGGCGCCTCGTACGAGCTCGTACCCATCAGCTTCGAGAAGCGGGAGCACAAGTCGCCTGAGTTCTTGAAGATCAACCCGGCTGGCAAGCTGCCCGCGCTGGTGGACGGCGATGTCCGGCTCTTCGAGAACGCGGCGATCTGTCTGTACCTGGCGGACAGGTTCCCCGAGGCCAGGCTGGCGCCCCCGATCAGCGCGCCGCAGCGGGGGCGCTATCTGTCGCTGATGGTCTATTCGACCTCGCAGCTCGAGCCGGCGATGGGCGACCGCCTGCTGAAGGTCGAGACGCAACCGCAGCGAGGGTGGACGGATTTCGACAAGGCGATGGACGTCGTCGAAGGCGAGCTCGGGGAGGGGCCTTATCTGTTCGGCGACTGGTTCACCGCGGCCGACGTGATGGTCGGCTCGATGTTCATCTGGATGCGCCTGTGGGCCGGCCCGACGGGCCGGCCCAGGCTGGATGCCTATGTGGACCGCCTGCTGGCGCGCCCGCACGGGGTGAAGATGGAGAAGTGAGCCCCTCGCCCGGCGGCGTGTCCGCCGGAGCGCAGCGAGCCCTGACGAGCTCCGTCCCATCGCGGCTCGGGGCCTCGCGACGATGCGACGGAGCTCGCGTAGGATGGTTGTGATGAAGCCTTCATCGCGCCATCGCCGCCGCGTGCTCGCGTCCTCGTTCCTCGTCACGGTGGCCGGCGGCGTGGCCGCCTGCGCCTCGACCCCGCCGCCCGATCCGCCGGACGCGACGTCCAACCCGCCGCCCCCGGATCACCCGCCGACCGGCGCGCCCGGCGTGGGAGATGCGGCCGCCTCCGGGGCGCTGCCCGACGGCGGGGCGACGGCGGCGCAGGACGCGGCGGCGTCGGGGCCGCCGCAGGACGGCGGCGCGACGGCGCAGGGCGCAGCCTCCATCGAGGCGCACCAGGTCGCCGGCGTGACGGCAGCGCAGGACGGGCCGCTGCCGCAGCCCGCGCCCGGGGGGACGGTGGTCCGGGACGAGGACGGCACGTGCAGGCAGTTCCTCCCCAGCCCGTGCCCGCGGCCTCTGCCGTCGCAGGACGGAGGCCCTCCCGTTGTCATCATGTGCAACCCGCCGCCGCCCCTGCGGGTCGCGTGTCCGCCGGAACGCGGCCCGCGCTGACCGCGCGACCGCCCCGGGTCAGCGCGCGCCGCCCGCGGCCTGCCGCGGGGCGAGCATCGGGTGCAGCTCGGCGATCCCGAGCCGCGCGCGCCCGGCGAACTCGTACGCGTCGTCGGTCGCGGCGATGTGCTGCGTCGCCGCGTGGACGTCCCGGAAGCACCGCTGCAGCGGGCTCTCCGCGAACAGGGCGCCCCCGCCGCCGGCGCGGTACGCGAAGCCCGCGACCTCCGCGGCCACCTCGGTCACGTACGTCTGGACGAGCCGGATCGCGCTCCAGTCGTCGATCGAGAGCGCCTCCCCGGCGCGCGCCCGGTCCCACATCCGCCCGAGCGCGTCGAACGCGTAGGCGCGCGCCGCGGCGAGCTTCGCCTCCGCGCGCCCGAGATCCATGTGGAAGGCCGCGTGGCTGCCCAGCGCGAGCTGCGGCCAGGCCTTGATGCGGCGCGGAGCGACAGCCGCGATCTCGTCGAGCGCGCGCCGCCCGACGCCGAGCGCGAAGCCGACGTGCCCCGCCGCGACCAGGGCGATGAAGGGCAACGAGTACATGGCGCCGCCGCGCCGCTGCGGGGCCGCCGGGAACGGGCACGTCAGCGCCTCGGGCACGAACGCGCCCTCGATCCGGTAGTGCTCGCTCCCGGTGCCGCGCAGCCCGGCGACGTCCCACGTGTCCTCGATCACCACCCGCTCGCGCGGGACGGCGAGGCTGATCATCTCGGGCGGCCCCGCCGGCGGAGCCCCGCCCTCCGGCGCCACGACGGCGCAGGTGAACACCCAGCCCGCGTGCCGCACGCCGCTGCCGAACGCCCAGCGCCCCTCGACCGCGTAGCCGCCAGCGACCCGCCGCGCGAGGCCGGTCGGGACCTGGAGCCCCGCGAACGTGGGGAAGGGCCCCTCGAACACCTCCCGCGCCCCCGCGTCGGGCAGCGTGCCCCCGGCGACCGCGGCGAGCAGCGCGCTGATCATCAGCGACCACCCCGCCGAGGCGTCCGCGCGCGCCATCGCCTCGAAGACCTCGACCTGCGTCAGCGGATCGCACTCGGCGCCGCCCAGCGCGCGCGGCGCGGCCAGCGCGAAGAGGCCGCTCGATCGCAGCGCGTCGACGACCGCCGGCGCGAGCGTGCGCAGCCGCTCGGACGCCTCGGCGTGGGCAGCGGCGACGCCGCGCGCGCGCTCCACGGCGGCGAGGAGGCGTTCACGATCGGGAGATCGACGGGGCTCGGACATACGGGGCTCCTTCCTGATCCAGGGTGGGTGCGGCGCGCCGGCCCCCTCTGGGCCGCCCGCGCGCCCGATGATGACAGTGGCAACATGCCGAAGTTTCCACCGCCTACATTTTCTTCGAGGCCGCGCACCCGCCCTGCGGCGCGGGGCCTTCGTGGTATCGTGTGCGCCTGCGCTGTGGCTTCCTCCCCGAGACGCCGCCGTGCGCGCGCGCGCACCCCGCCTGCCCCAGCGTCGCCTCCTGCGTCGCCTCCTGCGTCGCCTCCTGCGTCGATCGACCGGCCTTACCACCACGGCGACCTCCGGCGCGCCGTGGTGGAGGAGGCGCTCGCCCTCATCGAGGAGCGGGGCAACGCGGGCTTCACGCTGCGCGAGGTAGCGCGGCGCATCGGCGTCTCGCACGCCGCGCCCTACCGCCATTTCCCGGACAAGCGCGCGCTGATGGCGGAGCTCGCCGTCCAGGCGAGCACGGCGCTCGCCGCGCAGATCTCGGCCGCGCTCGAGGCGGCCGGGGGCGCCGGGGGCGACCTCCGGGCGCGCTTCCTGGCCGCCGGTTTCGCCTACGTCCGCTTCGCGCTGGAGCACCCGGCGCCGTTCCACGTGATGTACTCCGGCGAGGTCGACCCCGAGGACCCGCGGGTCGCGGCGGCCACGTCGAGGAGCCTGGGGCTGCTCCTCGGCTTCATCGAGGAGGCGCAGCGCGCCGGGGCGTTCCCGCCCGGCGAGCCGATGGCGCTCGCGGTCCCGATCTGGGCGATGCACCACGGCGTTGCGACCCTCGCGGCGTCGGGCGCGCTGTCCAAGGCCGGCCCCGCGGAGCTCCGGCGCGTGAGCGACGACGCCCACGCGCGCCTGCTCGACGGGCTGCTCCTCGCCGCGCCGGGGCCGCCGCGCGCCTGATCTTCGCCTGATCTCCGCCGCGCGGCGGGTTCCCGTGCCCCGGCGCCCGGGCTACGCTCGCCCCCCTCGTGCGCGCCGCCCTCGTTGCGACAACGGTCTCCGCCCTCCTCTTCGCCCTCTCACCGGCCGCCGCCGCGGGGCCATCCCCCGAGCTCACGTACGTGCCGGAGGTCGATCTGCCCGTCACCGTTGTCGGCGGGGCCGCGTGGATCGCCACGGAGCTCGCCAAGAGGGGCCTCGCGCCCGACGCGTGCCGCTGGTGCGCTGTCGGCCCGCTCGACACCTCGGTCCGCGACGCGCTGCTCTGGAGCGGCAACCCCGGCGCCGCCCACCAGGTCAGCAACGTGACGGTCCTCGCCGTCGCGCCCGCCTCCGCGCTGGGCCTCACAGCGCTCGCCGCGTGGCAGGACGGCCGGACCGAGAACATCGCCGCCGACCTCGTGATCGTCACCGAGGCGACGGTGCTGGCGATGAACCTGAACCAGCTCACCAAGTACATCGTCGGCCGCCAGCGGCCCTATGCCCATTTCGAGAACGCCGACGTGCTGCATTGCGAGGGCGCGGGCTGCTCGCGCCCGCTCGCGCACGACGACGATCTCTCCTTCTTCTCGGGCCACTCGACCGCGGCCTTCTCCCTCGCCGCGGCGAGCGGCACCGTGGCGTCGATGCGCGGCTATCGCGCGGCGCCGTGGGTCTGGGCCCAGGGGATGGCGATCGCCGCGCTCTCCGGATACCTGCGCATCGCCTCCGACCGCCATTACTTCTCCGACGTGCTCACGGGCGCCGCCTTCGGCTCCGCGGCCGGCGTGCTGATTCCGTATCTGTTTCACGCCCCGCGCGCGCGTGTTGCGGGCCCGGACACGCGGAGTTTCCGCCTGTCGATCGCGCCGGCCGGCGTGGGCGTGGGCGTCGCCGGCGCCTTCTGAGTGGGGCATTCGCGGCCATAGGCAAGGGGTCGCGATGCCCTGAACGGCGTATGTAAGCAGTCTTGACAAACTGGATTCGAATTTTACACTACGCCTGTCAGCCAGAGATGCTGGCGCTCGGGCGACAGTTGCTGGAGCGCGAGTCGATGATGTCGAACACGCCGCGCCGCCTGAGCGGCGACGGCGGCGAGCTGCGGTCCGCGAACGGGCATGCGCGCTGAGCGAGCCCGTTCCAGCGAGGTTCCGGCGGCTCGACAATGAAGGAGTCCGGCGACATGAACGTCGTTGTTGATCATTCGTCACACAATCGATGGATCGCGGGCGGCCTCGCCGCCGCGCTCCTCGTCCACCTCGCGGGCTGCAGCGATCAAGCGCTCGGGGCGCCGGTGCCGGGCGCCGAGCCGCAGCGCCAGGCACCGGACGCCGCGGCGCTCGCGCGCGACGAGCTGCTCCGGGAGGCCGCGCGGCTCGCGGAGATCCGGGCGGCGCTCGCGCGATCGCCGGAGGCTTCGCTCTCGCTGCTCGACGAGCACAGGGCGGAGTTCCCGGAGGGCCGGCTCGTGGCGGAGCGGGAGCTCATCGCGATCGACGCGCTGGTGCGCCGCGGGCGCGCCGACCAGGCGCGCGGGCGCGCCGAGGCGTTCCTCGCGCAGTTCCCGACGAGCCCTCACGCCGAGCGGGTACGCCGCCTGACCGGCGCCGCGCCGTGAGGCGAGCGCGGCGCCGCGGCCTGAGGCGATCGCAACGCCGCCGCGCGGCGCCGCGCCTCAGCTCGCGGGCGTCCGATCGGACTCGGGGGGCGCCATCCCGTCGACGACGACCGGATCGCTCTGCTCGACGAGGTGCGGCTTGCCCCACGTGTCGATGAAATGGCCCGACCGCTTCGCCTTGGTCTCCAGGTAAAAGCGGTTGTGCTCATTCGGCGGGATCACGTGTGGGATGCGCCCTGCCACGGACACCCCATATTGCATGAGCTGCTGGACCTTGTTCGGATTGTTGGTGATGAGCTTCACCGACTTCACGTTGAGGCTATGCAGCATGTGCGCCGCGACGGCGTAATCGCGCTCGTCGTCCCGGAAGCCGAGCGCCAGGTTCGCCTCGACCGTGTCGAGCCCCTGATCCTGCAGCGCGTACGCCCGGATCTTGTTGATGAGCCCGATGCCGCGGCCCTCCTGGCGCAGATAGAGCAGGATGCCGCGCTCCATGCTCTTGATCTTCTTCAGCCCTTCGAGGAGCTGATCGCGGCAGTCGCAGCGCAGCGAGCCCATGACATCGCCGGTCAGGCACTCGGAGTGCAGCCTCGTCGGCACGTTCGAGGCGCCGACGACATCGCCGTGCACCATCGCGATGTGCTCCTTGGCGTCGCGGTTGTTCCAGAACGCGACGATGCGGAAGTGGCCGGCGCGCGTCGGCAGCTCGGCGACGCCGACCACCCGCACACACACGTTCTCGTGGCCATATCCATCGCAGTCGTGCTCTTGATCGCGAGCGACGAGCTCCAGCAGCGGATTCACCGGGTCGGTCATCGTCCTGTCTCCGCGAGGAGCCGCCTCGCGCGCCCTTCTTACCAGAACACGACCCGCAGGCAACGTTTCGCCGCCGGGCGACACCGCGGTCCACCGGAGTCCCCGCAGCGCAGCGCGCCAGGGCGCGCTGGCCCTTGGGCCGCAACGCGCCTGTGCTCGCATCCGCGTCCACGCCCTCGCGCTCCATCAACGTGGCAGTCGTCGCGTCGATGAACAACGTGGCAATCGCGTCCGTGAGCGGCGCGGCCCTGCGTCGATCGCCGCCCCGCCCGGGGCCGCTCATGTGTCGGCGGGCTGGCGCGCGTAGTCCGGGGCGGCCGCGCTCATCCGGGGGAGCGACGCCGAGAGCCCGGCGCGCAGCGCGCGCAGGAGCAGGCGCGGGCTCACGAGCGCCTCGGGCCCGTCGAGCATGTGCAGCGCGCGCACGAAGCGCACGTAGACCTCGCGGTCGACCTGCGCGGCGCGGTGCAGCACGCCGGTGTACCAGCGCAGCACCGGCTGGAGGAGCGGCCGCTCCCCCTCGGTCTCGGGGTAGGCGAGGTCTTCCCCCGTCGACATCTGCCACGGCAGGTCGACCGCCTTCGCGGCGGCCGCGTGGTAGCGGCGGGTGAGCCCCGCGATCGCCCCCTGGCCCACGCGGCGCCGCTGCTCGGCGAGCGCGGCGTCGAGGGTGAGCGCCTGGAGGCAGGCCGACGTCATCCCCTGCCCGTAGACCGGGTTGAAGCTCGCGAGCGCGTCGCCCAGCACCGCGAGCCCCTCGGGCATGCGCGCCATGCGCTCGTAGCGCCGCCGGAGGTGCGCCGGGAACTTGTAGACGGCGATCTCCGTCTCCGGCTCGGCCCCGAGCAGCGCCCGGTACAGCGCGTCGTGCGGCAGGCCCCGCGCGAACTCGAGGAAGCCCTCGGGGTCGGCGGGCGGGTGCTCGCCGAACAGGCCCGCGAGAACGACCATCCAGCGCCCGCCCTCGACGGGCACGATGCAGCCGAACCGCCGGCTGTCGGACGGCGAGCCGAGGATGTAGAGCGAGGTCCACGGCACCTGCGCCGGCTCGCGCGGCCGGTACTGCCGGCTCGCGTACCCGACGCGCACCTTGATCGTCGACTCGAGGGGCCGCGGGTACCCGAGCGCCTCCAGCCACGCCGGCGCGCGGGAGCCGCGCCCGCTGGCGTCCACAACGAGCTCCGCCGGCAGCGCCTCGACCTGGCCCGGCGCGTCGCGCCGCCGGACCACGACGCCCGTGAGCCGGGAGCGGTCGGGCGACGCCGAGAGCTCGACCACCTCGCGCCCGTCCAGACGTCGCACCCCGGGCAGCGCGAAGGTCCGGCGGCGCACGTGCGCCTCGAGCAGCGGCCGGGTCATGCACACGGTCCGCACCCCCGTCGCGCAGCGCGGCTTCCACGCGCCGAGGTGGTGCCAGGCGAGGCCGAGCCCGAAGTCGTACGCGACCGCCCCGTCCCGGATCAGGTCCTCGGTGAAGCCCGGGAAGAGATCGTTCAGGATGCGCTCGCCCCGGGCGAGCAGGCCGTGGACCTGGCGCGCCTGCGGCACGCCCCTGCGGGGCTCGCGGAGATCGTCGGGGATGCCGTCGCGCTCGATGACGGCCACCTCGTCGAAGTGATCGGCGAGCACCCGGGCCGCGACGAGGCCCGCGATGCTCCCGCCGATCACCACGGCCCTGCGGCCGCCGAACCGGTGATCGGGGCGGAGGTTCTGCTGGGGGGAGCGGTTCATGGAGCCACGGAGATTGCAAACCACGGGCCGATCCTGCTGGAGGCAAGGCGGACGCATCAGGCGCCGTCCTGATGCGACGTTATTCCCGCGCCGCGCCGGACGCGCGGACCGGGTGATGTCGCTCACCCGCGCGATTGCGTAGCTACGCAATCGGCTGCTCTCCGTCGCCACGAAACAGGCCCTCAGGCGCGCGCTTTCGTCGTCACCGGAGAGCGACCCTGGCCGAGGTTCGGCGCGGAGCGGCCGTGTCTGGAAATTGACGGCTGACAGCTCACGACGGGCGGCGGCGACGCGGTGTATGGGAGAGCGCGGAGTGCGACGCCTTCATCCGAGCTCCTGCGAGATGGGTTGAGCGATCTCGGACCGTCCGGGAACCCATGACAGGAAACCAGGTCTGCTCCGCCCGCATGGAGCGCGGGGACGTGCTTCGCGCACGCCTGTGCGCGACTCGTGCGCGCTCCTGCGCTTCCTGCGCCGAGCACGACGCCGCCGGCGCAGGAGGCTGGCATGGCAGACCCGGGAGGTGCGGCGCGGCCTGGACGATGGCGCGGCGGCCGCGGCTACTTCTTGCGACAGCCGCACGAGGCCGCCGGCGCTTGCGGGGCCGGCCGCTGGCACGTCGTCACCAGGGTGCTCAGGACACAGAGGAGGATCGCGACGCGGAGCCGCATGACGGCCATTCTCCCCCCGCGCGCCGGGCGGCGTCAATCGTGACCAGCGGGCTCAGCCGAGCGGGACCTCGAGCGACACCTCGTCGAGCCCGACGCCGAGGAAGCGGCGCGGGCGCACCGCGACGGCGACCAGCGCCCCGCCCTCGGCGCGGGCCGCCTTCACCGAGAGCTCGATGGTGGCGGGCGGCGCGTTCTCGAACAGCGTCCACAGCGCCCCCTCGACGACGGGCTGGACCTCCGCCGGGTCGCTGTCCGGGGGCAGCTTCGCGCAGAGCGCGCGCAGGAACTGGACGACGCGCGCGACGAAGAGCTGATCGACAAGCGAGACCCGATCGAGGCGCGCGTCCGGCTCGGCGGTGGCGCTGTCGTACGTGAGCTTCTCCGGCGGGACGTAGGCCGTCGGCGCGGTGAGGACGTACACCGCGTCGCTGTTCGGCGCCGACGCGAGCAGGAGCACGCCGCTCTTCGCGAGATCGCGCTGGGTGTCGGTCGACACGAACGCCTCGGTCGGGATCGCGACGCCCTCGTCCCCCTCGTACGCGCCCTTCACCTCGTGCACCGGCAGGTCCCCGATCACGCCGCCGCCCTTCGCGCCCGCGATGCGGCACGGCCACGCCGTCTCGCGGAAGCTCGCCGCGATCAGCGCGCCGACAACGTACGCCGGCGGGATCCAGACGCGGCCGCCCTCGTCGGCGGGCTGCTCGACGATCGTCGCCTCCCGGATGCGCGAGGTCGACCTGTCGTAGGGCATCCGGCCGAGCACGCGGTTCATGGCGATCGCGACCCAGCGCATGCAGTGCCGCGCCGCGGCGGAGCGCCACGGCGCCCGGTGCGGCGCCTGGAACAGCGCGGCCTTGTTGTCGAGGCGCTCGACGCCGCCGAGCTCGTCGACCCCGAGCAGCCCCGCGGCGCCGTTCACGACGGCGGGGAGCGCGTGCGCCTCGGCGACGCGCGCGATCTGCTCGAGCCGCGCGAGCGAGGCGGCGGTGCCGTCGATCGCGACGTCCACGATCGCGACCGACGCCGGCGGCTCGGTGCTCGCCGTCTGCGCGAGCACCCGCTCGAGCGCGCCGGCCGCCTCGTCCGGCCGCGCGCTGACGACCTCGATCCGGACGCCCTCCGCCGCCTTCACGCGATCGACGAGCAGGCTCAGCCCCCGCCACGCCTCCTCGAGGCGCCGCACCTCCGGGTGCTGCAGGATCGCGCCGAGCTGCGCGCCGATCGCGCGCTCGAGCTGCGCGATCGCCTCGGCGGGGCGGGCGGGCTGCCCCGCGCGCGGGCGCGCGCTCGCCGCCACTGTCGCGATGAGCTCCGAGAACCGCCCCCCGTCCGAGGGCTTCGGACCGGCGTCGTCCGGCGTCGCCGGTGACGCGGCGGCCTCCCCGCCGCCGCCCCCGCCGAGATCGACCATCGAGAGCAGCGCGTCGATGTCACCGCCCGGCGCGGGCGCAGGCGCGG
>NZ_JEMA01001036.1 GCF_001589285.1 Sorangium cellulosum | reverse complement strand
GCTCGCCTCGCTCGGGGCGCCGTCCGCCGGCGGCGCGTCGCTCGGCGCTGCATTCTCCTGGGCGGCGGGCAGGGCGCGGCCTGTCCCGAGGAGGCACGCGCGGGGATTTCTGGCATCGGACGTCATTGGGAGCGCAGCCTACAACAAGGGCTGCGCGTTGAGACGGGCGATCGCCTGCCGCCGTTCGGTCCACGGAATGCTTGAGTCGGGGGCGCGCTCCGGTACATAAAGCGCCGCGATGGCTACGAGCTCCGAAGACAAGGACCGCCTCGACGACGACGCGCCGGCCGACGAGGCTGGCGCGCAGGACACCCCGACGGAGGAGGACGGCGGGAGCCGGGCCGCTTCCCGTGAGGACGCAGCGGCGCCCGCCAAGGCTTCGCGGCCGGCGAAGCAGGCCGGAGCCGCCAGGCGCCCGGCGGGCAAGAAGGCCGGCGCGCGGCCCCGCGCGGCCGCGCAGCCGCAGGGCGGGTCGCTCGGCAAGAGCATGATCCTGTTCCTGATCATCATTGGCGGCCTGGCCGCGGCGTTCGCCTATTTCGGGCGCGAGCCCGCGCCGGGTACCGCCGGGCCCAAGTGGAAGCCCGGGGACAAGGCCCAGGTCGAGGTCACCCTCGTGTCCTCGGACATCAAGGATCTCGCCTGCTGGTCCTCCGAGGAGATCAGCGGGCGCCACTGCGCGTTCGAGTCGCCGACCAAGGGCTGGTCGAAGGGCGATGCGGACGACAAGAAGCTGCTCCGCCCTTACACCACGACCGATCGCGTGCAGTTCCTCGGCGCCGGCCTCTGGAGCGAGCCCGCCCTCACTGGCAAGCTGCCGTCCGCGCGGTTCGCGGTGAAGTGCACCTACACCGTCGAAGGCAAGATGAAGAGGCCGGGCATCCGCTGGTCCAGCGAGGGCGCATGGCTCGACAGGGCGGATGACTGGTACACGGGGGTCTTGTCCGACTGCAAGCTCATCACACCCTGATGTGGCATGCGCCGCGCGCCCCTGCTGGCGCGGGCCGTCGCGCTGCGCGCAGCGGGCTCTGCGATGACGCCCGCTGCACGCGACGCGTCGCGCTCCATGCCCCTCGTGTGGCCGTGACCCTCCGTGGTAGTGTCATGCTTGGTTTGGAGGTGCTCATGCCCTGTCATCGGGTGATCGCGTTGGTGTCGCTGGCTGCATGGTTCGCCGTCGCTGGGTGTGAAGCGGATCCGGGCACCGTGGACCTTCTGCCGACCTACGTCACCACGACGAGCGCTGCCGGCGGGGGCGCGGGCGGGGAGCCCGGGACGACCACCAGCGTCGTCACGACCACCAGCTCCAGCGGCGAGGGGGGCGCTGGCGGCGTGGCGTGCACGTGCGAGGCCGGGCTCTCGTGCTGTGGCCCGACCTGCGTGAACCTGGCCAACGATCCGCACAACTGCGGCGAGTGCGGCACGACCTGCGCTCCGGACCGGACCTGCATCCAGGGCGAGTGCAAGGACCCGTGCTCCGAGGGATTCGGCTGCGAAGAGGGCATCTGCTGCGGCGAGGGGGCGTGCTGCATCGGCAGCACGATCTGCTGCGACTACGGCACCAGCGCGGACGCGCCGAGCGTGAGCTGTCAGGATCCGGTGAACGGGACCTGCCCCGTCGCCTGCAGCGGCTGCTAGCGCCGACGCCCCTCGAGAGCGCGCGCCGTCGGCCTGGCGGCGCGCGCCGCGTCGCGCGCCGCGACGACGCGCCTGCGCGCCTCGTCCGCGCGCTGGAGGCTCACGGCTTCTGGAAGGTCTTGCCCGGGTACTTCCGCTCGAAGTGCCCCACGATGCCGTGGCCGATCGCCTCGATGGTGAGCCCGGCGATCGTCATCTTGATGGCCGGCCCGATCACGGGGACGAAGCCGACCGCCCGCGTGGCGAGGAATTTGAGTCCCTTCCCGAGGATCGCGAAGCTCCCGCCGGCGGCGGTCGTCGCCACGGATCCCACGGTCTCGCCGTAGATCTGGCCGACCATCGACATCATGTGGGTCTCGATCGCGACGAGCCCGGCGGAGGTGGAGATCGGGAGCGGAAGCGCGGCGAACGCGGCCCCGCCGATCGCGTAGCGGTGAACCCAGCGGCGAGCTTCATCCCTGCACGTCGTCATGCTTCGAGGTTGCCGCAAATCACGCCGTCCGTCCATCGAGCAACGCGCCGGCGGCGCCTGCGCTACGAGCAGCCTGGGCGCACCCCGCGCCTTCTGTGCGCTGTCTTCCCGCTCGGCGGGAACCGCGCGTGCATGGCCCTCGCTCGGCTCGACCTCCGCGCTCACGCCGGAGGCTGGTGCCCGAGGCAAAGCGACCCCGCGAGGGGATGTTGGACCGTCGGAGCTCGCGGTTCCGAGCTCCAGCGAGGTGCCCATGACAGCTCGACCCGCGCTCATCACCCTGCCCCTTCTCTGGGCCTGCGCCGCCCTCGCCGCGTGCGGCGCGGAGCCGCGCCCCTCCTCGCCCGGAGCGGAGCCGCCTCCCGGCCTGGAGACCCCGGGGGCGCCCGACGCCGAGGCCCTCCCCCTGTTCGGGGACATCGGCTCTCTGCGTCACCCCGTGACGACCTCATCGCAGATCGCGCAACGCTACTTCGATCAGGGGCTGAGGCTCGTCTACGCGTTCAACCACGACGAGGCGAAGAGGGCGTTTCAGGAGGCCGCGCGCCTCGATCCCGGCCTCGCGATGGCCCGCTGGGGCGTCGCGCTCACGCTCGGCCCCAACATCAACCTGCCGGCCGATCCCGCGCGGGAGCGGGCCGCCTTCGAGGCCANATCCCGCGCGGGAGCGGGCCGCCTTCGAGGCCATCGAGGAGGCGCGCGCGCTCGCCGCGTCCGCAAGCGAGCGCGAGCGCGCGTACATCGAGGCGCTGGCGACGCGCCACGCCGCCGCGCCGGGCGGCGACCGCGGCGCCCTCGATCGCGCGTATGCGGGCGCGATGCGCGAGCTCGCCCGCCGCTACCCCGACGACCTCGACGCCAGCGTCCTCTTCGCCGAGGCGCTCATGGACCTGCGCCCGTGGGATCTCTGGACGCTCGACGGCCGGCCGCAGCCCGGGACCGAGGAGATCGTTCTCACGCTCGAGCGCGTGCTCCAGCGCGATCCCGAGCACACGGGCGCGAATCACTATCTCATCCACGCGCTCGAGGCGTCGCCCGCGCCGGAGCGGGCGCTGCCGAGCGCCGAGCGGCTCGCCGGCCTCGCCCCGGGCGCCGGGCACCTCGTGCACATGCCGTCGCACATCTTCTTTCGCGTCGGTCGCTACGCGGACGCCTCCGACGCGAACGAGCGCGCCGCCGCGGTCGATCGCCGGTACATCCGCGCGCGGCGCCCGGAGGGCGTCTATCCGATGATGTACTTCCCTCACAACCTCCACTTCCTCTCGGTCTCCGCGGGCATGGAGGGGCGCGGCGCCGTCGCGCTGCGCGCCGCCCGCGAGCTCGTCGCCGAGGTGCCCGACCAGCACGTGCAGCACATGCCGACGCTCGAGATGTTCCGGCCCGCGCCGCTGTTCGCGCTCGTCCGGTTCGGCCGGTGGGACGAGATCCTCGCGGAGCCGGCGCCGCCGCCCGAGCAGCGTTACACGACGGGGATCTGGCGCTACGCGCGCGGCCGGGCGCTCGCGTCCAGGGGGCGCCCCGACGACGCCGCGCGCGAGGCGGCGGCGCTCCGGGCGATGTCGTCCGAGGGCGCCGGCGACGTGACGATCGGCATGAACAGCGCGAAGGACCTGCTCGAGATCGCCGCGCTCGTGCTGGAGAGCCAGATCGCGTCGGAGCGCGGCGAGACAGGCGCCGCCATCGGCATGCTGGAGGCGGCCGCGCGCGTCGAGGACACACTGCGCTATTTCGAGCCGCCGGACTGGCCCGAGCCGGTCCGGCACACGCTCGGCGCGGCGCTCCTCAAGGCCGGTCGCCCGCGCGACGCCGAGGCGGTCTACCGGGAGGACCTGCGGCGGAACCCGGACAACGGCTGGTCGCTCTGCGGGCTCGAGCAGAGCCTGCGCGCACAGGGCAGGGAAGAGGAGGCAGACGCCGCACACGCGCGCTTCGAGCGCGCCTGGGCGCGCGCCGACGTGCGGCTGTCCGGGTCACGCCTCTGAATGTCCGGCCTCGAGCGGCGATGAACGACGAGGAAAAGCGCGCGTTGCCGGCATGCGCGAGGAGCGATCTGCTACGTTCTCCAGGTGTCGCGCGCGAAGCTTGGACTCTCGACGCTCCGGCGTCTCTCCTCTTCTCTCCCAGCCTGCCTGTTCGCCGCCTCGCTCCCCGGCTGCGAGAGCACCGAGCTCCCGCCGTACAGCGAGCTTCCGGACGAGGGCGAGCTCACGTGTCTGCCGGGGGAGCTCGTCGGCCCGAGCGCCTGTATCACGGTGGGAATTCAGGGCTGTGTCAGCGACTTCATCGCGGACGACGGCCTCTGTCGTCCCGCGCCCGAGCGCTGCTCGCCCGGGACAATCCCGCAGCACAATCAGGGCTGCATCGAGGTCGGGATCCCCGGCTGTGCGGCGGAGTTCGTGGAGGACGGGGGCTGTCATCCGACGATGGCCCGGTGCCCGGAAGGGACGTTCGCGCTCCCGCAGGAGGGGTGTGTTTCCATCGACGGGCCGGACGGCTGCGGCGAGGGGCCGTGGGGCCAAGTCATCGAGGTGCCCGGCGATATCCATGTCGATCCCGGGTACGGCGGTGGGGACGGCGCCGGGTCGCGGGAGCGGCCGTTCGCGACGATCGCCGACGCGCTGGCGGCGGTGGAGGCGGGCGGGCGCATCATCCTGGCCGAGGGCGACTATGATGAGCCGGTCGAGGTCACGGAGCCGATCGAGATCGTCGGGCGGTGCGCCTCCAGGGTCTCCCTCCGGGGCGAGCAGAGCGACGCGAGCGGCAACGTCAGCGCGGTCTGGTTCCACGACGTCACGGGCGCCGGCGTCCGCGGCGTGAGCGTTGTCAGCCCCTCGATCGGGCTGCTCGTCCAGGCGGCGACGGTGGCGGTGCGCGACGTGCGCGTCACGGGCGCGAGCGGCAGCGGCGTCGTTGTCGCGCAGCCGGGCGCGAGCCTCGACATGTCCCGCAGCCTGGTCGCGCGGACGGGCGGGGTCGACGGCGACCCCTGGACGAACGTGCTCGTCCTCTCGGGGGCGCGGGCGCAGCTCGCCGACAACGCGCTGATCGGCGGCACGGTCAACCTGCGGATCGGCTCCGAGGCGCAGGAGGTGGTCGCGGACGGCAACCTGCTGGAGGCCGCGGCCCCGCAGGCGGGGACGAGCGACGGTGTCGGCGTGCTCCTCGAGGCGGGTCTGCTCACGCTCGAGGCGAGCGCCCTGGTCGATCACCGCACCGGCCTGCTGGTGACGGGCGCCGGCGCGTCGCTCGTGGCCTCGCGCAGCCTCATCGCGGCCCCCGCCGCGGGGGTCCCGGGGTCCGGCGCCGTTGTCGTGGAGCAGGGCGCCCTCGCGTCGCTCGCCGCCAGCGTGCTGTCGGGCGCGTGCGACGCGCAGCTCCTCATCACCGACGCGGGCACGAAGGTCGATGCGTCCAGCAGCATCTTCCAGGGCGCGGCCGCGGAGCACGACCGCCTCGGGATCGCTGTCGAGCAGCGGGGCGGAGCGCTCTCGCTGTCCTCGAGCCTCGTGCGCGGCGCCGGCGACGTCGGCGTGCTCGTCTCGGGCGGGGAGCTCTCGGCCTCGGGCGTGGTGGTCGAGGGCACGCGCGCGAGCCCGATCCATCGGGATCGCGCCGCCGGCGTGCTCGTGCAGGGCGCGCGCGCCACGCTGGCGTCGACCTATGTCCTGGGGGCCCACGTCGCCGGCGTGGCGGCCTCCCACGGCGCCGATCTCGAGCTCGAGGGAAGCCTCATCGAGCGCACGCGGCCGGAGGAGCGCGACGGCACGGGCGGCGTCGGCCTGCTGAGCGGCGGGGCGGCGGGCATCGTCATCCAGCGATCGGCGGTGCTGGAGAGCCGCGCGTCGGGCGTGCTGCTGCTGTCCTCGCCGGCCCGGGTGGAGGAGACGCTCGTCCGGGGCGTCGAGGGCGGAACGCTCTCCACCCTGGACGAGGGTCAGCTGGAGTCGGTGCCGGACATGGGGGACGGCCTCCTGGTCCTGCGCTCGACGGCGCAGGTGAGCTCGGTGCAGGTGGAGGGCTGCGCGCGCGCCGGGCTGCTCTTCGACGACAGCGACGGCGCGCTCGCGAGCTCCCGCTCCACCGGCAACCGGTTCGGCCTGGTCGTGCAGGGCGCGCGCGCGCCGACGGTGGCTCAGGACAACACCTTCGAAGACAACGAGGAGAGCGACCACGTCGACGCGGGCGATCTCCCCGTCCCCGGGAGCGCTTCGCCCGCGCCGTAGCGAGCCCACGCCACCGGAGAGGCCCGGCGCGTCACGTGATGGACGTCAGTCCCGGAGGGCCGCGCAGGGCGCAGTCGGGAGGGCGCCAGTTGCCCTGTCACGAGCGCGTCGCGCGCGTGGCCTCGGGGCGTCATGGCGCGTCTCCTCGCCGCGCAGGGAGGACGGGTGTCCGGCCGCGATCTTCGGGGAGACGTCGCGGCTCGAGGCGCCTCTCGGAGGGGCGGATCGCGTCGCCGAGAGCTTGCGTCGATGTCGCGGGAACGACGTGGCTCGCATGTCACGATGATGTGGATGACAACGATCGCGCACCTCACGGACTTTCATCTCCTCGAGGCGGATCACGATCGGCGCCGGGGCGCCGAGCGGTGGCGGCTTCGCTACCTGAGCTTCGGCCGCCCGATCGACGCCGCGCAACGCCGCCGTCGCGCGCTGACCGCGCTTGTCGAGGCGCGGCGGAGCGGGGCCGACCACCTGGTGCTCACCGGCGATCTCACGGAAGACGGGACTGCCGCGCAGTTCGAGGTGCTCGCCGCGGCGCTGGCGGAGAGCGGCTGGGACCCGTCGCGCGTCACGCTGGTGCCCGGCAATCACGACGCATATACGGGAGACGACGCCTGGGGGCGCGCCCTGCTCGGCTGTCTCCGTCCCTTCGCGGCGACGAGCGGGCCAGGGACGACCGTCGCCCTCCCGGGGGCCGTCGTCGCCGCGGTGTCGACGGCCATGACGCAGCCGGTGACCCGCTCGGCGGGCGCGATCGCGGCGCACGAGCTCTCGCAGGTCGCCTCGCTGGCCGCCGAGACGCGGCGCTCGGGCAGCGCGCTCGTGCTCGCCCAGCACCACCCGCCGCTCCGCCATCCCATCGGCGCGATGCAATGGCTGGATGGGCTCATCAACGGCGCGGAGCTCATGGCGCTCCTCCGCGAGCACGATCACCTCCACGTGATCCACGGCCATACACACCGTGAAAGTGACGTGCCCGTGCGCTCCGGCGCGCCCCCTCGCATCTTCTGCGCTCAGGCGCTCGTGGACGGCCCCTCCCCGCTGCGCCTCTACCGAGCGCGCCACGGGCGCCTGCTTTCAGAGCGGACCAGCGTCTGGAGCGGCGCGTCGGCGATGGCCATGGCGTAGAATCTCTCACAGGCACTGGACAGGTGCGCGCCCCGCAGCGCCCTCTTTTCGCCGGAGACGAGGCTCGTATAGAGTCGCCGTCGGATCATGAAATTCACTCGCCTTCTCAGGGGATCCCCCACCCTCCTTGCTGTTTCGTCGCTCGCGTCCGTTCTCGGCTGTGGCGGCGCCGAGCCCGCCCCCGCGACGCCGGAGATGCTGGACGCCGAGCCTGTCACCGAGTCGCGCCCGTCGATGAACTCGCGGTCCGAGATCGGCGGGATGAACGAGGAGAAGGTGCAGGCGGCGTTCCAGCGCGTCTCGCCTCGGCTCTCGCGCTGCTACGAGAAGGGCGTCCAGCGCATCCCCTATCTCGGCGGCGAGATCCGCTTCAAGGTCCGCGTGACCGAGGACGGCGCCGCGCGCTGGGCGTTCGTGAAGGACTCGACGCTGGGCGACCGTGAGACCGAGGCGTGCATGCTCAAGGTCCTGAAGGCGACGCGGTGGCCGAGGCCGGTCGGCGGGGAGGGCCTCGCGGAGAACAGCTTCACCTTCGAGCCGAGCAGCGACGAGCGCCCGCCCGTGCCGTGGACGCCCGACCAGCTCGGGACGCCGTACAAGAAGGCGCGGCCGGCGCTCGAGTCCTGCCGCAGCCAGGCGGGCGCGAGCCAGCTCAAGGCCACGCTCTACATCGACACCGACGGCAAGCCGCTCAGCGTGGGCGTCTCCAGCGCCGACGAACGCGGCGAGGAGGCCGCCGAGTGTGTCGCCGGCGCGCTTCGCGAGGTCACCTTCCCCTCCCCTGGCAGCTACGCCTCGAAGGTGAGCGTGGACATCGACTGACGCGCGCCGGGGGCGCGCGTCGCGGGACTGCGCTACGCTCTCGACGTGGGCAAGGTACTCCGGCAGATCCTGGTGCTCTTGTGGAAGGTGGCTCGCCTCGTCCTGTGGAGGTGGCTGAGGCCGCGGCTGACGAGGTTCCTGATGATCACCGCAGCGCTCGTCGGGGTCATCCTGCTCGTGGTGGCCGTGCTCGGCAGGCTGTAAGGCGCGAGCCGGGCGTCCGCTCCGGCGTCGTTCGCTTGTCCGTCGTGGGTCCCGGCAAGTAGTCTTCCCTGCTTGCATGGGTAGCTCACCGTCCTCCTTGCTCCTCGCGACCCTGGCGTGCGCGATCGCATCGGCGAGCGCCGCCGCTTGCTCCGAAGAGAGCCCCGCCGCGGGATCACCGCAGCCGCTCGAGGCCCCCCAGCAGCCCGCCGAGTCGAGCGCTCCGCGCGCGCCTTCGGAAGCAGAGGCGCCACGCGCCCCATCCGAAGCGGACGCTGCCCGCGCCGAGGGGGTCGAGCCCGCCGTGCACGTCGACAAGGCCCCCTCGGAGGCCGCGGCGGCGCCGTCTGCTGTCGCGCAGGAGGGCGCGCGCATCTACTCGAAGGCGCGGTTTGCCTGGATCAACCCCGGGCCGTACCCGACGCGGGGCTGGAGCGGCTACCTCGGGCTCGGCGGCTCCGTCGCGCTGCGCGGCGGCAGCGTCGAGGCCGCGCGGACGCCCGGCGAGGGGTGCGACGCGTGGTACGCCGTCGAGCCGCGGGGCTACGTCTGCGCGGGCGCCGCCGCGACGATCGATCCGAACGATCCGGTCGTGGCCGCGCTGCGGCCGCACGCGCCGCGGACCGACTCCCCGTGGCCGTACAGCTACGCCGAGTCGACCGGCGCCCCACGGTACCGCGCCCTCCCGAGCGCGAAGGAGCAGCGGCGCGCCGAGTGGGACCTCGCGGAGCACCTCGCGAACATCGCGAAGGTGCGCGCGGCCGAGGGCTCGAGCGATGACGCCATCCGGGAGATCGACGAGGCCCTCGTGGGGGTCGATCTGAAGCCGGCGGGCGTCGCGCCCCCCGCGCTCTTTCCGTTCGGCGACCTCGTGCGCGAGGGGCGCGACCGGATCGTGAACGGCTCGACGGTGGCGTTCACCCAGGTGTTCGACGCGCAGGATCGGACCTGGGTGGTGACCTCGGATCAGGCGTACATGCCGAAGGATCGGCTGAAGCCCTACCCGCGCTCGAGCTTCCAGGGAGTATGGCTGAAGGACGGGCGCTCGCTCCCGCTCGCGTTCTTCCGCAAGGCCGATCGACCGAAGTACCAGCGGGGCGCCGGCGACCGCTTCGAGCCGACCGGCGCGTCCTTCGCGCGTCTCGCCTCGGTCGGGCTCACCGGTCGCGCCGAGGTCGAGGACGGCGAGCGGTACCTCGAGACGCAGGAGCCCGGCATCTACGTGCTCGAGGACGACGCCGTGGTGATCGAGGCGGCGAAGCGCTCGCCGCTCGATGGCGAGAACGATCCTTCCGCGGCGCCGCGCAAGTGGATCGAGGTGAGCGTGCTCGGCGGCTGGTTCGTCGCCTACGAGGAGCTCACCCCGGTCTTCGCGACGCTGATCTCGCCTGGGCGCGGCGGCGTCCCGAGGAAGGGCATCCCCGCCATCGAGACCGCGGCGACGCCGACGGGGCGCTTCCGCATCGACGGGAAGTTCGTGACGGCGATGATGGTGTCGAGCTCGAACGACAACATCGTCCACTCCGAGGTGCAGTTCGTGCAGAACTTCCACGGCCCCCACGCGCTGCACGGCGCGTACTGGCACGACGCCTGGGGCGAGCTGAAGAGCGGCGGCTGCGTGAACCTCTCCCCGATCGACGCGAAGCAGATGTTCGCCTGGACCGACCCGCCGGTGCCCGACGGCTGGCACGGCCTGCGGGCCTCCCGCGACGCCGGCCGCTCCACGGTGGTCCTCATCCACCGCTGATCGCGCGCGCGATCCGGTCCACGAGCCGCAGCGCGGCTTCCGCGAACGCGGCCGGATCGAGCAGCAGGCTGGCCACGAGGAAGCCGTCGCGCGGCATGTCGAAGAAGTAGCCGGGGTGGACGATGATCCCCTCGTCGCGCACGAGGAGCTCGACCCAGCCGTCCTCGTCGTGGACGCGCGGGACCTCCAGCGTCGCGTACCAGCCGCCGTCGATCGGGAGCCGCCGGACCGCGCCCCCTGCGCGCGCTGCGATCGCGGCGTCGAGCGCCGCGAGGTTCGCCTGCACGCGCGACAGGATCGCGCGCTGCACGGGCGCGCGCGCGGCGAGGATCTCCGGCAGGGCGAGCTGCACCGGCGTGCCGACCGAGAGGTACGTGTCGGCGATCATCTCGAGCCGCTCCACCGCCGCCGCGGCGAGCTCCGGCGGCCCCGAGACAGCGATCCAGCCGAGCTTGAGCTGCGGCAGCGCCATCACCTTGGAGAGCCCGCTCAGGACGAACGTCAGCGCCTGCCGCCGGCCTGCGAAGCTCGGCAGGCGGTCCGGGGCGGGCTCTCCGTGCGCGTAGTCGCCGAAGACCTCGTCGACGATCAGCGCGAGGCCGCGCTCGCTGGCGATCGCCTCGAGCGCCGCGGCGTCGTCGCGGCGCACGAACGTGCCGGTGGGGTTGTTCGGGTGGACGAGCACCACCGCGCGCGTCCGTTCGCCGGCGGCGCGCTCCAGCGCGCCGAGGTCGATGCGCCACCCTTCTTCCCTGACGAGCGGGTACGGCGTGAGGGCGACGTCCTCGAGGCAGGCGAGGTACTCGAGCAAAGGGTAGGACGGCACGGGAACGAGCACGTCGTCACCGCGCTCGGCGAGCAGCTTGAGCAGCCAGCCGTACGCCTCGCTCGTGCTGGCGGTCAGCACGACGCTGGCCGGCTCCACGTCGAGGCCCCGTTCCTTGTAGTAGCGCGACACCGCGGCGCGCGCGGCGGGGTCGCCGAGCGGCAGCGGCGCGTACCTCGCGCCGCGCGGCTCGCCCAGGCGCGCGATGAGCGGAGCTGTCTCGGCGATCCCGCAGCGCGTCGGGTTCGACTCGGTGAAGTCGACGAGCGCGCGCCCTGCACGGCGGGCCTCGGCGAGCACGGACGCGAGCCGGTTCTCCGAGAGATCCCAGCCGGTGCGCGCCGCGAACCGGAGCGGCCTCGGCGCGCTCGCGCGCCCCGCGTCCATCTCTGCCGTGGGAGGTCGATCTGAGCTCACCCGATTCTCCATCGCGTCCTGTTGCATCGCCGTCGTGGTCTACCCCGCCCCGCCGCCCGGCCACGGTGACACGGACGGCGCCGCATGGCAGCCGGACGTGAAGCCGCGACGACGACCTCGGTCGCCGGGCACCGGCGCGGCTCGGCCGCGGCGGCGCTCAGCCGCGGCGGCGCC
>NZ_JEMA01001035.1 GCF_001589285.1 Sorangium cellulosum | reverse complement strand
GGTCCCGCGCCGGGGCGCTGCCTCACCGCTCGATCGCCGGGGCGCCGTCACGTCGCCCCCGCGCCCGGCGCCTCGTCGGCCGCGCTCGAGGCGAGCTGCGCCTCGCGCTCCGGCGCCTCCCGGCCGTGCTCCAGCGCCGGGAGCGACACAACGAAGGCGCTGCCGTGCCCGTCCTCCGTGAGCGGGCTCTCGACCCGCACGGAGCCGCCGTGGCTCTCGGCGATGTGCTTCACGAGCGCGAGCCCGATCCCGCTGCCGCGCACCTGCCGCTCGCTCGCCCGCCGACCGCGCGCGAAGCGCTCGAAGATGTGCTTCTGCTCGTCCGGATCGATGCCCGGGCCCCTGTCGCTCACCCGGATGGCCACGCGCCTCGCCGGGCGCGTCAGCGCCGAGAGGCGCCCGCCGCCGCCGCCCTCGGCCTCGACAGCGACCGCGACGCGCCCGCCCTCCTTCGCGTACTTGAGCGCGTTGTCGAGCAGGTTCACGATCGCGAGCTCGAGCGCGCGCGCGTCGATGAGCGCCTCGGGCAGCCCCTCGGCGATCGTGAGCTCGACGCTCATCTCCTCGCGCTCGGCGCGGTAGCGGTACATGTCGACGGCGCGCGTCGCCACCTCGGCCACGCTCCCGCGCGCGAACTCGTAGGCGGCCTTGCCCCGCTCGACCCGGGCGAAATCGAGGACGTTCTCGATGAGCGCGGTGAGCCGCTCGCTCTCGCTCACGATGATCTGCAGGTACTGGCGGCGCTTCTCGTCGTTGGGGACGCGGTCGCCGAGGAGGAGCTCGCCGAACATGCGGACCAGCGAGAGCGGCGTCTTGAGCTCGTGGGACACGTTGGCGACGAAGTCGCTCTTCAGCGCCGCGAGCCGCCGCTCGTTCACGGAGGCGACCACCACGATCGCCAGCCCTGCCAGGGCGACCAGGGCGGAGAAGCCGACCATCAAGAGCTCGATCAGCCGCTGGCGCTCCACCTTCTCCCCGAGCTCCTCGGCCGTTGTGAGCGCCATCTGGAGGCGCCAGTTGTAGAGCGTGGTCGGGAACGGGCGCCCGACGGTGAACTCGCCGCCGATGATGGGCGGGCCGAACACGATGCGGCCCTCCTCGTCGATGACGTTCATGCGGCTCTTCTCTCGATCGAGGTCGCGGAAGAGGCGGGGCATCACCTCGTGCACAAGGCGCGGGACCTCGTGCCACGCGATCACAAGGAACCGGCGGCCCACGTGCTCGCGCTGCCAGTAGCTCACGAGCAGGCTCTGCTGGTCGATGACGTGGTGGAGGTGGCGGAGCTCGCTCGCGTCCCCCGAGAAGTTCATCTGCGGCAGGAGGCGCGCGAGCAGGAGCTTGCGGAACGCATCGTCCTCCCGCCCGGACGCGCCGCGCGAGGCGAACGCGAGCACGTCGTGCGCCTCGTGGTCCATGTCGAGGACGAGGATGGCGCGCACTGTCGGCGTCTCGCGGGCCGCTGTGGGGAGCCACCGGCGCGCGATGACCGAGAGGTTCGCGACGTCGACGTGCGCGGCGACGACGTTGTCCTGCGCGATGATCAGCTTGTCGAGCCGGTCGACGCGCTCGTCGGCGAGGGTGAGCGTCGCGTCGAAGACGGTCTGCTGGCGGGCCTTCTCGATCTGCAGCGTCGTGCGCAGGGCGATCCCGCCGAGCACGAGCACGGCCACGACGATGGCCGGCACGAGGGCGAAGTACGGGACGCGATGGCGCTGCCCGACCGAGGGGAGGAGGTCCATCGCTGCGCGCCGCTACCGGGCGGCCCTCCTGGTGGCCGCGGTGACGAGGCCCGGCTCGGTGACCACGCCGCGCGCCCCGACGAACTCGGCGAACTGCTGGCCGATGTAGGTGAGCGCGTTGCCGTCGCTCTCCGAGAAGGGCTTGCCGTCGAGCGGGTTGGCGATCTCGAGGAGGCCGAGGTAGCGGCCCGCGAGCTCCACCGGCGCGCAGACGACGCTGCGGAGCTCGACGCCGGTGGCTTTCCAGCGGTCGTCCATGACGCGCTCGTCGCTGGACACGTCGGGCACCACGACGGCGCGCCTCGACCGCATCGCGGCCAGCGCGAGCGGCGCCCGCTCGGACAGCCTGGTGAGCAGCGCTGTCTTGCCGCCGTGCTGCCGGACGACGACGAACTCGCGCCGGTTGATGTCGAACAGCGACACGAGCCCGAGGGCGCACGGGATCTTGTCGAGCGCGAGCGCGAGGATGAAGTCCGCGCCGGCGAGGGTGTCCTGGAGGAAGTGCAGGTCGCTGCACGCCTCGAACAGCTCGGCGATCAGGTCGTCGCCGGAGAGGCGCCCGTCCCTGGGAGGGTAGGACGACCGCCGCCGCGGCGGCCGGCTCGGCGCGGGGGGAGCGGCCTCGGCCGGCGGCGACGCGGGCTCGGGACGCGCCGGCGAGGCTTGCTCCTCGGGCGTCGCGGAGGCGGAAGGGAGCGGCGCGGCGGCCGGCAGCGGCGTCGCGGAGGCGGCAGGGAGCGGCGCGGCGGCCGGCAGCGGCGTCGCGGTGGAGGACGACCCCGCGGGCGGCGGCGGGGTGGTGCCGCTGGTGCGCGGACGAAACTGGATCTCGGGCTCCCCTGGGCGCCAGTCCTTCCAGGCCAGGGTCGCGAGCGGGCTGCGCTGAGGTCGGCCCTGGAAGACGTGGTCGAACACGGCGATGTGAATGAACTTGCCCGGACGAGCGTCGTCGATGAGCTTCCGCGCCACATCGAGCCGGTCGAGCAGCAGCGCATTGACGAGCTCGCGCGGGGTGCCGGTCGCGACCGCATAGACGAGCTCTCGGTACGTGAGCGGCGAGCGCTCGGACGGGTCCTCCGCGCGCTGTGACACGAGCTCGAACGCCGGCAGCGCGCCGGGCGCTGGCGCCGGCGCGGCCGCCACCGGC
>NZ_JEMA01001034.1 GCF_001589285.1 Sorangium cellulosum | reverse complement strand
CCGCCCGGGAGCGCCGCGGCCGCGCCGCTCGCGCAGGACCCGCCCCGCCTGCACGGGACACCGGGCGTGAGCCCGGCGAGGCCGCCCGTGGCGACGGCCCGTCCGGCGGCGACCGGGGCGCCCAGCGCGCCGACCGTGAGGTCGCCTTCGGCCGGCGATATCATCGATCCCTGGAAGCGCTGATCGCGGGCGCGGCGCTCGACGAAACCTGGCCTTCCCAGGCGTGATGTGCTCACGATGGGCGCCGCCGATCACCGGGCCCACGGCCGCGGGACAATGCGATCGACGGCAGCGGCGACGCTCGGGGCTGACGCTTGACAGCGTCCGCTCGGGCTCGCCATCCTTCGCGAGGGCGGAAACCTCTAGTGGCCAAGCAACAGCTCCTCCTGGTCGACGCGGATCCACGCAGCGTTCGGGTCCTCGAGGTCAGCCTGAAGAAGGCCGGTTACAGCGTGACCACCGCGAAGGACGGAGCGGACGCCCTCGCGAAGCTGGAGGTCTCCACGCCGGACCTGGTCCTCAGCGACACGCGCCTGCCGCACGTGGACGGCTACGCGCTCGTCCGCAAGATGAAGGAGCACGCCGACTGGGCCGCGATCCCGGTCGTCTTCCTCACGAGCCAGCGGTCCATCGAGGACAAGATCCGCGGCCTCGAGCTCGGCGTCGAGGACTACCTGACGAAGCCGATCTTCGTGCGCGAGCTCATCGCGCGGGTGACGCTGCTCCTCGCGCGGCGGACGCGCGAGGGGATCACGACGCGCCACTTCTCGACCACCGGGCGGACCCGGTTCTCGGGCTCGATCCTCGACATGAACGTCGTCGATCTCCTGCAGACGTTCGAGGTGAGCCGGAAGAGCGGGATCGTGCACCTCTCGCACGGGGACAACGAGGCGCAGGTCTACTTCCGCGAGGGCAAGGTCGTCGACGCGACGCTCGGCCGGCTCTGCGGCGAGGAGGCCGTCTACCGCGCGCTCCTGTGGAACGAGGGGACGTTCGAGGTCGAGTTCTGCAAGGTCGACAACCCCGACGTGATCGAGACGTCGACCCAGGGCCTGCTGATGGAGGGCATGCGCCGGGTCGACGAGTGGGGCCGGCTCCTCGAGGCGCTGCCGTCGCTCTCCACAGTGTTCGAGGTCGACAGCGAGGAGCTGCTGGAGCGGCTGAACGAGATCCCCGACGAGCTGAACGGGATCCTGCGCCTGTTCGACGGCAAGCGGACGCTGATGCAGGTGGTCGACGCGTCGCCGTTCGAGGATCTGTCGACGCTCTCGACCATCTCGAAGCTCTACTTCGAGGGGCTGCTGGTCCCGGCCGCCGCGCTGCCGCCCGACGACGTCGTGCCGAGCGAGCCGGATGCGGCGTTCCATGACGAGTTCTCGCCGCTCTCGTCGCCGTCGAGCGCGCGGCGCTCCCACCACCCCGAGGGGGGCCCGGGCCACGCCGGCGCCGACGACCTCGAGGACGCCGCCGTGGTGCCGGCGCCGCTCTCGAACCGGGCATCGCCCGCGCTGCTCCCGCGCTCCCGGTCCGGGCTGGAGCTGCTCGCGCAGCAGGCGGCGGACCCCGACGCGGAGTCGTCCGGGCGCCCGGTGACGGCCCGCAGCGCGGTCCACGGGGCGGTCGGTCGCTCGGGCGGCATGATGGCCGCGGGGCNGCGGGGCGGCCAGGCGCGGAGGGCGGCCGGCCGCCGTCGGAACCGCCGCGGAGCGCCGCGGCGNCGGCCAGGCGCGGAGGGCGGCCGGGCACCGTCGGAGCCGCCGCGCAGCGTTGCGTCTNCGCGGCGGCCGTCGAGGCCGTCTGGGGGCGCGTTGGGGCGACGGTGGAGATCGACAAGGACACAACGCTCGCCAGCAGCGATGAGGCCCCGCTCACGCGACCGCTGGTGACGCCGCGCAGCTTCGCGCAGAAGCAGCACACCCCGAGCGACAGGCCCCCGGCCTCGAGCCCTTTCGAGAAGCGCTTCCGGTCCTGGCCCCCCGAGCCGCCCGCGTCCTCCCGGGCGCCCGCGTCCTTCCGGGCGCCCGCGCCCCCGTCGTTTCCGCTCGCGGGGTTGCCGCCGCTTCCGCCCGCAGGGCTGCCGCTTTCGGCCGCAGGGCTGCCTCCGCCGCCGCCCGCAGGCCTGCCGCCGCCTCTGCCTGCAGGGCTGCCGCCCCGTCCGGCCGTGGCGCCGTCGCCCGAGGCAGCGGCGGCGCC
>NZ_JEMA01001033.1 GCF_001589285.1 Sorangium cellulosum | reverse complement strand
CCTGCCGGGCGAGGCGGCGCGCGAGGGAGGCGCGCCGCGCGAGCACGGGATCGCCGTCGAGGAAGCGCTGCAGGTCCTCGCCGAGCGCCCGCGCCGACTCGTAGCGGGCGCCGGGCTCCTTCTCCAGGCAGCGCGCCACAACCGCCTCGAGGTCCTGCGGGACGTCGCGGTCCAGGGCCCGCAGCGGCGGCGCGTCGGCCTCCAGCACCTGGCGGAGGACGTCCATCACCGTGGCCCCCACGAACGGCGGGCGGCCGGCGAGCAGCGCGAAGAGGGTCGCGCCCAGGCCGTGGACGTCGGTCCGCCGGTCGAGCGCGCGCACCCTGCCGGCGGCCTGCTCGGGGGCCATGTACGCGGGGGTCCCGAGGACGGCGCCCGTGAGGGTCGCGCCGCCCTCGCCGGCGTCGCGCGCGATGCCGAAGTCCATGAGGTAGGGGCGGTGCGACCCGTCCTCGCCGCGCTCCAGGNGCGGTGCGACCCGTCCTCGCCGCGCTCCAGGAGGATGTTGCTCGGCTTGACGTCGCGGTGCACAAGGCCGATCCGGTGCGCCTCGTGGAGCGCGGCGGCGATGGTCCGGGCGACGCGCACCTTCTCCTCGAGCGTGAGGTCGTCCCGGGCCTCCTGGAGGGAGCGGCCCTCGATGTAGCGCATCACGATGAACGGCACGCGATCGGCGACGCCGGCCTCGAAGACCTCGCAGACGTTCTCGTGGCGGAGCCGCGCCTGCGACCGGGCCTCGCGCAGGAACGTCCCGTCGACGTGCGCGCCCGCCAGGACGAGCTTGATGGCCACGCGCCGGCCGAGCCGGAGATCGCGGGCCCTGTAGACGACGCCCATGCCGCCCCGGCCGAGGAGGTGGAAGTCCTCGAAGCGGGCGTGGAGCGAGGGCGGGATCGGCGAGGGCTCCTCCGGCGCGGCGGCGGGGCCGGAGGCGCCCTCGCCGAGGCGGAGGTCCGGGGTGGCCTCGGGCGCGGCGGCGGGGGCGTCGCCCGCCGCGCCGAGGCCGTTGCCAGGGGCGGCGGGCGTGACAGGGCCGGTGAGCGTCGCGTCGTCGCGGCCGCGCCGAGGCCCCGGCGGGGCGGCGGCGCAGGGCTCGTCGGCGTCCGCGGGCGGGATCATCGGGCGCGCAGGCCGTGGCGCTGCATCAGCCGGTGGACGAGCTGGCGGGAGACGCCCATCGCGTCGGCCGCCTGCGAGATGTTGCCGCCGTGCTGGCGGAGCTTCTCGGTGACGTAGGCGCGCTCGAGCTCCTCGAGCACCATCTCGCGCGCCTCGGGCAGCGGCAGCGCGAGGAGCCGGCGGAGGCGGGCGTCCGCGGGGGCGGCAGGCTCCGCGCCGGAGGCAGACGCGCCGGCGGGGGCGCCGGCGGGAGAGGCGCCGGCGGGGGGT
>NZ_JEMA01001032.1 GCF_001589285.1 Sorangium cellulosum | reverse complement strand
GAGATCGCCGCGCAGCCGCCGCGTGTACGCCAGCGTGCGCAGGCCGGTCGCGAGCNGCCGCGCAGCCGCCGCGTGTACGCCAGCGTGCGCAGGCCGGTCGCGAGCGGCGCCGGATCGGCGAGCGCCTCGGCGACCTCGTTGTGCGCCTCGTCGAGGCGCGGCGGCGGCGCGGCGCTGCCCGCGGCGTGGACGCGCTCCGGCGGCACGCCGAGCAGCGCCTTGAAGTGCTGCCGCACGAACGGGTGCGTCGAGTAGAAGACCTCGCCCTGCCGCGCCGCGAACACGAGCCCCAGCCGCTCGAGCCGCGCGAGCCCGCGCGCGAGCTCCGCGGCGCCCCACCCGGCCATGGCGCCCGCTATCTCGCCGCCGGCGCGGGCGAGCTGGAGCAGCGCCGCCTCGCCCGCGCCGCCCGGGAACACCGACAGGCGCGCGAGCAGGTCCCGCTCGCCCGGCGGGAGCGCGCGCGCGTAGGCCGACAGCACCGAGCTCAGGCGGCGGGCGAGCGGGTCGTCGCGCTCGGCCTCGGCGAGCTGCGCGGCGTGCGCTGCGGCGAGCCGCCCCGCGTCGCCGCCGAGGAACGCGCCCACGTACGAGCCGACAACGGCGACCGAGAGCGCGTGGCCGCCCGTCCGATCGAGCAGCGCGCGCAGCGCCCCGTCGTCGCCGCGGATCCCCCAGCGCCGCAGCAGCGACGCGGCGTCGTCCGGGGACAGCGACGCCGGCCGGATCGCGGCGAGCCCGCCGTCGGCCCAGGCGGCGAGATCCGCGAGCTCGAAGCGCGACGTGACGAGCGCGCGCGCGCCGCCGAGCCCGGCCGCGATCGCGCAGAGCAGCCGCCGGAGGAGCGCGTCGTGGAGCTCGCCGTGCGCGCGACCGGCGCTCCCGTCGGCCTGCACCGTCTCGAGCCCGTCGAGCACGAGCAGGTGGGGCGGCCCCTGCCCCAGCGCCGCCCTGAGCCGCGCGAGCTGCTCGCCGGGCGCCGCCGGCGCCGGCGGCGCGGGGGTGCCGGAGCCGCCCGCGCCCGGCGCGAAGTAGGCCGCCGCCTGGTCCAGGAACGCCTCGGTCCTGGGGTCGTCGTAGAAGCTCCAGACGAGCACCCCGCCGGGCCGCGGGGCCTGCGCCGCGGCCGCAGGGGCCTGCGCCGCGGCCGCAGGAAGCTCCGCCGGCGCGCCTCCGGCCTCGCCGACGAGCAGCTCCGCCTCGGCGATGCCCAGCTCGGCGCTGAGCCGCTCGAGGATGCGCCGACGCGACGGGCTCCGGACCGAGAAGCCGAGCCGCGGATCGTTGACCGCGCCCGACTCGTAGCGGCGGTAGGTCCGCACATCGACGCCGATCGACGCGGCGACCTGCTCCTGCGTGAGGTCGAGCTCGAGCCGCGCCCTCTGGAGGAGCGTGTGGTTGAAACGGACCGCGGGCTCCGCGCCGCGCCCCGCCCTGGGGACCTGTGCCATCGCTGCGAGCGCTCGATGATCGGCGACGCCGCGCCCTCCTGTCCACCGCCCTGCCCTGCCCTGCGTGCTGCCTTGCCCGGTCCTGCCCGGTCCTGCCCGGTCCCGCCCTTCCGGATCCGGCCCGCCGGGACGCAGGGTCCACGCATGAGCACGATGCACGCCGCACGACCCGCCGCCCAGCGAACCGCCCACGCCGACGACCTCCGCGTCTTCACGGTGACGGACCTCCTGTCGCCCGAGGAATGCGCCGGCTTCATCCGCCTCGCCGGGTCGCGCGGCTTCGAGCAGGCGCCGATCGGCGGCACGGACGTCGTCAACCTCGAGGTGCGCAACAACGGCCGCGTCCTCCTCGACGATCCGGCGCTCGCCGTGAGCCTCTGGGAGCGGCTCGCGCCGTGGACGCCGCCCCTCTGGGGCGTCCACCACGCCGCCGGGCTGAACGAGCGCTTCCGCTACTACCGGTACACGGAGGGCGAGTACTTCAACTGGCACGGCGACGGGTCGTTCGTGCGATCGGAGACCGAGCGGAGCCTGTTCACCGCGATGATCTACCTGAACGACGACTTCGAGGGCGGCACCACCGACTTCTGGGGCGCCCGCGGCATCACCCCGCAGCGCGGGATGGCCCTCGTGTTCGAGCACCGGCGGCTCCACCGGGGCGCCGCCGTGACGCGCGGGCGCAAGTACGTGCTCCGCACCGACGTCATCTACAGGCGCGGCTGAGCCCTCACCGCGGCCGGGGCGCGCCCGCCAGCGCCTCGGCGAGGCGCGGCAGCACGTCGCCGGCGCGCGCCTCGATCTTCAGCGCGCCGAGCTCCTCGCCGCGCGCCGAGCCCAGGTTGACCATGGCGATCGGGATCCCCCGCTGCGCGGCGCGCAGCACGAAGCGGTAGCCCGAGAACACAGCCAGCGACGAGCCCACGACGAGGAGCGCGTCCGCCGCGTCGACGAGTGCGAACGCCTCGTCCACGATCGGCCGCGGCACGTTCTCGCCGAAGAAGACGACGCGCGGCTTGAGCGGGCCGTCGCAGCGCAGGCACGGCGGCGCGTGGAAGCCGGCGACGTGCTCGGCCGGCAGATCGGCGTCGCCGTCGGGCGCGAGGTCGGCCGCGAGGCGCAGCCAGCCGGGGTTCCGCGCGAGGATCCGCGCCTGGAGGGCGGCGCGCGGCTCCATCGCGCCGCACGCGAGGCAGGCGACCTCGGAGAGCGTGCCGTGCAGCTCGATGACCCGGCGGCTGCCGGCGGCAAGATGGAGGCCGTCGACGTTCTGCGTGATCAGGCCGTGGAGCAGCCCGTCGTTCTCGATCCGCGCCAGGGCGCGGTGCGCGGGGTTGGGCTCGGCCCGGGAGAACCGCTCCCAGCCGATCACCGCGCGCGCCCAGTAGCGCTGCCGGATCTCCGCCGAGCTCGAGAACTCCCGCCCCTGGATCGGGTTGCGCGCGCGGCGCCGCGTCTCGGGCCCGCGGTAGTCCGGGATGCCGGACTCGGTGCTGCACCCAGCCCCCGTCAGCGCCACGAATCGCTTGCCGCGCAGGAGCGCGATGAGGTCGTCGAGCGGATCCGCGAGGAGCGCTTCGCTGAGCGGCATGGGCCGTTTTGTGACCCGTTCCAGGCAGCGCCGCCAGCCGCCCAGGCAGCGCCGCCAGCCGTCCAGGGAGCGCGGCGCACAGGCGCGACGCTCGGCACAGGCGACGGTGCCCCTCGGGCCCGGTCGTCAAGGCACGCCCCCGGAGCCAGGGAGACGAGCGCTGCGCAGAAGAGATGGGACGAGCAGGTAGGGAGTCGAGGCGCACGCCGACAAGGCGTCACGCTGTCGCGTCCCATCGAACGATGCAGCGGTATCCCGGCTTCGGACCGCACAATGACCGGCAGGGCAGAGCCGCGGCGCCCACCGACGCTGCGGCCGAGATCGTCGACACGACGCCGGCGCCCTGCGAGCGGGCGCTCGCAGGGCGACCGCTCGCGCCCTGTTGCTGGGTCACGGGCTCGACGTCCACGAATCGGAGAATGGGAGGCGGCGCGCGACCTTCGCGTCCGGGTCCCGTTCCAACATCTCGCTTGACCAACACGAGGCACCACAATATGTAGTGCCTCG
>NZ_JEMA01001031.1 GCF_001589285.1 Sorangium cellulosum | reverse complement strand
GAGTACCGCGAGGAGTACGCGTGTTACGCGANCGAGTACCGCGAGGAGTACGCGTGTTACGCGAAGCACGGGACGTGCGAGCGCGACGCGTCGGGCGCGTGCGGCTGGCGGCCGACGCCGGAGCTCGAGGCGTGCATCGAGGAGGCCTCGGGCGACAGGACGCCGGTCAGCGGGCGCTGCATCCGGAACAGCGGCGACGCGTGCACCACGGACGCCGACTGCGCCGTTGGCGGCTGCGGCAGCGAGCTCTGCCACAACCCCGCCCTGAGCGACGGCATCTCGACCTGCGACTGCACCAGCCCGGGGCTCGCCTGCGGGTGCGTCGACGGCACCTGCTCCTTCTGGAACTGAGGCTGGCTGTCAGTGGGGCGGCGGGGGGGCGGCGGGAGGCGCGAGGGCCAGGCGATCTGGGCGCGCGACCTCCTGACCGCCTCCCGGGCGCACGACGCCCCGCCGGGCGAGCTGCCATGGTGCGGCGACGACGCTCCATGATGCTTCGGTGACTCGCCATGACGCTTGGGCCGCTCGTTACAGTGCTTGGGCGACTCGCGACAATGCTTGGGCGACTCGCCACAGCGCCTTCATCACGGCTCCTCTGCTGGTGCTCAAGTGAGGCCGTGCGAGGGCGCCATTCCACGCCCAGCCCTTACTCGCTCACGAGCCGCAGCCCCACCGGCAGCCCCTCTCCGAAGAACGCCGCGCGCTCGGCCTCCTCCACGGCCACCACCTCGCGCACGGCCCTCACCCACGCCTCCGGCGCCCCCGCCTTGACGAGCCGCCGCTCCACCTCGCCGCGGATCCGGTCGGACACGTCGCGCGCCCGGTCGCCGGTCCTGCGCGCGAGCTGCACCGCGGCCGACGCGGCCGACGGCAGCCCCTCCCACTTCTCGCGCAGCAGGTGGTCGAGCCACCGCTCGGCCGCCGCCGGCGAGACAACGTGGTGCACGCTCGCGTACGCAGGCACGCGCGCCCCGACGCGGCCGATCGCCGCCCAGAGCCGCGCGTCGCGGTCGGTCCACGTGCGCTCCAGGATCCAGGCGCCGAGCTCGCTCCGGCGGCCGGCGGGCACGCGCTCGAGCGACGCGCACAGCTCGAGCAGGTCGTCGAGCGCCTCCGGCTTCACCCCCTTCGGCTTCTTCAGCCGCTGCTCGGCCGGGGCGAGGAACGGATCCGCGAGATCCCGGATCGCCACCTGCAGCGGCTCGTCGAGCCCGCCGGCGACGCGGCGCCACGCGATCCAGAACTGCTGCCACGAGCGCGCCTCCTGCGGAAACGCGAGCCGCTCGGCGAACAGCGGCGCGAGCGCCGCGATCCGCGCCGGGTCGCCCGCGTCGCCGAGGCCGGGGCGGAGGCAGTAGCCGGCCAGCGACCAGAACACGCGCTCGTGGTCGGCCGAGCGCCGCCGCGAGCGCGCGCTCGGCGCGAGCGTGTCGAACAGCGCCCGCGCTGTCTCCGTCGTCCAGGTGGCGCGCTCGCCGAGCACGCGCTCGAGCTCGCGCACGAGGTTCTTCACCTCCCGCGGCGCGACGTCGGGCCGCCCCTTGCCGAACACCCGCTCGATCGCCTCCCGCGCCTCGTCGAGCCGCTTGCCCCC
>NZ_JEMA01001030.1 GCF_001589285.1 Sorangium cellulosum | reverse complement strand
GTGATCCTCCGGTCGACCCGCCGCCGAAGGCCGCGCCGCTCGCGGTCGTCACGTGGAACACCAAGGATTTCTTCAACGACAAGGACGACACCGAGGGCACCGCGGAGAAGGTGCTCAGCCCCGCGCGCTACCGCCAGAAGCGCGAGGCGGTCGCGGCGGTGCTCGAGCAGCTCGCGCCCGACGTCGCCGTCCTCCAGGAGGTCGAGCACCTCGACGTGCTCGAGGATTTGAACCGCATCGAGCTCGGCGGCGCGTACCCCTACGCCGCGCTCGTCGAGGCGTACGACCCGCGCGGCATCGACGTGGGCGCGATCTCGAAGATCCCGTTCGACAAGGTCGTGTCGCACCGGGACGACCGCTTCACGCTGCGCGGGACGCAGGGACCTGTCTATACGTTCACGCGCGACTGCCTCGAGCTCCACCTCACCCGGGGCGGCCGCAAGGTCATCCTGCTCGGGGTCCACTTCAAGGCCAAGGCCGCGCCCGACAACCCGGACCGGCGCCTCGCCGAGGCCCAGCGCGCCCGCGCCATCGCCGACGCCCTCGCCGCCGAGCACCCCACCGCGGCGATCGCCGTGCTCGGCGACTTCAACGACCTGCCCGGCTCGCCCCCCGTCGAGGCCGTCGCCGGCGCCGGCGACGTCGTGTTCGAGGACGTCGCCACCGCCGCGCCGCCCGCGGACAGGTGGACGTACGACTTCAACGGACAGCTTGAGCTCATCGACCACCAGATGGTCAACCCGCTGCTCCAGGACATGCTCGACCCGGCCTCGGTCCAGATCCCGCACGGCCCGTCGATCGAGGACGCGAGCGATCACGCGCCAGTTTTTTCCGCCTACAGGATCACCCCGCCCACGTAAGCGTTCGACCGCGCTTCAGCTAAGCTTCGCCCCGATGCACGGCACGAGGAGAAAGGGCTCCCCGCCGAGAGCCCGCAGGGACTGGAGTCGCCTCGCCGTGCGCTTGCTGTGCGTCGTGTTCGCGGTGATCGGGGCGATCCCGCTCGCGCTCGGCGCGCTCGTGCGGACCGAGACGGTGCGGGCCTGGGCCGCGTACGAGACGGCCGCGCTGCTCGAGCGCGAGCTCGGCATCACCGCCCGCTACGACGTGCGCGTCCAGGCCTGGCCGCTCATGGTCGGCCTGAACCGCCTCGTCGTCGACTCCTCGGACGGCGGCGCGCCGTTCCTCGAGCTCGAGCGCCTCGCGATCCGCCCGCGCCTGTTCTCGCTGCTCGCGGGGCACATCGACGCGGGCGACGTCGAGATCATCGGCCCCCGCGTCCGCGCCGTCGTGAAGGACGGCGAGCTCCGGAACCTGAAGCTCCCCAGCACGAAGAAGAGCGGCGACGGGGGCGGGCTCGACCGCGCGCCGCTCTCGTCGGTGGCGATCACCGACGCGCGGCTCGACCTGACGATCGACAACGTCCGCGTCCAGGCGCGCGAGGTCGACGTCGACGTCTCCGCCGAGCCGTCCGACGCGTTCGAGATCGCGATGCGCTCCGGCCTCATCTCGGTCGTCCACACGCACGCCGTCCCCGGCCGCGAGGCCGAGGAGGACAGCGTCGACGAGGACGTCGTCTGCCGCTTCGACACGCGCGTCCGCGTCGAGCCCGACCGCGCGCTCATCCGCCGGCTCATCCTGGAGGGCGCCGCCGACTTCGACCCGGATCCCGGCACCGCGCCCCCCTGCGCGCTCCCGGACGGCGACTGGCGCCGCCTGGAGCTCGAGCTCGGCGCCCTGCGCGCCGTCGGCCTGGGCGGCGGCCTGCCCCACCACATCGAGGGCCGCGTGCGCGCGCGCCTGCCGGTGCCGATCGCGCACCGCTTCGTGAGCCTGCCGCCCGCGTCCGGCGCGCTCGCGATCGACGTCGCCGCCGAGTACGACGCCGCCGCCGTGCCGCTCGGCCTCGCGCTCCCCCGCGTGAAGGGCACCCTCGTGCTCGACCAGCCGGGCCTCGACGGCAGGGTCTTCGTGACGCGGCTCTCCGGCGAGGTCTCGACGACCCACGACGCCGTGCAGCTCACGAACGCCGACGTCGCCTGGGCCGACGGGACGCTGAAGATCTCCAGCGCGGAGCTCAAGCCGTTCGAGAAGGGCATGCCGCTCCGGGCCGGGCCGATCGACATCGCGAACATCGAGCTGCCCGGCCTGCTCCGCGATCTCGGCGTGCACCCCCAGGCGCACGTCGCCTGGACGCTGCACGAGGGCCGGTTCGATCGCTTCGGCGGCACGCTGTCGCCGCTCTCGCTCGAGGGCCCGCTCGCCATCGAGACGCGCGGCTTCGAGATCTTCGACAAACCGACGAGGGACCCTGCGCGCCAGCGCCTGATGGGCGTCAAGGAGGCCGCGGCCCGCGGCTCGTTCCAGGTGCGGCAGAACGCCGTCGTGCTCTCGGGCTTCTCTGTCGACACGCCGAGCTCGCACCTCAGGACGACCGTCTCGCTCGGCTTCAACGACCAGCTCGGGGTCGAGGTCCACCCGGGCTCGCGCGTGGACCTCGCCGAGGTCTCGCCTCTCGCCTCGCTCGAGCTCGGCGGCGTCGCCACGATGAAGGCCTCGATGCACGGCTCCTACGCGCATCCCAAGCTCAAGGGCGAGGTCGGCATCGAGAAGTTCGTGTTCGCCGGCTTCCCCATCGGCGACCTCGAGCCCTCGCCGGTCGCGTTCGAGCCGCTGTTCCTGACGCTCGAGAACGCGCGCGTCCGGCACGGGGCGAGCCGCGTCCGGGTCCCCTCGATCAAGATCGACTTCGACCCGGCGGGCAACCTGCCGAGGGGCCGCCCGCTCGACAGCGCGTCGGGCGTCGTCGTTGTCGACGCGACCGTCGACACGCGCGAGGCGCCGCACCTCGCCGCGCGCGACCTGCTCGAGATGTTCCGCATGGACAAGGACCCGCGGTTCGCCGCCTACAAGGCGACCGCGAGCGGGACGGCGCGCGCGCACTTCGCGCTCGGCGGCCCGGAGGACCGCTGCGGCGGCGGCTACCTCGCCGTGAGCGCAGGGATGCGGCTCAGCGGCGTGGAGCTGCTCGAGGAGCGCTTCGACGAGGGCGAGGTCGACCTCAACCTGATCTGGGACGACCAGGCCGCCGGCGCGGACGGCATGCGGCTCGACGTCCGCTCGGCGTCGCTGCGCAAGGGCACGGGCTCGGTGCTGGCGAGCGTGTCCGTGCAGCACGGCGGCGCGCTCAAGGGCAGCGTCATCGCCAGCGGCCTCCCCATCGCGCGGCTGGACGCGCTCGGGCCGGCGGCGTCGCTCGTCGACGGCTCGGTGTCGCTCGTCGCCAACCTGGGGGGCACCGTGAGCCGGATGGCCGGGTTCGCGGACGTCCACGTCTCGCGCGTCGGCATCCGCCGCTCGCACGCGAGCCTGCCCCCCTCGCGCGTCGAGCTCACCATCGTGCCGAACGACAAGGCGCCGAAGATCGTCGGCAAGACGCCGATCTGCGGCAACCCGCAGGGCGCGCCGTTCGATCCGGCGGAGTACGAGCGCGACCTCCCCGACGGGTCGTTCGTCGCGAACGGGTCGCTGTTCGGCGGTCAGGTCGCGCTCGAGGGCCTCCGCGTCACGCGCCAGCAGCGCAAGATCGTCGACGGCAAGGTGCGCATGGACGCGCTCGACCTCGGCACGCTCGCGAACCTGATCCCGGGCGTCGCGTTCTCGGCGGCGCCGCCGAAGGGCACGCTGACCGCCTCGCTCGACATCGAGCGGCTGCCGCTCGCCGACTTCCGGCAGGCGGCGCTCACGCTCAAGGTCGACGCGCTCAAGCTGGAGCGCGCGGGCCAGGGGCTGAACCTCACGAGCCCGAGCGGGCCGATCCGCCTCGCGGGCAACGCGGTGAACGTGCCGGAGCTCCGGCTCGAGGCGCACACCGCCTCGCGCCTGTCCGCCGCGTTCACCGCCTCCGGCGAGGTGAAGCGGGTGTTCACCGCGCCGGACCTCGACGTCGCGATCCGGGTGAGCCCGACGAACCTGTCGCGGCTCAGCGCCGACATCCCGCAGATCCGGCACGCGCGGGGCACGGTGCAGGCCGAGGTGCAGGTGACCGGCCCGCTCGCGGGGCTGCGCTACTCGGGCTCGGCGACGCTCAAGGAGGGCGAGCTCGACGTCGTGGGCCTGCCGGTGTCGCTCGACGACATCGACGTGGAGATCGCGATCGGCGGCGACCAGGTGCGCCTCACGCGCGCGAGCGCGCGGGTCGGCTCGGGCACGGTGACAGCGGTCGGGCACATGCCTGTCCGCGGCCTGGCCCTCGGCACGGCGGAGGCCTCGATCGTGGCGACCGGCGTGAAGCTGCCTGTCGCGGAGGGCGTGAACCTCACCGCGAACGCGAACCTCTCCGCGAGCTTCCGGCCCGGCGTCGAGGACGAGGAGGCGGGCGAGAAGAACCTGCCGTCGGTGAAGGGTACGATCACGCTCACGTCGTTCAGCTACACGCGGCCGATCCTGATGAGCGTCGACCTCGACGACCTGACCGGCCGCCAGCGGACGGCCGTGCAGACCTACGACCCGGCGGCCGACGTTGTCCGGTTCGACGTCACGGTCCTGTCGCCGAACCCGCTCCGTTTCTCGAACGATCTCGCGGACATGCGGCTCGAGGTCTCGCCGACGGGGCTCGCGCTCTCGGGCACGAACCAGCGCTTCGGCGCGCGCGGCTCGCTGCGCATCCTGCCCGACTCGAAGCTCATGCTGCGGAGCACCGAGTTCGAGGTGCGGGAGGGTTACGTCCGGTTCGACGATCCGTTCCGCATCGCGCCCAAGGTCGACGTGCGCGCCGAGAGCGAGTACCGCCGCTACACGTCGGCGAGCAGCAGCGCCGCGGCCGACCCGGCCGCCGGCGCGGAGGCGGCCGCGCCCACGGCCGCGGGCCTCGGCGCCGGCGCGAACCCGAGCGGGCAGTGGCGCATCAAGCTGCACGCGCAGGGCGACGCCGACAACCTCCGGCTCAACCTCACGAGCGATCCGCCGCTCAGCCAGGAGGACATCGTCCTGCTGCTCACGCTCGGCATCACGCGCGCCGAGCTCAACCAGGGCGTCGTGTCGTCGCTCGGCGAGACGATGGGCCTGGAGGCGCTCTCGTCGCTGACAGGCGCCGACAAGGCGGTGAAGACGATCGTGCCGATCATCGACGAGTTCCGCTTCGGCACCGGCTACTCGTCGAAGAACGGCGCCCCGGAGCCGACGGTGACGCTGGGCAAGCGCATCACGGACGCTGTCCGCGCCAACGTCACGACGGGGCTCTCGCAGGGCAGCCAGGTGCGCGCGGGCGTCGAGGTGAAGCTCAGCGACCGCATGAGCCTGCAGGGGTCGTACGACAACGCCAACGACGCCTCCTCGAGCTCACCGCTCGGCAACGTGGGCGCCGACCTCCGCTGGCGGCTGGAGTTCGAGTGAGCTCGCGGAGCCCGGGGCGACCGGGGCGACCGGCCAACGGAGCGCCGGCGGCCCGGCGCTCGCAGGATCAGGCGGGCGCCGCGAGCGCCGCGTCGAGGGCGCCGTAGCGGTCGTCGCGGCCGACGACCCACTGCCTGTGGCCCATGAGCTCGAAGATGCGCCGGTGCTTCGGGTTCTTCCAGGTCATGCCGAGCAGCACGCGCTGGAACGCCTCGGCCTTCGCCTCGGGCAGCGCCGGCAGCGCGTCGAACATCGCGAAGTCGTAGGCCGGCGTCGTCCAGAGGACGTCGACCCGCCGGAGGTCGATGTGGCCGTTCGCCTGCTCGGAGAGCCACACAGCGTCCCCGACCGCCGCCGCCTGCGCCTTGCCCTCGTGCAGCGCCGCGAGCGCCTGGATCTCGCTCGTCGCGGTGTCCCCGTGCTTGCCGACGTCCACCTCGAACGGCATGAGCTGGATCTTCTCCACCACCACCCCCGCCTGCCGGAGGAAGTGGAGCGGGAGGATGCGCGCGTGCGCCGAGTCGGCGCTCCCGACAGCGAGCACCTTGCCCTCGAGGTCGCTCAGCGACCCGACAGCGGCGTCGCGGCGGACGAGGAGCTTGCTGTGGAAGTCGCGGTCGATCTCGCGCATCGCGAGCGAGCGGGACCGGCCCTCGGTCTGCCGCTTGACCCGCACGTGCGCCGTCGCGCTGTCCCAGGCGACGTCGATGTGCCCGCGGACCAGCGACTCCACCTGGCGCTCGTAGGTAGAGAAGAGCGCGAAATCAATCAGGATTCCATGCTCGCGGAAGTGCTCGCGCAGCAGCTCCCACAGCGTGACCACCTTGGCGTCGTGCGCCACGGCGCCGACCAGCATCGCCAGGTCCTTCATCCGGTGCCTCGCACGGGCGGCGACGCTAGCACGAGGTCCGCCCGCCGAGAGCCCCACGTCTCGCACATCGACGCCCCGGGGCGCGATCCGGTCCGGCCGGGGCAGGGCCGGGGGCTGGAGCCCGCGCGGATCGCGTTGCCGCGCGCACCTCGCGCGGCGGCGGGGGCGACGCGCCGGCACGAGCCCCGCGCAGGTGCCCTCTTGCCCACCGGCGGCCCAACCGGGCTACGCTGCGCTCCTCGTGCACGCCGCCGCCGGTTCGTTTCGCTTTCGTCCCCCGGCGCTCCGCGCCTGATGGCTCGCCTTCGCTCCCCCCTCATTCCCGTCTTGCTCGGCCTTTTGCCGCTCGGCGCGGCCGCCGTCGACGCGCGCGCCGACCAGGCGCCTGCTCGCCAGGCCGACCAGGTCGAGGCCACCCCCGCGCCCTCGGGCGAGGCGGGCACCGAGGCGACCGACGTGCCGTCGCTCCAGCAGCCGCTCGCCCTGGGGGCGCTCGTCGGCAAGCCGATCGTCCGCATCGACGTCACCGCCCAGGGCGACCGCTGGCTCAGCGTGGCGCCGGTGACAAGCGTCGAGCTCGGCGAGCCGCTCAGCCACGACGCCGCGCGCCGCGCGATGCGCGAGCTGCTCGCCTCCGGCAACTTCGCCCGCGCGTCGGCCGAGGCGCGCCTGCTGCCCGACGGCGCCGCGCTCCGGATCGTGGTCGTCCCGCGCCGCCGCATCGCGACAATCCAGATCACCGGCGGCGCCCTCGACCGGCAGGACACCCTCAGGGCCGCCGGCATCGCCGACGGCGGCGAGATCACAGCCGCGGCGCTCGCCGAGATCGGCCCCCGCGTCCGCGCTTTCTACGCGCAGCACGGCTACCCGGCCGCCGCGGTCACGGTGCGCGCCGTCGACACCGACGACCCGACCCAGGTCATCCTCGCCCTCAACGTCGAGGGCGGCGCCCCGCGCCTCGTCTCGCAGCGCGTCTTCGTCGTGGAGCCGCGCGCCGGCCGCGAGCTCGGCTCGCTCAAGGAGAGCTACCCCCTCGGCGTCGGCGCCCGCGTCGACGAGCCCGCGCTCGCCGACGCCGACCGCGAGATGACCGAGCTGCTCCGCCGGAGCGGCTTTCACTACGCCCGGGTCTCCCACCGCGTGCTCGCCGTCGGCCCGAACAACTACCTCTACGTCTACCTCGAGCCCGGCGCGCGCATCGTCCCCGCCTTCGACGGCAACCGCGCCTTCGACGACGACGCCCTCGAGGACGCGCTCGGCCTCGGCGCGACGACCGACACAAAGCCGGGCGACCTCGCCGATCGGCTCCGCTCGTTCTACGTCGTGCGCGGCTTCCTCGACGCCGAGGTCACCCCTTCGCTGGGCGGCAAGCCCGAGGATCCGGTCCGCTACCTGACCTTCACCGTCCGCGAGAACGAGCAGGTGCGCGTCACGAAGCGCGTCTTCCCCTGCCTCACGGGCGACCTCAGCGCCGACGACCTCGGCCGCGAGATCGAGAGCTTCCTCGAGGAGGACCTGCCCGGCGACGACTTCGCGGTCCCCGACCCGCGCGGCGTCGCGGACCTGTTCGGCCCGACGCGCGGCGCCGGCGGCCGGGCCCGACCTGTCGAGCTCATCCCGGCGATGACGTACGCGCAGGAGACCTACGACCGCGCCCTCAAGCACCTGCGCGACCTCTACTTCAGCAAGGGCTACCTCAACGCCGTCGTCGGCCCCGTCTCCGTGCTCCGCGCCACCTGCTCGCGCCGCTCTCCGCCGGGCGCCTGCGTCCCCGAGCCCGTCGCCGAGCGCGTCACCGCCCAGTGCCGCACCGACGCGCTGGGCCTCCCGTTGCCCGAGCCGCCCGTCCCCGCGGCCCTGACCTGTCGCCCCGACCCCGCGCGGCACGTCACGTGCGCCCCCGAGGTGACGCTCCGCATCCCCGTCCACCCCGGCCCGCAGACGTTGCTCTACGACCTCGCCTTCGAGGGGAACAAGGGCTTCTGCGCGCAGAAGGGCCTCGGCGAGCGCGACCGGACCTTCTGCGCGGAGGAGCGGCCGTTCAGCGAGCGCTGGCTCAGCGACATCGCCGATCTGGAGCTCGGCAAGCCGCTCTCGACGCTCGCCCTCGACGCAGCGCGGCTGCGCATCCTCGATGCGTACCGCGATCTCGGCTACGCGTTCGCCGAGGTCCGCGCCGCCATCGAGCCGTCGCCCGACCGCACGCGCGCCCGCGCGCGGTTCATCGTGTCGGAGCGAGATCGGGTGTTCGTCACCGGCATCGTCGTCAAGGGGGCCGTCCGGACGGACGAGCAGCTCATCCTCCGCCGCGTGCTGCTGCGCGAGGGCGCCCCGTTCCGGCAGTCGCAGGCCCGGCTGAGCGAGGAGCGCATCGCGACGCTCGGGCCTTTCTCGAGCGTGTCGATCTCGCTCGAGGACCCGGACGTCCCGCAGAAGAACAAGCGGGTCATCGTCCACGTGGTCGAGCAATTGCCGCAGTACCTCAACCCGCAGATCGGGTTCTCGACCGGCGAGGGCGTCCGCGCCGCCTTCGAATATGGACACCGCAACATCGGCGGCCTCGCCGTCGGCCTCACGATGCGCGTCCAGCTCAGCTACCTGTTCGAGTTCATGATCGTGGACCCCGCGGCGCGCCGTCACTACGAGCAGCTCCAGGGCACCCAGCGGCTCGAGCGCCGCAACACCGTCTCGGTCACGCTCCCGGACATCGGGCTCGGCCCGCTGGTCGGCCTGTCGCTCTCGGGCGTCGAGATGCGCGACAACCAGCTCGATTTCGGCTTCGAGAAGCAGGCGATCATCCCCGCGCTCACGTACAGGCCGCGGCGCTCCGTAACGGCCCAGCTCGCCGTCTCCACCGAGCTGAACGCTGTCGACTTCTTCCAGGGCGACAATGCCGCCAGCGACCCGGACGAAGCGGCCGAAGCGGCCGGCGACAAGCGAGATATCCTCGACCAGCTCCGCATGCCCGAGGGCCGCACGATCGCCCTGGCGCAGCGGCTGGACGCGTCCTGGGACACCCGCGATGTCCCCTTCGCCGCGACGCGCGGCTTCCTCATCTCCGGCGGGGTCGAGCACGTCGACGCGTTCGACGTGTTCGACTCGGGCGAGGCCCAGTCGAGCTTCCCCGAGAGCCACTTCCTGCGGTTCACGGGCCGCGTGTCGGGCTACATCCCGCTCTCGCGCCGGTCGGGGCTCACCCTCGCGCTGAGCCTGTCGGGAGGGTACATCCAGCCGCTCGTTGCCGAGAGCGGGACTTACCCTGACCGCCTGTTCTTCCTCGGCGGCGTCGACTCGCTCCGCTCCCACCTGGCCGAGTCGCTGTACCCCGAGGACGGGCTCGAGGAGGCGAGAAAGGCGGTCGGCGGGGGGGCCGACATCTCGACCGAGGATATCCCCCGCGGCGGGACGGTCATGGTGAACCCGCGCGCCGAGCTGCGCGTTCCGCTGACCGATCTGCTCCAGCTCGGCCTGTTCCTCGACGCAGGCAACCTCTGGATCAGGGCGAGGAACGTCAACCTCGACCCGCGGCTGCTCCGTTACGGGCTCGGCGCCGGTCTGCGGGTGAACACCCCCATCGGCCCCCTCGCCTTCGACTACGGCTTCAACCTGGACCCGCGCGAGGAGCTGAACGAGATCGACGGCGCCCTCCACTTCTCCGTCGGGCTCTTCTGACAGGCAATGCCGCGCGCGACGAGGGTCGCGCGGCGCGGGCGCAAAGGCAGCTCCCCTCAGCTCGAGATTGACGAGGCTCCCCTGATGAACCGTTCTTTCCGTGGTTGTGCGCTGCTCGCCCTGACATCGGTCCTGACGATCTTCGGCTGCGGGGATGACGGCGCCGCGCCGAGCAGCGCGGGGAGCGCGTCCGGCGGTGGGGAGGGAGGCCAGGGCGGGCACGGCGCGGCGGGCAGCGGCACGGCGGGCAGCGGCACGGCGGGCGGCGGTGCAGCCGGCGGCAGCGAGGCGGAAGGCGGCGGCGCGGCGTCGACCGGCTCGGGCGGTGCGGCGGTGTGCGGCGACGCGCGATGCGAGGCGCCCGAGACGTGCGGCTCGTGCGCGGACGACTGCGGCGTGTGCCCGCCTGTCTGCGGCGACGGCACGTGCGAGCCCGCGAGGGAGACCTGCCATGCGTGCGCCACCGACTGCGGCGAGTGCCCGGTGGGCGAATGCGGCCACGACCTCTGTGAGGAGGGAGATCCCCTCGTCGCCGGCTGCGACCCGTGCGTGACAGCGCTGTGCACGCGGGACCCGGCGTGCTGCATGAGCGCGTGGGGCCCCGACTGCGTGGACGGCCTCGCCACCGCCTGCGGGCGGACCTGCGGGTGCGCGCACGACCTCTGCGAGACGGGCGAGCCGCTCGACCCCGCGTGCAATGGCTGCGTCGAGACCGTGTGCGACCCGAGCGAGGGCGATGGCTACTGCTGCATGTTCGACTGGGACGAGAGCTGCATCGCGCTCGCGCGGATCCGGTGCGGCCTCACGTGCCCGTGACCCCGGCTCGCCGCCGGCCCCCGCCCGCCTGCCACGCGCAGCGCGGGGGCGCGGCGTAGCTCACGCCGCGCACGGCGTGCAGGCCGAGGTCCGGGAGCGCCACGCCGAGGACCAGGTGGCCGCAGGCGGGGACGCCCGCCGGCCACCCTTCGCGCTGGCCGCCCAGCGCGGCCGCCTGGAGCGCGATCGACACGGGGCCGGCCGCGAGGTGGAAGGCCGCCGTCGCGGGGGCCCCGCCGGCGCCCAGCGCCTCGGCCAGGGCGCCGGCCGAGGCCCCGAGGTGCGCCGAGGCCGCGCCGAGGGCCGCGGCGGCGAGGATCGCTGTCGTGTTCGTTGTCAGCCGCATGGGCGTCTCCTGGAAGCGAGGGCCATCCTGGCGAGGACGGCCGCCGCGCGACAGCGGCGTGCAGCGAGCCGCGCGGCCGCTGCAGGGAGCGCGGCTCGCCCCGCGGCGAGCCGCCCGCGGACCGCGGCGGGCAGCGCCGCTCAGCGCGCCGTGGCCGCCTTCATCTCCCGGACGAAGCCCGCGACCGAGCGCGCGGCCGCCTCGGGATCCCCGAGGTTCGCGGCGACCCGCTGGACGACAGCGGACCCGCTGACGACGCCGAACGCCCCGGCGCCGAGGGCGGCGCGCACGTGCTCGGGCTTGGAGATGCCGAACCCGAGGATCGCCGGCGGCGCGCCGAACCGGCGCAGCGTCTCGAAGAGCGTCCCGTGGCTGAGCTGGAGCTGCTCGTCGGCCCCGGTCACGCCCTTGCGCGTCACGCAGTAGGTGTACGCGGCGCACCGCTCCGCGAGCCGCTGCAGCGTCGCCTCCGAGGCGTTGAGCGGCGCGATCAGCACCGGCGCGACGCCCACCGCGCGCGCCGCCGCCACGTAGGGATCCGACTCCCGCACGGGCACGTCGGCGACGAGCACGCTGTCGACCCCGGCCGCGGCCACCGAGGCGTAGAAGCCGTCGAGATCGCGGTGCTTCACCAGGTTCGCGTACGTCAGGATGCCGACAGGCACCTCGGGCGCCTCCGCCCGGAACCGCCCGAGGAGCTCGATGCAGTCCGACGGCCGCACGCCCGCCGCGAGCGCCCGCACGGCGGCGGCCTGGATCGTCGGGCCGTCCGCGATCGGGTCCGAGAACGGGATCCCGACCTCGATCGCGTCCGCCCCGCCCTCCACGGCCGCGCGCAGCAGCCGCGCGCTCGTGGCGAGGTCGGGATCCCCGAGCATCAGGAACGGGATGAACGCCCCCTCGCCCCGCTGCCGCAGCCGATCGAATGCGCGATCGTAGCGCGTCGTCATCGCCTCCCGACTCATGTCGACCTCCCGGGATCGAGCAGCTTCTGCGCCTGCTCCATGTCCTTGTCTCCGCGCCCCGACAGGTTCACGACGAGCACCGCCTCGCGCCCTGCCTGCGCCGCCTCCGCCGCCATCTTCAGCGCGTGCGCGATCGCGTGCGCCGACTCGAACGCCGGGATGATGCCCTCGCTCCGCGCGAGCTTCTGGAACGCGTCGAGCGCCTCGGCGTCGGTCGCCGCCACGTAGGTCGCCCGGCCCGACGTCATGAGGTGCGCGTGCTCCGGCCCGACGCCGGGGTAGTCGAGCCCCGCCGAGACGGAGTGCGTCTCGGCGACCTGCCCGTGCTCGTCCTGGAGGATGTAGGTCTCCGACCCGTGCAGCACGCCCGGACGGCCCTTGAGGAGCGTCGCGCCGTGCTTGTCGGTCGAGAGCCCGTGGCCGGCGGGCTCGACGCCGACCAGCGCGACGCCCTTGTCCGGGATGAACTCGGAGAAGATGCCCATCGCGTTGCTGCCGCCGCCCACGCACGCGACAACCGCGTCGGGCAGGCGCCCCTCGGTCTCCAGGATCTGGGCCCGCGCCTCGCGGCCGATCACCCACTGGAAGTCGCGCACGATCGTGGGGAACGGGTGGGGCCCGGCCACGGTCCCGATGAGGTAGTGCGTGTCCTCGTAGCTCTCGGTCCAGTAGCGCAGCGCCTCGTTGAGGGCGTCCTTCAGCGTCTGCGTGCCCGAGCTCACCGGCACCACCTCGGCCCCCATGAGGCGCATCCGGAAGACGTTGAGCCGCTGCCGCTCGACGTCCTTCGCGCCCATGTAGATGCGCGTGGGCATCCCGAGCAGGGCCCCGATCATCGCCGTCGCGACGCCGTGCTGGCCCGCCCCGGTCTCGGCGATGAGCCGCTTCTTGCCCATGCGCCGCGCGAGCAGCCCCTGGCCGAGCGCCTGGTTCGTCTTGTGGGCGCCGCCGTGGAGCAGGTCCTCGCGCTTGAGGTACACCTTCACGCGCGGATCGCCGGTCAGGTTGCGGCACAGGGTGAGCGGCGTCGGGCGCCCCGCGTAGGTCGTCAGCAGCGCGTTGAACTCCGCCGCGAACGACGGATCGCCGCGCGCCTCCAGGTACGCGCGCTCGAGCTGCTCGAGCGCGGGCACGAGGATCTCCGGGACATAGGCGCCGCCGAAGGCGCCAAAGCGACCGCTTTGCTGCATGGTGATTGCCTCGATCGTCGATGTGCGTGGTGCGTTGTGCGTCGTGGAAGATGCGGTCAGGGTGAAGCGCTGTCCGCCGGGCCCGCGGGGTCGGGGTCGTGGCGCGAGGGGCCGCGCGCGCCGTCGAACAGCCGCACGAGCAGGTCGGCGCACTTCGCGCCGGGCGCGCTCTCGACCCCCGAGCTCACGTCGAGCGCCCACGTCCCCACCCGGCGCGCCGCGGCGATGTTCTCCGGGTTGAGCCCGCCCGCGAGCAGGCTCCGCGCCCGCGCCGGGTGGCCCTCGATCGCGCTCCAGGTGAACGTCCGGCCGGTGCCGCCCCGCGCCTCCGCTGTGCGCGTGTCGAAGACGAGCCGGTCGGCGCTGCGCTCGGCCTCGGCGCCCGCGCCGGCGTCGCCCGCCGCGCCCGCTGCCTCGCCGGAAGGCGCCATCGGGACCGCCTTCCAGACCTCGCACCCCTCGGGCAGCGCGCGCCGCAGCGCCTCGACGAACGCGGCGTCCTCGTCGCCGTGGAGCTGCACGGCGCGGAGCCCGAGCCCGCGCGCCGTGTCGGCGACGAAGTCCGCGGGTTGATTGAGGAAAACGCCGACGAAGGGCAGCCCCGCCGCGGTGGCGACGACGACCTCGGCCTGCTCGCGGGTGACCCGCCGCGGCGACGCCTCGGCGAAGACGAGGCCGCCGAAGCGCGCGCCGAGCCGCTCCACCTCGCGCGAGTCCCCGGGCCGGGTCAGGCCGCAGACCTTCACCCGGCCGTTCACGAGCGCGCGCGCGGCGTCCGCGATGTCGGGGCTGCGCATGAGCGACGTGCCGACGAGGAACCCGTCGACCGAGCGCGCGAGCCGCTCCACGTGGGCGCGCGACGCGACGCCCGACTCCGCGATGACGATCCTGTCGCGCGGCACCCGCGGGGCGAGCCGCTCCGAGACGGCGAGATCGACCTTGAGCGTCTTCAGATCGCGGTTGTTGATGCCGATCACGGGCGCCGGCAGCGCGAGCGCGCGGTCGAGCTCCGCCTCGTCGTGGACCTCGACCAGGCAATCCATGCCGAGCGCCTCGGCGGCGCCGAGGCACAGGAGCGCTGTCGCGTCGTCCAGCACCGACAGCATGAGCAGGATCGCGTCCGCGCCGTGCGCCCGCGCCTCGACCACCTGGTAGGGCGTCACGACGAAGTCCTTGCAGAGGATCGGGACGTCCAGGACCGCGCGCACGGCCTGGAGGATCTCGAAGCTGCCCTGGAAGAAGGGCTCGTCGGTCAGCACGCTCACCGCGTCGGCGACGCCGTAGTACGCGGCGGCGACGGCGCGCGGGTCGAAGTCCGGCCGGATCAGCCCCTCGGACGGGGACGCCTTCTTGCACTCCAGGACGAACCGCGCGCCCGGCGCGGACAGCGCGCGCCGGAGGCTCCGCGACGTGGGCGAGGCCTTCGCCCTGAGGCCGGCGAGCGGGGTCCGCCGCTCGCGCTCGGCGACGTCCGCCCGTTTCCTCTCCACGATGCGCGCGAGGACATTGCTCTGCTCAGCCATGATGCGCCTCCTTCCGCGCTTCCTGGGTCGCATCCCGGCTGAGCGCCACGAAGCGCGTGAGCCGCTCGCCCGCCCGGCCCGACCGCAGCGCGTCGAGCGCCACGGCCGTCCCCTCGCGCAGGCTGTCGGCGCGCCCGCCGATCCAGAGCAGCGCGCCCGCGTTGATCGCGACGGCGTCGGTGTGCGCGGGCTCGCCGCGGCCGGCGAGGAGGTTGCGGAGCCACGCCGCGTTGGCCTCCGGGCCGGCGCCCCGGAGCGCCTCGAGCGGCGCGGGCGCGACCCCGGCGTCGGTCGGCTCGATCGTGAGCTCCTCGACGACCCCGTCGCGGAGCCGGGCCGCGCGGGTCGGGGCGTGCAGGGCGATCTCGTCGAGCCCGCCGCCGTGGACGACGAGGGCGGCCTGGCAGCCGAGCATCCCGAGCGTGCGCGCGGCGGGGACGACGAGCTCCGGATCGTAGATGCCCATCACCTGGATGGGCGGCGCGCTCGGGTTCACGAGCGGGCCGAGCAGGTTCATGATGGTGCGCACCTTGAGGGCGCGGCGCACGGGCATCGCGTGGCGGAGCCCCGCGTGGTACTGCGGCGCGAAGAGGAAGCAGAACCCGACCTCGTCGAGGGCCCGGCGCGAGACCTCGGCGGACGGGTCGAGGCGAGCGCCGAGCGCCTCGAGCGCGTCGGCGGAGCCGCACTGGGAGGAGACCGAGCGATTGCCGTGCTTGGCGATCGGCAGCCCCCCTTCGGCGGCGACGAAGCCGACGGCTGTCGACACGTTGACGGTGGACTGCCCGTCCCCGCCGGTGCCGCAGCAGTCGGCATACGCGTAGGCCGGCCGCGCGAACGGCGCCGACGCCCCCCGGAGGGCGCGCGCGGCGCCCGCGATCTCGGCGGGGGTCTCGCCCTTCGCCTTGAGCGCGACGAGCAGCGCCGAGAGCTCGATCTCGGTCAGCGCCCCCGCGACGACGTCGCGGAAGAGCGCCTCGGTCTGCTCCGCCGAGAGGTCCACGCCCGCGCAGAGCGCATCGATCACTGCATGCAACATGGTTCGCTCCTCATGTTCACGGCCGTTCCGGCAGACACTGCTCCTCGAGACTCGAACATCGGACTGCGGCGCCCTGCATACCGGACAAAAACGAAAAGGCCCACCGTTGTTCGGCGGGCCCTCTTTCTTCTTTCTTCAGGTCGGCCTCCCCGCAGGGAGGCGCGTTACCCGTCGTGAGGGCCCGCCGCGGTAGACCACCAGCGCCACCAGCGAAGCCCTGCGGCCGCGCGCACGGCGGAGCCGAGGACGAACGCCTCGGAGCCGGAGCGAGCGCAGGACGCGGTGAGCGCGCGGTGCATGCGGGAAACATAGCTTGCGGTCGCGCGCGGGGTCAAGCGGGTTCGCGGCGGTTCCCGCTTCGCTGGTTCTGCCTGTCTTCCGGCGATGGCGGCATGGCGGCGATGGCGACGAGGCGCGGGGTTGTCCACGGCGCGCGGGGCGCGTGGCTGCGTGCGGCGGTGCCGTGTGGCCCTGAGCGTCTGGCGATGTCCTCGCCGTCGGGAGGCGGGTGTGCGGGACAGACACGCTGTCAAAGGCAGTGAGACGAGGGATATCGAGCGTCGCCTCGACAAGGCACTGCGCCTGCGCATCGACGGCCAGCGTCGCCGAGCTCCGGGCGCGCGGCAGCGTGCTCTGGCTGGCGTTCGCGCCGCTCGCCAGGGACGCGACAGCGGAGGGCTCGATCCTCGATCGGGCGCGCGCGCTCGGCCCGGGCGAGGTCGAGGACGCGCTGCTCGACCTCGAGGGCGACGCGCTGGTGCGCTGGCTCGCCGAGCCGGCGCGCCGGTCGTGAGCGTTGCTGCTGTCGGCGCTCGGCTGCGGCCCATCGGCGCGATCTGCTCCGTGCTCGAGGAGCGCAGCCAAGCGCCCTCCAGAGGCGTCCGCGTTACCTGGAGATCACGATCCAGGTCAGCTCGTCGATCCCGGCGCCCGGCGCCGTCGTGACGACAGCGCCGTCGGCCTCGCCGGCAACCGGCGCCGAGAGCGCGCCGTCGTACTCGCTCAGGGTCCGGAAGCGCACGGGCGTCCCGGGTGCCATATCCGAGGGGGCCTGAACCGCGATCGGCGAGCCGCTCGTCGTCGCGAACGGGTACAGCGCGTAGACGGCCACGATCTCCTCGCCGCCGAGATCGGGGAGCGGCGGCACGCGCTCCGGCGGGATTCGTCGGGCCGCGATGTCGCCGAGGGACGCGCCGGGCGGCGGGGCGAGATCGGCGCGGTTCACGGTGAGCTGGAGCCCGTCGCCGACCTCCAGGACCTGCGGATCGCCGCTGCTCGGGCCGAGGAGGGCGCCCGCGGGCAGGTCCGGCACGAAGAGCGACCCGACGTCGACGGTGACGGCGTCGAGGAAGCGCAGCGGGAACATGGTCACGCCCCGGCGCGGCGTCGTTCCCGCGTCCTCCATCGATTTCACAACGAAATCGACCGGCACCTCCGCGTCGCAGAGAAAGGTGAAGCGGCCGTCCGCCGCCGTGTTGTCCGAGTAGCAGACCCTTGTGTTGCACAGCAGCACGGAGGCCCCGCCGATGGGCTGCCCGGCTTCGTCCTCGAGCACGCCGGTCACGCCCGGCCCCGCCGGAGCACCGCCCGAGCCGAGGCCGCCCGCCGCGCCGCCTCCGCCCGTCGCCGCGCCGCCTTCCCCTTCCCCGCCGCCGCCCACGGTGGCTCCGCCTCCAGCGCCGCCGCCCGTCGTTGCGCCGCCGGCGTCCCCCGCCCCGCTGGTCGAGCCGCCGCCGCCATCACAGGCGGACGCGGCGATCGCGACCAGCACGAGCAGCGTGCGGCGCTTCATTCGGCCAGCGCCTGCTCGATCACCGCCGTCATGGCGTCCGGATCGTATTCGTGGCTGGCATACCGGACGATGCCGTCCTTGCCGACGATCACGTCGACAGGGAACGGGTTGGGCCCAGGGAAGTTGGATGTCACGGCGGCGTAGGTGCTCGCCGTCTCCTCGATCCCGAGCGGGAAGGTGACCTTGATGTTGTCGCCGTACGCCTGCACCTGACCGATCTGGTCGACCGACTCCCGCGGGTTGAGGGCGACGATCTGCAGCCCCTGGTCCTTGTACTTCCGCCAGAACCGCTCCTCGGTATCCGGCAGGTGGTTGGCGCAGACAGGGCAGAAGGTGGCAAAGTAGGTGAGCAAGAGGACGCTCCCGGACGACGCCTCCGAGGTCCATGTCGTGCCGTCCAGCATCGTGCCCACGGTCGCGGGCAGCGGCGCCCCGACGGTCACGCCGGGCGCATTGCCGACGAGGTACGCCTTGCGCACCGGGGCCGCGGGGTCGTCGGAGACGACGTGCAGATAGCCGATCTCCTGGTCCGTCGCCGAGGCGAGGTAGGTCAGCGCGAGCTCGATCGTCTCGCCGGGCTGGATCCGGGCCTGGCGCGGCGCGACGCTGAAGGCCGAGCCGCTGATCCAGCTGTCCACGAGCGTGAGCGGCGCCGTCCCCTGGTTCGTTACCTCGAGCGGGACGGTCTTCCTGCCCCCGACGGCGACCTGGCCGAAGTCGATCCTGGCGGCGGCCTCCGGGAGGCGGATGTTGGGGGCGACGCGCTCCGGCTCGAGGCGGTAAGAATACGGGTTCTCCCAGGTGCCGATGAACACGTCCTGCCCTCGCGCGGCGACGCCGAAGGTGCGCATCGTCGGGAGCTCGCGATCCGGATCGTCGTACTCGAACTCCCTCGGGATGCGCACGGCCGCCACGAAGGTCGGCGTCGCCGGCGTGGACACGTCGTAGACGCGCACGTCGTTCCACGCGGCGACGAAGAGGCGCCCCTCGGAGTACGCCAGGCGGAGCGGCGTCCCGGGCATCTCGGCGCGGCCGACGACGACAGGGCTCTCGAGGTCCGAGATGTCGACCACCGCGACGCCCGCCGACCCCGCCGCCACATAGGCGAAGTCGCCGTCGACGACGACGCCCTTGGCCTGGCCGCCGGTGGCCACGCGCCCGAGCTCGACCGGCTTCGTCGGGTCCGTCGCGTCGACAGTGACGAGCCCGTCCACGCCGTCGGCGACGAACACGTGGTTGTCGCGCGCGGCGATGCCCCACGCATTGGTGAAACCGCCCAGGCTGCCGACGCGCGTGAAGCCTGTCGCGCTGTCATGGTTGTAGACGCCGAGGCCATCTCCGTGCAGCCCCACGAAGATGTTGTGGTTCGCGACGTCGATGCCCTCGTAGCTGATCCCCTGCTCCTGCAGGACGTCGAGCTGCACCGGCGCCTCGGGGTCGCTGATGTCCCAGCCGCTGAGGAAAGCCGGGTTCCGGATGTTGCCGAGGTGCGTGGTGAAGACGAGGTTGTCGTCCCACGCGAGGTGCTTGCAGCCGGGGGCGCGGGAATCGTCGGGGATCGCGTGCTTGAGCCCCCCCGCGAGCACCTCCATGTCGGCGGGGTCCCTCGCGTCGATGACGTTGAACGTGTAGCTGCAATTGAGGAGCAGGCCGTCCTCGCGGAGGCGCACCTCATCGGTGTGGCTCCCGACCTCGTGCAGGCTCTGGAGCTGCACGAGAGGGCTCAGGAAATGGCCGGGCTGGAGCGCGGTCGGGACGCATTCGCCCTCGACGTCCTCCGTGCCCTCGCCGCAGGTGAGGCCAGGGCTCGTCGCCGCCGGCACGCAAGCGCCGTCGGCCTCCTCCGTGCCCTCGCCGCAAGTGACGCCGGGGCTCGTCGCCGCCGGCACACAGGCGCCGTCGACCTCCTCCGTGCCGGGGCCGCAGGACAGCCCGGCCCCGCTCGCAGGGTCGTCGTCGGCGCATGCGGACGAGGCGACAATGACCAGCGCGAGGAGAGCGGCGCGACGTCGTAGCAGCGTCATCGAGAAGCTCCTTGAAATGAGGCGAAGATCGGGCGCGCACGCGGCCGCGCGCGGCGTCGCAGGGAAGGATAGGGGTCGCCAGGGGGGGCCGGGCAAGGAGATACCCGTTTACCGACGCCTCCCGAACCGCAGCGCTACTCCTCGTCCGGGTCGTCCCCGAAGAGCACCCCGACGGACCCCTCGATCGCATCGAACGGCTCTGCCCTGACCCGGTCGCCCCGCTCTGCGGTGAGCACGTTCAGATAGCCATCCGGCATCCAGCGATAGACGGTGAGCACCTCGTTCATCGGATCCACGATCCAGTAATGAGGCACCTGGCACCGCTGGTACGTGCGCTGCTTCTTCACGAGGTCGTTGCGCGTGTTCGCCGGGCTCAGCACCTCGCAGACCCAGTCGGGCCGCACGAGGATCGGCGTCTTCTCGGGCAGCTCGGGGAGCCGCTCGCGCCGCCAGCCCACCACGTCGGGGCGGTAGACATCGTGCTCCTCGAGCTGGACCTCGACCTCGGTGGCGAGCCACCACCCCCCGGGCCAGCGACCTCCCGGTCTCCGGTTGTAGGGCCTGAACACGAGCCCGGCGAGCGACGCCTGGGCGCCGCCGTGCTTCGGCGAGGGCATCGCCTTCGGGACGAGCTCGCCGCTGATGATCTCGTGGAAGCGCTGCGCCTCCGGGATGGCCAGCAGATCCGCGATCGTGGCGAGCTTGCGCGCGGGGAGCGACACGGCCCCTGCATCGTGCCGTAGCCGCCCGCATGCCGCCAGCGCCGCGCCCCATCCACGGCGGGCGACCTCGAGCCCCGGCGCGCGATCCCTCGCCTCCTGCACCCCCACCCCATCCGCTCCCGCAGGATACTTTCCGACCCCGTCGACCGATGGTAGGCCCCGGACATCCCCCAGGGCGCACGACCTCGCGGCCAGGCGCGACACGCCCTCGCGAGGCGCCGCGCGGCCCGCCCCCCTGTGTGCCCATGATCACCGCCGAACCAGGTCCCCCGCCGCCGCCGAGCGCCGCCGGCGCTCATGACAGCGTCCCGCCTCGATCGCCGAGCGGGCCGCCCCCCCACCCGGGCGCGCCGCCCGCGCGGTCCGCTCCCCCGCCAGCGCGGTCGGCCCCCCCGCCGCCGCGCCACGGCGCCTGGACCACCCGCCTCGGCGAGGCGTGCGTGCTCGGCCTCGGCGTCGCGTCGCTCTCCGCCGTGCCGACCGCGCTGCGCACCGCCCGCGCCGGAGCGTCGTTCCTCGACGGGCTCCTCGTCGGCACCGCGGTCCTGCTCCCGCTCGTCACGCTCGCGCTCATCCTCTCGCGCGCCGCCGGCCGCGGCTTCCGCGGCATCGTCGGCGCCGGCGGCGAGCGCCTCGCCGTCCTCCGCGTCGCCCTGTGGATCGGCGTGGCCCTGCCGGTGCTCGCCGCCCTCGCCGCCCTCCTCAAGGCCGCGACCCACCACCGCGGCCTCGCCGGCGCCACCTTCGGCGTCCTCGGCCTCGCCGGCGTCGCGGCCGCGGCGCTCCTCACCCAGCGCCTCGTCGCCCTCGGCGACCGCCTCGCCGCCCGCGGCGTGAAGCCGTGGATCCTCGCCGTCGCCGGCGCCGCCATCGGCGTCCTGCCGCTCATCGCCGCCTTCGCGCCCCTCGCCGCCTTCGCGGGCAACACCACCGGCGACGCGGGCGCCGCCGTGCGCGCCGCCATCGTCGACGGCGCCATCGCGCTCGTGGCGACAGCGCTCGTCTCCAGCGTCGACCTCAGCGCCGCTGTCGGCCGCGTCGCCGGCCTCGCGGGCGTCCCGCTCGCCGCCCTGGTCCTCATGACAGCGACAGCGCGCGTCGAGTCGTTCCCCCCGCTCGGCCAGGCCGTGCGCGCCGGCGGCGGCCTCGCGGCCACCCTCTTCGTCGCGCTCGAGCAGTGGACCGACCGCGACGGCGACGGCATGGGCTCGCACTTCGGCGGCCTGGACTGCGACGAGGGCGACCCCGCCCGGTACCACGGCGCGCAGGACATCCCGGGCGACGGCATCGATCAGGACTGCAGCGGCGGCGCCCAGGGCGACGCTCCCCGCCCCGCCATGGCGCTCGCGGGCGCCCCTGCCAGCGCCCCGCCGGCGTCCTCCGCCGCCCCGCCCCCGCACGCGCCCGCGGCCACCGCGCCCGCGGCCGGGGACGACAGCGGCGCCGTCGTCCCGGCCGTCCTGACCCGGACCACCACCTCCTCCGGCGCCGTCATGCCCGCCGCCGTCACGGCCCCTGCCCTCTCCGCCCCGGAGCGCCCCGACATCCTCCTCGTCACCCTCGACACGGTCCGCGCCGATCACACGTCGGCCTACGGCTACGGCCGCGACACCACCCCGCGCCTCGCCGAGCTCGCGTCCCGCGGCGTGCTGTTCGAGCGCGCCTACGCCGCCTCGAGCGAGATGCAGCGGGCCATCTCGCCCCTCGTCACCGGCCGCCGCCTGAACCGGGCGGCGCGCGATCGCCGCGCGTGGCCCACGCTGCTGCCCGAGAACGACACCCTCGCGGAGCGCATGAAGCGCGCCGGCTACCTCACCGCCGCGGTCAGCTCGTTCACGTGGATCAGCCAGGAGCGCGGCTTCGACCAGGGCTTCGACCGCTTCGAGACCGTCCACGGCGAGGCCCACCCCGAGCGCGAGGCCACCGGCCACCTCGCCGTCAAGAAGGCCATCGACCTGCTCGCCGGCCACGCCCAGCGCGCCCAGCCGATCTTCCTCTGGCTCCACCTCTTCGACGCGCACGAGCGCTACATCGCCCACCCCGGCATCCGCTTCGGCTCCGGCAGGACGGCGGCCTACGACGGCGAGATCGCCTACGTCGACCGCCAGCTCGGCGCGCTGATCGACGCCGTGGCCGCGGGCCCGCGCGCCGGCCGCACCGCGATCCTCGTCCACGGCGCCCAGGGCGAGGGCCTCGGCGAGCACGGCCCCGTCGGGCACGGCGTCGAGCTCTTCGAGGAGGTGATCCGCGTCCCGCTCGTCGTCGCCCTCCCCGGCGCCGCCCCGGGCCGCTACCCGCACCCGGTGAGCACCGTCGACATCGCGCCCACCGTCCTCGACCTCGGCGGCGCCGAGGCCACGGCCGTCGAGGGCAGCTCCCTCGCCGCGATCGCGGCCGGCGCCGAGCGCGCGCCCCGCGGGCCTGTGTTCGCCCGCACCGCCCGCCGCTCGGCGCTCATCGACGGCCACCTCAAGCTGATCGTGGCGCACCGCAAGAAGCGCGACAGGCTCTTCCTGTTCGATCTCGAGGGCGACCCCCGCGAGACCCGCGACCTCTCCGGCGAGCGCCCCGGCGACGCCGCGCGCCTCCGAGAAAAGTTGTCTGCCTTCGAGTCTCCCGCGCAGTAAAGTTACTGCGAGGGAGCATGCACCGATCTGCCCATCCGACGCGGAAGCCCGCGCCTGCCCGCGCGAGGGCGCTGCGCGCCGCGATCGCTGTCGGCTTCGCCCTGGGCCTCGCCTCGCTCGCGCTGCTCGTCGTGCGGCTCGCCAGCGCGCCGTCGGTGCCGCTGACGCTCAGCGCGGGCGCCATCACCGGCGCGCTGCCGCGGCGGCTCCGGTTCGAGTGGCGCCTCGTGCGCGACCGCCACTGGCAGATCGCGTCGTCGCCCGTCGCGTCGCGCGACGCGACCGACCAGATCGAGGGCAACCGCGGCGTCTGCCCGACGGGCATGGTCGAGGTCTCCGGCCTCATGAAGCTCGACCCGGCGCCGAAGGCCCAGGGCGACCTCCGCACCATCGACGAGATGCAGCGGACCACGTGCAAGCACTGGATCAGCCGGGACTACCCCGAGCGCTGCGCCGAGTTCGATCGCGAGCGATGGCTCCTGATGTCGAGGGATCTCGACACGAGGCCGATGCACTTCTGCATGGATCGCTACGAGTATCCCAACCAGAAGGGCGTCTATCCGGTCATCCTCGTCTCGTTCTACGAGGCGGCCGAGCTCTGCGCCGAGGAGGGCAAGCGCCTCTGCGACGAGGCGGAGTGGACCTTCGCCTGCGAGGGAGAGGAGGCGCGCCCCTATCCCTACGGCTATGTCCGCGACCCCGAGGCCTGCGTCGTCGACCAGCCGTGGAAGCCGTACATCGAGACAGCGCTCCGCCCGCGGGGCGGCCCGGCCGCCATGGCCGAGATGGATCGGCTCTGGCAGGGCAAGCCGTCTGGCGCGCAGCCCCGCTGCCGGAGCCCGTTCGGCGTCCACGACATGACAGGCAACATCGACGAGTGGACCCGCTCCGTCCGCGAGGGCGAGCGCCCCTCCATCCTGAAGGGCGGCTACTGGGGCCCGGTCCGCACGCGCTGCCGCCCCTCGACGCGCTCGCACGACGAGAACCACATGTTCTACCAGCAGGGCTTCCGCTGCTGCGCCGACCACGACGCGGCGCGCGCCGCGCCCGCGGAGCGCGTTGTCACCGGCGACCCGGCCGCCGCCCCGCTGCCGCGCGAGCTCCGCTGACGCGCCCGCCGGCCCCTCGCGTCGAGGCGCCGCGCGGTCGACCTGGCTCGCCCCAGCGCGTATCCTCTGCGCTGATGGACGACTCCTCCGCCGGACAGGGCGCC
>NZ_JEMA01001029.1 GCF_001589285.1 Sorangium cellulosum | reverse complement strand
CGCCGCCCCCGCCCGAGCCGCCGGATGGTCCGCCTTGCGGATCCACGGCGCGACACTGCCCGTTCGGTCCGACGCCGCCTCCGCCGCCGCCTCCCTGGCCGATCCCCCCGTTCTGGCCGTTCTGTCCCGAAAAACCCTGCCAGCCGCGCGCGCTGATGCTTCCGTAACGGAGCGGCTCCTCCAATCCCGCCCCGCCTCCGACCCCGTTCGCGCCGGGCTCCCCATCGCCGCCCCTTTTGCCGGTCGTACAGCTCATCGCCCCGCCTTTTCCCTCTTCGCCGTTGTCGATCGAGCCAGGCCCCGGCGCCGGCGCGCCCGGCTCGCCGTCGCCGCCCGCAGCGACGTCGCCGTCGCCGCCCGCCCCGCCGATGGACGTCGTCCCGTCCTCGCACACGGTTACCGGGGGCGGAGCGCCCTCGGTCCAGTCCGCCAGGCACCCCGGCGCGCCTGGATGGCCAGGCGCCCCATCCGGCGCCCGCCAGGGATTATCCTGCGGAGCGCTCTCCCCATCCGCCCCATCCGCGCCGTTTCCCGCCAGGATCTCGCTCGACACCACCTCCACCGCGGCGCCCTCGCCCACGATCATCCCGATGGACGACCCGCTCGGCCGCGTCGCGTCCGCCGCCACGAGCCGCACCCCGAACACCGCCGATGTCATGCTCGTCTGGCGCGCCTCCACCGTGAGCGGCACCCGCCCCGCCTCCGGCGCGATCCCGGTGAAGCTCTCCACGCCGCCCCAGGTCCACGCCGCCGCGCCGCAGTCCCGGCCTCCCCAGATCGCGACCCCCGACGGAAGCGTGACCGCCTCGTCGAAATCCTCCGCGCACGCGTACACCCGCCGCGTCCCCCCGGGCTCCGCCGCCTTCTCCACCGCGCGGCCCAGCGTCCTCACGGGCGCTCCCCTCGTCCCGTCGCTCGCGTCGTCCCCATGCCGCGCGACGAACACCCCGCACCCGTCCTTCGCCGGGCTGGTCGCGGGATCGCCGTCGCACGGCGACGCCGGCAGCGCCGGAGGCGCCTCGCCGGGGAGCGGCGCGCAGCTGTACGTCGTCGCGCAGTCCTCGGCATAACACCCGGCGCCGCCCGCGGCGCTCCCGCAGCCGAGCGCGATCACCGCGACCGAACGCAGCGCTCCTCGACCTCGCCCCCCGCGTATCCCCATCGCCCCTCTTCGCCTCACCACACGCCCTGAAGCACGAGCCCGGCNCACCACACGCCCTGAAGCACGAGCCCGGCCTGCGTCCCCGTCGCGCTCGGCGCCACCCGGACGCCTCCGCGGGCGGGCGCCTCGTCGAGGATCCACCCCTCCGCGAGGAACGACGCAGCCGTCGCGATCCCGAACACCGCCCCCGTCGCCAGCGCCACCTTGCCGAGCGTGGCGAACAGAGCCCGCTCCGCCGCGTCGTCGCGGATCTCCGCGCACGCCTCGGGCGCGTTCGGCCACCAGCACGTCGACGACGTCCAGCCTCGTTGCCGGCGGAACACGACGTCGCGCTCGGCGAGGTTGCCGTCGATCACATCGGCCCGCAGCAGGAACACCGTGCCAGCCGCCAGCGCCGCCGTCGCCAGCGCCGCGCCCCCGATCCGCAGCTCCGTCAGGGGGAGCGCCCGCGCGGCCGCCGGATCC
>NZ_JEMA01001028.1 GCF_001589285.1 Sorangium cellulosum | reverse complement strand
CACCCGCACAGGAGACGGTCCAGATCGGCGTCTTCGGCGCGCAGGCGTACGCCTGTACGCCGAGCACCGAAGACGTCGAGATGGGCCCGCCTCCGCAGCGGGTGAGCGCCGCTCGCTCAAACCAGGGAGGCGCCGTCGGGGACGCGCATGCCGTTCGTCACGACGACGCGCGCCGACGGCGCGACCGAGAGCACCGCCGGCTCGATCACCGCGCGCGCGGTGAGCATCGCCCCCGGGCAGCCGGAGCATGCGCCGGCCAGGTGGAGCGTCAGGTGGTCGGGCTCGACGGCCACGATGTAGAGCTCACCGCCGTCGGCTCGGATGAGCGGCGCGATGACCTCACGGCAGACCTTGAGAAGCTGATCGATGGAAGCCGGCATGGGGGTGAGCTCGGCAGCGCGAGCCATCGCTGCAGCCTAGCACGGCCTCGCTCGATCAGGCGATCGCCCCGCCGCCGTCGCTGCGAGGCGGAGGCCTCGGCACCGCGGGGCGGAGACCCCGGCACCGCAAGGCGGAGGCCCCGGCACCGCGGGGCGCGCCCGGCGCTCGCGCCCACGCGCCGGTTCGGCGCTCGCGCTCAGAGCGTCGACACGAGCGCGGCGACGCCGGCGTCCGCCGCGACCTCCGGCGTGCGCTGCGCGGCGGCGCCGAAAATGCGACCGGCGATCTCGACCGTGCCGCTCCACGGACCCGAGGCGGTCTTCGCCGGCAGGTCCAGCTTCTCGAGCGCCTCGGTGTTGACATCGGGCGTCACCGGTCCGCCGTACGCCTTCGCGCCCTTCCACGCGAAGACGTAGAGCAGCGGGGTCGACTTCAGCCCGTCGCGCTTGGCGATGTCGGCGATGTCGCGCTTGGCCGCCTCCTGCAGCCGGTACGCGTAGGCGCGGAACGACCAGCCCGTGACGAAGAGGCCCTTGAGCTCCCCGCCGCCCGCCCGGACCGGGTGCACGGCGACCCACTGGAGATCCGGCCCGTTCCGCACGCCGCGCATCTCCTGCATCTCGCCGAACGCCTCGACGACGCCGCTGTTCGGCTCGAGCACCTTCCTCAGCTCAGGGAACGAGGCAAGGACGGACCTGTTGGCCAGCATGTCCGGATCGGCCTCGCTGCGCAGCACCGTGCCGCTCGGGTCGGCGAACGAGAAGAAGGTGCTCTTCGCGAACTCGAGCTCCTTCACCGAGGCGCGCGCGCCGGCGATCGCCCGCTGGAGCCCGAGCAGGTTCGCGCCCGGGTCGGTGTCCACCAGCGACGCGAGCTTCTGCGAGCCCGCCGGCAGACCCGTCCGCACCTGGCCGACGTCCTCCGCGATGACGGGCGCGAGCTTGGCGCAGAGCTCCGCGGCGTACTTCTGCGACGCCTTGCCGTCCTCCTCGCACGCGCCCGCGAGGGAGGCGGCCAGGGCGCACGCGAGCACGAGCGGCTTGCTTTCGCTTCGAGCGAGGGGTGAAGAGCGCATCATCGAGAACGACTCTCCAAGGGGAGCGGAGTTCCATCGACCGGGATCATCGCTCCTCAAAGGGTTTCGGGGGTTACAAACACGATCTCGACCCGGGCGTTGCGGGCGCGCTCGCTGCCGCGCGGGTCGACGACCGGGGCCGCGGCTCCGGCGAGGAACGGCGCGATGGGCTGCACGGCGGGAGGGGCGCCCGCGGCGTGCGCCGGGCCGAGGGCGCGGACGACGGCGTCGGCCCGCGCCGCCCATGCGGGCTCTTCCCTGGCGCTGACGTCCCTGTCCGTGTGGACGACCACAGCGACGGGGAACGAGGGGTGCGCCGCGGCGACCCGCGCGAGCTCGCGCAGGCGCGCCTCGCCGGCCTTGGTCAGGGCGTTGCCGGCGAACAGACCGCGGAGCGTGACAACGATGCCGCGGTCGTCGCGGGCGGGCGACCACGTGCCCGCGGCCGAGAGCTCCGCGAGGAGGGCGTCGCCGACGCCGGGCGCGCGGGTCACCGGCGTGGCGGCGCGGCGCGCCGCGGTCAGCGCGGCGAGGCAGCCCGCCCGCGCGCGGGAAGCCTGGTCGATCGGCGCCGGGATGGCGCGGCCGGAGCCGACAGTCTCCGCGAGATCCGCGTCGAGCTTCGTGATCGCGGCGGTCGCCTCGTCGAGCTGCGCCACGAGCGCGGCGTTGCCGGGCTGCGCGCTGGTGGGCTGGGCGTTGCCAGCCTGGGCGCCGGCGGGCGCCGCGTTGTCCGCCGGCGGGCTCGCGGGTTGCGCCGGCGCGATCAGGAGGCGCGCCGCGCCGCACAGCAGGCGGGCCTGGAGCGCGAGCGAGCGCGCCGCGGCGAGGCGGGCCTTCTCGCGATCCGGGTCGGCCTTGCCCGAGGGGACCACGGGCTGCGCGTCGCGGGCGACCTTGATCCGCATGTCGAGCGCGTCGAGCTCGGCCGCGACGCGCGCCTGCTCCGCCTCGAGGCCCGCGAGGGACGCCTCGGCGGTCGAGCCCTGCGCCTTCGCCTCGGTCTCGGCCGCCTCGGCCCGGGCCACCCGCGCGAGCGCGAGCGCGAGCGCGTGCGCGGCGACGGCCTGCTCGCCGAGGATCTGCGTCCCGGCCTGATCCTTTCGCTCGAGCGCGGCGAGCGCCTCGCCGCGCAGCTTCTCCGCCCGGGCGAACGCGCCCGGCGCGAGCCGCTTCGACTCCGCCGCGGCCGCCCCGGCGCGGACGTGATCGAGCTCGTCGAGCACCGCGGGCCGCGGGATCGGCGCGCACGCGGCGAGGAGCGCCCCGAGGGCGGCGACGGACGCGAGGCGGCGCGCGCTCACGGCGTGCCCTCCTTGCCCGCCGGAGCCGCCTCACCAGCGCTCCCGGCGCCCCTGGCCCCGGCGCCCTGCGCGGGCGGTTGCGCGACGCGCGCCTGTCGCGCCCCGGTCTTCCCCGGCGCCGCCCCCCTGGAAGCCGCCTTCTTGCCGGCCTCGATCCGCTGCGCCTCCACGCCGCTCGCGGCCCTGGTCGCCTCGCGCGCCTCGGCTTCGAGCCGCTCCAGCTCCGCCGCGGCGCGGCCCCGCCGCGCCTGCGTCTCTTCCAGCAGCGCGCGCGCCCGCTCCAGCTTCGTCTCGACCTCGCGCGCCCGCCTGGCCGCCTCCACCGCCGCCGCCTCCGCCGCGGCGGCGCGCAGCAGCGCCCTCGCCCCCTCCGCCCACTCGAGGGCCAGCGCGTCGAGCCGCCGCGCGTTCGTCGGATCGCCCGCCGCTCGCGCGCCGTGCGCGCGCTGGAGCGCCTGCTTCGCCTGCGCCACCGGCTCGGCCACGACCTTCGCAGCGCTCCTCGCCGGCGCTCGCGCAGCGGCCGGCTCGACGCGCGGCGCCTCGGCCGCGGCCCTGTCGCCGGTGACGGCGATCTTGTCGCCGGCCGCGCTCTTCTCGCCCTCGCCCGGCGCGGGCGTCTGCGCGGCGCGCGCCTCGATCTCGCGGAGGATCTGCATCGCCTTCGCGCCGTCGCCCGGCGGCGGCGCGGGCACCGTCGCGAGCGGCCGCTCTCCCTCGCCGTGCGCCAGGGCGCCGCCGCTGCCGAGCGATACCGCCAGGGCGAGGAGCAGCGCGTGGGTCGACCGGCGTCGCCGCGCGTCGCGGAGGATGGGGCGGGAACGCACGTCCGCCAGGTAGCAAACAGGGCTTCCGCGAGCAAGCGCGGCGGCCTTCCGCCCCTCGCGCTGCGCGGCCGCCGCCGGCGCCGCGCGCGGCCGGGCGCGCGTCACTCGGGCAGGAAGTTGCGCAGGGCCCAGTCGATCTGCTGCTGGTTCCGCTCGACCAGCTCCTTCCTGCCGCCCGCCTCGTGGAGGAAGACCCGATCGTCGTTGACGAAGACGGTGAGGTAATAAAGGTGCGCCTCCTTCCCCTCGTCGTGCCCGAAGCGCATCTGGACGCCCGGCAGGCCGTTCCGGCTCTTCACGTCGGCCTTGCCGAGCAGCGCGTAGCCGCCGCCCTCCCGCAGCCGCTTCTCGATCACGCGCGACCAGAAGGCGAGATCGCCCTCCGGCTCGTTCTCGAAGGCGCGGATCCCGAGCACCACCCCCTCGGCGGTTGTCGCGCGGTACTCGTCGTCGCCGTAGCGATCCCCGAGGTCGACGAAGCCCGGCGGGGTCGCGGGCACGAAGGGCCGGCCGCAGCCGGGCAGCGCCGCCGCGCCGGCGAGCGCGGCGGCGAGGACGAAGGCGTGGCGAAGGGAGTTCATCATCGGAAGCGCCCAGGTCACAGGTTGAGGAGCCTCGAGAGGCCGAGCTCGTTGAGCCAGTCGATCGGGAGCCGCGGGCCCGACGGCATGATCGTCTCCGTCGAGCGCGGCTGGAAGGAGACGGTGAGGGTCGAGAACGCGACCCGGTCGCGCAGGTACTTGAGGCGCCCCTCGAGGCGATCGAGCTCGCCGGCGACGCGCGCGAGCTCGCGCTCGAGCTGGATCGACTCCTCGACCTTCACCGCCTTGTCGAGCAGCTTCTCCAGCCGATCGCGCACGGCCCTCGCGTTGCGGATGCGGACCCCGAGGTCGAGGAACTCCTCGGTGACGTCCTCCGCGACGACGTTGCGCTGGAGCATGTCGCCGAGCCCCTCGAGGCGCTTCAGCGCCTCGTCGAACCGGGCGGCAGGGACGCGGATCGTGATCGTCCGATCGTCGCGGCGGGCGAGGAAGCCGCCGAGCTCCTGCGCGAGCGCCTCGACCTTGCCGAGCGACGCGCCCACCTCGAACACAGCCATCGTGATCTGCGCGGTGTAGATGAGGAGCGGCGCGGGCGACGCGCTCACAGCGGCGGCGGCCTG
>NZ_JEMA01001027.1 GCF_001589285.1 Sorangium cellulosum | reverse complement strand
CTGCGCCGGCTGGGCAGGGACTTCGGGGACCGCAGGAGCCGGCTCGGGGGAGCCGCCGCAAGCGGCGACGGCAAGGGCGAGCGAGGCGAGCAGCGAGAGAGAATGGGCCGGTTTCATCACAGCGAGACCTCCAGGTTCGTGAGGCGTTGGACCTGCGCCGTCTCGTAGAGCGGACCCGGCGAGCGATCAATCGGCGCGCTCGACAATCGTCAGGTGACGTCATCGGCGCGGCCGATAGGGAGACGAGATACGGTGATCCACCGGGGATGTGAAGGAATTTCCTGAAGCCGCGCGCTCATCGATGCTCTCGGCGGCGCGCGCCGCGCGGCGCTGCGGCGGGGGAGCGAGGCGCGGAGTCTGGCTCCGCGCCCCGCGGCAGGCTCACTGCGGGGTGGGGCAGCCGATCGGCGCGGTGCCGACGACAACGTCATCGATCCACATCGTGCGGGGCTCGTCGCTCTGGTAGGACTCCCAGCCGAAGCCGATGCTGGAGAAATTCGGCGCTGTCCACTCGAAGTTCTCCACGTTGTTGGCGCAGCCCTGGCCGGTCCCGGACATCTTGAGCTCGGTGATCTCGGTGCCGTCCATCCAGAAGCGCATCTCGTTCTTCGGCCCGTCGAAGCTGAACTCGACGCACGTCCACTTGCCGACAGGGACCACCTTGCCCTCGGCGTGGTGCCAGCAGTCCGTCGCCGGCCCGGTCGGCGGACTTGTCCACTGCCCCGGCGTATCGTAGTTCGCCATGAACTGGCTGCCGCTCTCGATCGGGTGCTGGCCGCCGTAGCGGTAGACGGCCGTGTAGGGCATCCCCTCGAAATCCTTGCCCGGAACGGTGCCCGAGCCGTCGATGATGGTCCAGTGCACGTCCGTCGTAGGCGCGGACTCGAGGAAGAACATCATGCGTCCGTGGACGACGTTGCCCTCGACCGGCAGGGCCGCCGGATCCGCGAACTGGATCATGGCGGACTTGTAGTTGTCGTCTCCCGAGCTCTCGGGCGTGGTCACCTTGACGGACTTGGTGCCGCTGAACGCCTTCGTCGTGTCGACGATGACAGCGGAGCCCTCCTTGGGCGTGTAGACCTTCCACTTGCCGCCGGGCGCGCCCTGGCCCTCGTACGACTCGAAGTCGTCGCAGATCAGCGCGCCATCGACACACGCCGNACTCGAAGTCGTCGCAGATCAGCGCGCCATCGACACACGCCGTGTCGCCGCCGCCCGCGCCGCCGCCCGTGCCGGTGGCGGTGGTGCTGCCGCCGCCCGAGCCGCTGCCGGTGGTGCTGCCGCCGCCCGAGCCGCTGCCGGTGGTGCTGCCGCCGCCCGAGCCGGTCGACGTCGATGTCGCCGTCGCGCCGCCGCCATCGTCATCCGAGCACGCCGCAGCGCCCATTCCAGCGCTCGCGAGCAGACCCATCAAGCTAATGCAATATCGAAGCTTCATGTTCGTCCTGTCCTCCGCGGCGACTATGCACGAGGGCATGGCGCGGTTCAAGAACGAATGGCTTGACCGGATCGCCCGGCCCACGGGCTCGAACTCCCATGCCCCCTGCGGGTGCGGTGCAGTCGACTACGCCCGATACCACCCGGAGGCACGCCCGGAGACTGCCCTGGAGAGCCGACTTTCGCGCCTCCGGTAGTGCGCCTCTCCTCCTCAGGCCTCGCCCGGGCCGCCGCGCTCCGCGCCGCCCTGGGGCGCGCCGGGCGACATCGCATAGAGCCTCTCCTCTCCCTGCTTGCCCCGGATGCGCACCATCGCGGGCACCGCGCCTGCCGGGCTCCCGGCCGCGGTGAACGTCGCCTCATCCATCAGCAGGCCACCGGCCCTGGCCTGCGCCTGGATCCGAAACGCTGTGTTCACGCGATCGCCGATGATCGTGAACTCCCGCCTGCCGCTCGAACCGATGCTCGCCAGCAGGACGGGCCCTGTCGCGAGCCCGAGCCGCGTCGGGAAGGCGGGCCGACCGTGCGCGCGCTGCTGTTCGTTGAAGTCCGCGATGGCCCGCTGGATCCGCTGCGCCGCCGCGAGCGCGTCCGGCGCGCTCCGGAAGAACGCGAGCATCCCGTCGCCCACGTACTTGTCGACCTCGCCCTGGTGGTCGTAGACGACCTGCGCCACCGTGGCCATGTACAGGCTGAGATCCGCGAGCAGCGGCCCCGGATCTTCGTGCTCCGAGAGCCGGACGAACTCCTCGACGTCGCTGACAAGCACCGTCAGCACCTCGCGCGCCGGCGGACTCGGCCTGTTCGACGACACGCTCTCCTCGATGCTCTCCCACGCCCTGTCGGACAGGTAGCCGCGCAGCGCCGCCTGCATCTGGCGGACCTGCGCGTAGCGCTCCTCGAGCTCCTTGCGCTGCCGCTCGAGCTCCCGGCGCTGCCGGTGCAAGAGCAGCTGCGTCCCCACCCGCGCCAGCACCTCGCGCAGCTCGAACGGCTTCGTCACGTAGTCGACGCCGCCCGCCTCGAACGCCGCCACCTTGTCGCCGATGCCCGTCATCGCGCTCAGGAAGATGACCGGCACGTCCGCCGTCCGCGCGTCCGCCTTCAGCCGGCGGCACACCTCGTAGCCGTCCATGTGGGGCATGTTCACGTCGAGCAGGATGAGGTCCGGCGGCACCGCCGCCGCCGACATCAGCGCCATCGCGCCGCTGATCGCCGCCCGCACCTCGTAGCCCTGCGCCGTCAGCATCGAGGTGAGCAGCGACAGGTTCGCCGGCATATCGTCCACGATCAGGATGTTCGCGGGCTCTTCCCGCGGGCGCTCCGGCCGCGCCCCCGCGGTCGGCGCGCGGGGCGCTCGCTTTGCGTCGCTGTCCGTCATGACGGCTCCTCCTCGTCTGCGCTCGATAGCGCCAAGATGCTGTCGAAGCGATACCCCCGCGCGAGCTCGGCGACCGCCCCCGCGAGCTCCGCGTCCTCCGGCCGGAACCGCTCGATCGTGGCCTGCACCGCCTTCGCGTCGAGCCGCGTCGCCGCCCGCCGGAGGTCCTTGCGCAGCGAGGGGGGCAGCTCGGCCGCCGCCCGCGCGAGGTCGACGCCCCGCGCCGGGTCGACGCGGCGCGCCGGCGCCGGCCAGCCCGCGGCGTCGACCTCGCGCGGGCGGCTCTCCTGGTCGAAGCGGGCCCCGAGGTGCTTCGTCAGCAGGCCGAAGATGTCCGCGTCGCGGAGCGGCTTGCTCACGAAATCGTCGCACCCGGATTGCAGTGCGAGCGCACGATTCTGCTCGAACGCGCTCGCGGTCATCGCGACGACGACGGTCTCGCGCCCCCGCGGGCTCGACTTGATGCGGCTCGCCGTCTCGTAGCCGTCGAGCAGCGGCATGCGCAGGTCGAGCAGGACGAGGTGCGGCGCCCACGTCTCCCACTGCGCCACGGCGCCGAGGCCGTTCGTCGCGCTGCGCACCTCGACGCCCACCGAGTCGAGCAGCTTGACAAGGCAGTGGCGCACGTCCCACCTGTCGTCGACAACGAGCACGCGGTACCTCGGCTGGCCCGGCGAGAGGCCCACGACCCGCAGCGACCGCGGCGCCGCGTCGGGGCGCGCGCTCGCCGGGTCGACGAGCGTCAGGCGCACGTCGAAGCGGAGCGTCGTCCCGCGGCCGGGCTGGCTCTCCACGTGGACGTCGCCCCCCATCATCCGCACGATGCGCCGGCTGATGTGCAGGCCGAGGCCCGTGCCCTCGCGCGACCTCCGCCCGCTCGCTGTCTGCGCGAACGCCTCGAACAGCTCCGCGATCTCGTCCTCGGCCATGCCCCGGCCCGTGTCCGTCACCTCGAACGACAGCCGCGCCCGCCCCGGCGCCGCGCCGTCGAGCGCGCCGCCCTCACGCGCGGCGGTCGAGCGGCGCGCCCACACGCGCAAGGTCACCGAGCCCCTCGGCGTGAACTTCAGCGCGTTGCCGAGCAGGTTGATCAGCACCTGCCGCAGCTTCCCCTCGTCGCCGTGGACGCGCTGCGGCACGTCCTGCTCCCGCTCCACGCTCAGCGTGAGCCCCCGCTTCTGCGCCTCGACAGCGAACATCTCCGACAGGCCCGAGAGCATCTCGTGGAGATCGAAGTCGACCTCGGCGAGCGTCATGCGGCCGGCCTCGATCTTGGCCATCTCGAGGATGTCGTTGACGAGGCCGAGCAGGTGCTCGCCGCTCTTGCAGATGACCGCGAGGTTCTCGCGGTGCCTGTCGCCGAGCGAGCGGTCGCGCTCCATGAGCTGGGCGAAGCCGAGGATCGAGTTGAGCGGCGTCCTGAGCTCGTGGCTCATGTTGGCGAGGAACGCGCTCTTCGCCCGGCTCGCCGCCTCCGCCTCGGCCTTCGCCCGGCGCGCCTCGTCCTCGGCCCGGCGCGCCTCGACGAGCTCCTCGCAGAGCCGCTGCTCCGCGGCGCGGCTCACCGCGAGCTCCTGCGCCCTCCGCTCGAGCTCGAGCTCGCGCTCGCGGTGCCGCCGGCGGAGCGCCCAGAGGGCGACCACGAGGAGCGTCGCGACGACCACGGAGGCGGAGATCCCGACAAGGTGCATGCGATGTGCCCCCACCCAGCGCATCCGCGGCGGGAGGGGCCGAGCGCCGGTCCCGTCGGAACGCAGCGATCAGCGTACAGGAGTTCTGGACAGCGCGCGGCGCCGCGTTCGGCCGCGGCGCGCTGGATCGCCCGCGGGGGGCGCCGCGCTCGTCAGGCGGGACACGGAACCGCCTCGCCGCAGCGCGGCGCTACGGCGCGCCGGCGTCCGGCTTCGCGCGCCGCGGCGGCGTGACGACCCCA
>NZ_JEMA01001026.1 GCF_001589285.1 Sorangium cellulosum | reverse complement strand
CAGGTGCGAACCCGCACCGCGCAGCGCCGCCGAGCGCCGCGCCGCCCGGCCCCGCGCGCGACGCGCCGCCCCGGTAGCCCGGGCGCGCTCGTCATTTCGCGCAACTCGTCCCGGGCGCCGGTCGACACGCCGCGTATGGCGTCGATCGAGATCCACCCTTCCGATCCATCCTACCCCGCGCCGCTCTGGGCCCTCGTGACCGAGTCCGAGGCCGCACCGCCGACGCTCTACCTGCGCGGCGCGCTCCCCGCGCGCCCTGGCATCGCGATCGTCGGCACGCGCGCCGCGAGCGACGAGGCGCTCCGGTTCACCCGCGAGCTCGCCGCGGCGCTCGGCGAGGCGGGCTACTCGATCTGGTCGGGCGGCGCGCGNAGGCGGGCTACTCGATCTGGTCGGGCGGCGCGCGCGGCGTCGACGCCGCCGCGCACGAAGGCGCGCTCGATGCGCGCGCGCCGACCGTGGTCGTCAGCGGCGGCGGCCACGCGCACCCCTATCCGCGGGAGCACGCGGCGCTCTTCGATCGCGTCGTCGCCGCGGGCGGCGCGCTGCTCGCGCGCGTCCCCGACGACACGCCGCCGCTGCCGGCGCTGTTCCTCCAGCGCAACGCGGTGCTCGCCGCGCTCACGCGCGCGACCGTCGTGGTCGAGGCGGGCATCGAGAGCGGCGCACGGTCCGCCGCCGCCGCCGCCCGTCGCCTCGGCCGCCACCTCTGCGTCGTCCCGCACGCGCCGTGGAGCCCGCGCGGCGTCGGCTGCGCGCTGGAGCTCGTCGGCGGCGCGCGCCCTATCA
>NZ_JEMA01001025.1 GCF_001589285.1 Sorangium cellulosum | reverse complement strand
CCGCCCGCCGCCCGCCGCCATGACGCCCGCGCCGCCCGCCGAGAGCCAGACACCCGCCGCCCCGCCGAGAGCCGCGACGACCGGAGCCCGCCCCGCAAGACGCCCTCCGGCCGCGACGCGAGGTTCCGGTTGACGTGCTGCGCCCCTCTCCTAGCATGCAAGGGCATGCGGCTTTCCGGCTGCCCCGCGCACCGTCCGAGGCGATTGTCCGCGCGCGCGGCGCAAGGGCCGCGGTCCACGGTCATGAAGGCCCTCGCCCCGGCGCGGGCGCGATGAGCCCGCCTCTCCGAGAGCGGCGGCGCCGCCTCGCCGTCGTGCTGTGGGGTGTCCTCGGCGTCGTGGCCGTCCTGGTCGAGGCCATCTATCGCCTCGGGACGCTGGCTGTTCGCATCCTGACAACGCATGCATTCACCACGGGCCAGCTCATCCTGCTGGCCGCGTGGACGGTCGTGATCATCTATTTCGAGGGATACAGGGGCTTTCAGCAGCGCTTCTCGCCGCGGGTCGTCGCGCGCGCGCTCCACCTCGCGGAGCACCGGCGGCCGCTCCACGTCGCGCTGGCGCCGCTCTACTGCATGGCGCTCCTCCACGCGACGCGCCGCCGGCTGATCGCGACGTGGGCGCTCATCGCGGGCATCGTGGCGCTCATCCTGCTCGTGCGGCAGATGCCCCCGCCGTACCGCGCGATCGTCGACGCGGGCGTCGCGCTCGCGCTCGCCTGGGGGACCGTATCCATCCTCGTGTACCTCGCGCAGGGGCTCGCCGGCCGCCCGCTCGGCATCGCGCCGGACGTACCGGAAGCTGCGTCCCAGCCCACGGGCGGCACGGAGGACCTCGCCCGCCACACGGTCCAGGCGAGCGGCCCCATCGAGCCGTGAGGCCCGACAGGCAAGCGCGCTCCCTCCGCGGTCCTTGAGACCCGACAGACAAGCGATCTGTGCCTGCATGTCGTGATGCCCGTGCGGGCGGGCAACCTCCGCAGGCAGAGCCGATCGGCAGACGAGCGAGCGGCCCCTGCGCTGGAGAGCCGGACACAACCGCAACACAGCCCAGCGCCCTCCGAGCGGACGAGCGTCCGCGCGATATGCCCTGAGCCGAACCGCGTTGCTGTCTCACGTGTGGCCTTCTGGCCATCGCCCCCGCTGCCTCGATCCGCGGCAACACGCTATTTGTAAACACCATTTGTAGCTCGCCTGTGGCGCGTTGCCTCGCGCGATGGCGCCGATGCGCGAGCGATCGCGCTTCGCGACACGGCCAGCCGCCCATGAACGGCCGTTGGCCCGGACCGTGCTCTGACAGGCAGCGCTCGCGGAGAGCGCTCCAGCGAGACCGACTGCGCTCCGAGGAGCGCGCACCGGGGCATCGTGCAGAACTCGAGCAGCCGACAAGAACCCTCCAAGATGGAACCGGAAATCATCGACGAGCTCATCGTGCCTGTCGTCGCGCAGGAGCTGGAGGTGAAGAAGCGCACCGTCGAGTCAGGACGCGTGCGCATCACCAAGGAGGTCCGCGAGCGGGTCGAGGAGATCGAGGAGCCGCTCGCGCGCGAGCGCGTCTTCGTGGAGCGCGTCGCGATCGATCAGGTGGTGACCGAGCCGCCGGCGACCCGCCAGGAGGGCGACACCCTGATCGTCCCGGTTGTCGAGGAGGTGCTCGTCATCGAGAAGCGCCTGGTGCTCAAGGAAGAGCTCCGCATCACCCGGGTCCGCTCGGTCGAACCGAGCCCGCCGGTGCACGTCACGCTCCGGAGCGAGGACGTCCGGGTCGAGCGCGTGCCGCCACGCGAAGGCGACGGAGCGTGACAGTTTTTTCGGGCCCGGCGTCATGGGCCCTGAACGGCAAACCCCACCTCGCGCCAGGCGCGAGGTGAACATGGCCGATGAGGCCGTGAAGCATGGAGGTCATCATGAACAACAGCGAACGATCCGTGTCCCCGTCCCAGCGCTCTCAGCAGATCAGCAAGTCGCAGCAGACGACCAGGAACGCCGCCTCGACAGCGAAGACCAGCGAGATCCGGGCCGACGTCCTGCAGGAGCAGGTCGCCGTCCCGGTGATCGAGGAGGAGCTCCAGGTCGGCAAGCGCGAGGTGAACCGCGGGGGCGTCCGCGTATCGAGCCGCCTGGTCGAGCAGCCTGTCGAGCGAGACGTGACGCTGCGCGAGGAGCACGTCCACGTCGAGCGGCACCCCGTGGACCGGCCGGTCCAGCCGTCGGCGCTCGACAGCTTCCAGGCCGGCACGGTGGAGCTCGTCGAGACCGACGAGGAGGCCGTCGTCGCGAAGAAGGCGCGCGTGATCGAGGAGGTCGTCGTCAGCAAGGCGGTGACGCAGAGGGCCGAGCAGATCCGCGAGACGCTGCGCCACACGGAGGTGCACGTCGAGCCGGTCAGCGCGACCCAGCGCAGCAACGGGATGAGAGGCTACGAGCAGTACGACGCCGAGTTCCGGAATCACTACCAGGCCGGCGCGTACTCCAAGCACGGCTATGCCTACGAGCAGGTCGCCCCGGCCTACCTGTTCGGCTACCAGCTCGGGACGTCCCAGAACTTCAGGGGACACGACTGGTCGACCATCGAGATGGAAGCGGGCAAGGCGTGGGAAGAGCGCAACCCCGGCACCTGGGAGCAGATGAAGTCGGCCGTGCGCCACGCCTGGGCCAAGGTCTCCGGCAAGGCGTAGCGCGGCGGTCCTCAGCAGCGCCGAGCGCGAACGGGACCGAGAAGACAGGAGGCGCCGTGGGCTCGCTGCTCCCGGCGCCTTCTGGCGTCTCCAGGGCGCCCACGGCATGCGCGACCTGTTCAGGGCGCGGCGGAGCGCTTCGCCCCCGTGGAGATCGTGTGAGCGTTCACATAGCTCCCGCGCCCCGGCGTCGCGGCCTGCCCTCGCGGCGGAAGGGGATGTCGGCCCCGGTCCCGCCGGGGCCGCTCATTCGTTCTTCCCGGGCACGAAGCGGAGCGACGCGAGGCGCAGCAGCTCACCCGAGCCGCCCTTTGCCCTCAGGTAGACCTCGTGGGAGCCGGCGGCGCTCACCTTGCACGTCACGGTCGTCCAGGTCTCCCAGCCGCCGGTGGCGGGGACATCGCAGGTCGCGACGCGGCGGCCGCCCGCCAGCGGGTCGAGCCATACCTCGACGGCGCCGCCCTTCGCGCTGGAGGCCTGCAGCTCGATCTCGGTCGACGCCACGCCGCCGCTGCCCAGATCGACGCTGCCGTACATGGCCCAGTCGCCGTCCTCCAGGCCGCCCAGCACCGGCCCCGCCGACGGGCTCGACACGACCTCGGTGCCGGACTCCTGGTCCAGCTCCGCGGCCGCTATCGCGGTGAAGCCGTCGCGGTACGTGAACAGGTCGAAGTCAGCGCTCGCGTTGCTGGCAAAGACGCCGGCCTGGCTGCCGACCCAGCCGTTGTTGACTGTATCGTAGTCCTCGAGCGCGCTGATGTCGATCGGCTCGCCCACCTGGGTCCAGGTCAGGCGGTCCGTGCTGAACCAGCCGGTGGCCTCGTGGTCCTCGCCGTGCACAAGCTTCAGCCAGAGGGTGCGCTCGGCCGGCGCCGGGGCATCGAAGCTGATCTCTGTCGCGTCCACCGCTTCATAGGCGCTCTCGTCGGCGTTGGGGACGGGGACGACCGACCGGAACGAGAAGCGGATCCGGTCCTCTCCGTCCGCCCGGACGCGCGCCACCGACACCTCCTGGCTGATGGGGTGCATCCACGTCGGGAACGTCGTGAGATCCTGCTCCGGGACGGCGTTGCCCAGGCGAACGCCAGCCGCCTCGCCGTCCGCTTCGGGGGCGAAGTCCATCCTCACGACCATCGCCTTGGCGTGCAGCGCGTCCTTCTGGATCGCCCACCGCGTCTCGTCCGCCGCCGGCTTGAGCCGGAGCCACCCGGCGCGGTCGGTGACCGAGGTGCGATCGGACGGCATGTTGCCGTAGAAAGTCCAGGCCGGCGCGAGCTCGTCCCCGGTGAAGTCGTCGTTGACGGGCAGCAGGAACGGGATGTCGCTGGGCGGCAGCGCCGGCGCCGGCGCCGGCTCGCCCAGGCGACCGTTCACGACAGGGACCCCGGCGCCGCTCGCGTCGTCGATCCATGTCACCTGGCTGAGCAACCCCTGCCGGCCCAGACCACGCCGGTTGTTGTCGCACTCGTACGAGTGGGAGAAGACCCACCACGTGCCGTCGGCGATCTGGAACGGCGCGGTGCTGTGCTGCGCGCCGCTGAACGGGGCCTCTCCCTTGAGGACGCTGCCGAGCGGCGTCCAGTCCTCGGGGTCGCTGCTCAGCGTGGCCGAGCGCCACCCGTACTGCTCGCCGCCGCACCCCGTGTGGGTCGAGTCGAAGTAATAGTAGAAGCCGTTTCGCTTCGTCATGGTGGGCCCCTCGGCCCAGTTCTCCTCGACAGCGCTGTCGGGGTCGGTCGCGGGATCACCGCACCCGCCGTTCTCCACGTCCCAGTTGACGAAGCTGAGATCGATCGACTCGCCGCTGAGCTGCCCGGTCTCGGGATCGATCTTCTGGAGCAGGTTGACGCCGAAGTTGTTCACCTCGCCGCCCGTCACTCCATTCCATTTGCACTGCCCCGCCTTCACGACCAGGTACGTGGTCCCGTCGTCGTCGACGAACACCGAGTCGTCGTAGCCTGTCCCGCGGTCGAACGAGACGAGCTCCGGGTCCTCTCCGGGCGGCGTGTAGGGGCCCACAGGCTCCACGTGGACGGGCTCTCCCCAGGGCCCCGCCAGGCTCTCGGCCTCCGCGAAGTACTGGTTGAAGTTGACGGCGAAGTAGACCCTGTAGCCGGCCGCGACCTTGACGATGAAGCCGCCCCACGTCCCGCCCCCCGCGGAGGTCGACGCCTCCAGGCCGGACCACGCCGGATCGACGACGCGCGACACGCGCTCCCAGCGGAGGAGGTCCCGCGAGTGAAGGATCTCGACGTAGGGTGAGATGTTGAAGCTGGAGCCGGTGATGTAGAAATCGTCCCCCTCGATGTAGATGTTCATGTCCGGGTGATCGCCGGGCAGGATCGGGTTGAGGTAGGTGGACTGGGGCTCGCCCGGCCAGCTCGCTGTCTCGAAGGCGGCGGTCAGCGTCTTGCTCCCGTCCACCTTGATCTCCACGACGTCGTCCGCCTCGCTCGCGGCCCCGCTCCATCCCGTGAAGTCGGCGCTCGGCGCGGGTCTGGCGGTCACGGTCACAACGGCGCCAGCCCTGTGCAGGTAGGTTCCAGGCGGAGGATCGGTCGTCCCGTCCCCCGTCGCCTCGATGGTCAGGGGATATTCCAGGGGCGATAGCTGCTCATCCCCTCCGCAGGACATGGGCAGGGGCCCGATCAGAATCATCGCCGTGATGAAAGCGCTGTGTTTTCTCATGGTCATGTCCTGAGTCATTCTGGCCGCCAATCCCGGCGACAGGGACCTCGGGCGGGTGCGCATGACGACCCGCGCAGTCTTCCGATCGAAAGGGCGAGCGCGGGCCACTGTGAACGTTCACACGACGGGTGTCAATTTCCCTCGCGCCCCCGGCCGCACGTCCGAGCGTGCCGCACCAGCCGGTGGAGGACCGTCTCCTCGGCAGGAGATCTCGGCGGCCTCCCGGACAGCCGGTTCCAGGCAAGCCGGGTCGGGCGCCGCCGCGGGGGACGGCCGCCGGTCCATCTCCCGCCAGCGCGGGTCCACAGCGGGCAGCATCGTCACGAGGAGATGCGCTGCGCCGCACGCCACCATCGCGAACAGGAGCCCACCGGCGCGGATGAGCAGGCCGCGCACGAGGCCGCCGAACGAGGCCGGGCTCGCTCAGCGCAGCGCGGGGCGTGGGCGCCGGAGATCAAACGATCGGGCAGGCGTCCTTCGCCTCCTTGAGGTACCCCGTCACCTCGGCCCAGAACGGGCTCTGCTCCATCATGTTCCTGATGGCAGCATCGCTGTATTTGCAAGCGAGCCGGGTGTGCTTGGGATAGTAGATCTTGTATTGTTGGAGCAAGAATGCGTCCGGCTCGAAGACGGTCCGGAACGCGTCGTCCCGGGTGACATCGAGGAGCATCTGCTGCTGCGCGAGGAGGGTCGGATAGGTCTCCCGCTCCATGTCGAGCAGCTCGAAGTACACGACCGACTCGGCGCACTTCGCCGGGATCTCGGCCAGGACTGTGTCGCCCGTGGTGCTGTGCTTGGTGATCTGGCCCGTCGCATACTGGAGGAGGTGGACCATCTCGTGCGCGGCGGTGATCGCCTGAACGAGCCTGTTTTGCCGGGAGTTCACGCGTACCACGTACGGGAGAGCCATGTCCGCGTCGCCCCTCACCGCCAGGGATCCGAGATCGTCCTCGACGACGACCAGCTTCCCCTTGCCAAGGTGCTTCTCGAGCGCGGCGATGAGGCCCGCGGCGAGGAGCGAATCGGACAGGATCGCCAGGATCTCTTTGGTGATGAGGCGGGGCTCGGCGGTGGACGGAGTCGCGCGCTGAATGGCTCCCGCCGACCCCGAGGCCCGCGCCGCCGTCGCCGGGTGCGGAGGTCGAACCGCCGGCCTCGCCCCCGCCGCGGGAGGCTCCGCGAGCGCCGCGGGATCCGGGCGCCGCTGCGCGACGGTGGCCGGGTGCGGCGGTCGTCGCGGCGCGCCGTCGATCGCCGGGCGTTGCTGCACCACCGTGGCCGGATGCGGGGGTCTGTGCCCCGGTCGCCCTCCAAACGGATTGCCCGGCTTCGATCCCATCCTGGTCGGTGCACAGGGAGCACCGGAGCCCCCACCCGTGTCAACCCCCGTGACCTGGGCTGCGCGAGATATGAAGCGCTTCATCCTCCCCGCACGGCGCGCTGAACGAACATCCCCTCGCGCCGTGAAGGTAAAGATGAGCAACTACCCGCGGAAGCGGCCGATCTGAAGGGGCTGGCGCTTGACCGACCGGCATCGAGGCTAGCGCCGCCCGCGCGAAGCCGCCGCGAAGCGGCGCAGAAGTCCGGCCATCCCTGGCCGGATTTCTGGCGGGCGGAGCTAGAGCGCCGCCCTCACCGCAGATCGCTGGAGCGCGTCCGCCAGGAGCGATCGGTAGAGCGGCGAGCGCTCGCGCAGCGACTCGTGCGTGCCCACCGCCGCGACCCTGCCGCCGTCGAGGAGCACGTTGAAGGTCGACCGCAGGAGGTGCGGCGCGTGGGTTACAACGACCGCGGTGCGCCCGCCGGCGACCTCGCACGCGGCGCGGAGGAGCGCCTCGGCGGTCGCGCCCGGCAGGCCCGCCTCGGGCTCGTCCAGCACGAAGACGCGCGGCTCGCGCAGCAGCACCCGCGCGAGCAGCAGCCGCCGCGCCTCGCCGCCCGACAGGCTCGGCGGC
>NZ_JEMA01001024.1 GCF_001589285.1 Sorangium cellulosum | reverse complement strand
GCGGCGGGCGCGAAGGCGCGGAGGATCTCGCCCGCGGTCAGGCCCTGGANCCGCCGATCCACGCGGCGGGCGCGAAGGCGCGGAGGATCTCGCCCGCGGTCAGGCCCTGGAGCCGGAGGGCGGCGCACGCGAGGACGAGCAGCGCGGCCGGCGTCCAGGGCGAGCGCGCGCCCGCGGCGACGCAGCACGCCGCCACCGCGGCCCCGAGGCGGAGCCTGGCGTCCACGTCGCGGAGCCGGCCGCGGGGCGGCGCGGGCGGGTCACTCCGCACGGAGCCCGTCGCCGCCGGCCCTGGCGGCGGGCTGATCGGCGCGCTCCACGAAGAGCACGCGCGAGAAGTAGCCGAGGGCGAAGCCGGCGAGGAGCCCCGCCCAGAGGAACGCGAAGAGGAGGAGGTCGCCCTCCAGGCCGAAGACCGGCCCCGTGTCGTGGCGCCCTGCGTCCTCGGCGACGCGGCGGACCACGGCCTCGTCGACGCCGTCCCAGGACGCGTTGCCGCACCCGGCGAGCCAGAGCGCCGCGGCGAGCGGCAGCGCGGCGCG
>NZ_JEMA01001023.1 GCF_001589285.1 Sorangium cellulosum | reverse complement strand
GCCGAGCTCGACGAGGCGCTCGTCCTCGGGCAGCTCCGTCGCGCCCGTCGCCTGGCGCGCGACGCAGACCTGCCGCCCGCCGAGGTCGCTGTGCGCGCGGCCGCCCTGGGCCGCGCCGGCGAGGCCCGCGAGCAGGCCGAGCTCGTCTCGGGGGCCGATCCGGCGAGCGCCTCCGCGCTCGTGGCGCTCGCGGTGGCGGCCGATCTGACCGGCGACGTCGACGCGCTGACCCGGGCCACCGACGCGCTCCACGCCGCCGCGACGAGCGGCGGAACGGCGGTCCCCCCGTCGCCGCTCGCGCGGCTCCTCTTTGCCGAGCTGCTCTTCCGCCGGGTCGGCAGGGACGCCGCGCTCGCCTGGCTCGGCCCGCTGCCGCCGCCCGGCGCCGGGGATCGGCTCTCCCGGGAGGTCGCGCAGCGCGTCCAGCGGGAGCTCGCGGGCGGCGCGCCCGCGGCGCCCTGACGCGCGCCTCAGGGCGAGGACGTCTTCGCGCCCTTCTTCTCGGCGTACTTCGCGAGGTCGAAGGTGAGCTCGAAATCGAGCTTGTTGTCGCCCTCCTTGATCTCGATCTCCTTCTTCACGTCCTGATCGATGGCTGGCAGGAGGGCCGCCGTGAGCACCTTGCCCACGGGGATGTTCTTGATCTCGAACTGGCCGTCGAGGTCGGTCACGTCGTGCGTCGCGAACTTGAGCACGAAGACCTCTGACTTGAGGAACGGCTTCGGCATCTTGTCCACGAGGTGGTAGTAGCCCGGCTGCGGCGGGTGGAACTTCACCGCCTCGCCCTGCGGCATGGCGACGAGGACGGCCATGAAGGGGGCGCCCTCGAGGTTCGGCATGTACGACTCCAGCGGATCGAGGTTCGCTACCTCGAGCCGCTGTCCGAAGGTCATGGCCACGGTCCGGCTCGAGAACGCGCACCCGTGGATGGTCACCTTCTCGGCCTCCTCGCGCTCGGGCACGTAGCCGCTGTAGTTGACGACGGTGACCAGCGCGTCGGCGAGCGCGCGCTGCTGCCCCACCCGGAACAGCCGCCCGTAGGTGGCCGCCGCCTCGCCGCACTTGCCGACCGGGAAGCTCAGCCCCGTGTCCGGCGGCGGATCTCCCTTGATGGTGACCCGCCCCCGCAGCGTCCCCGTGGGCCCGCTGTACGGCGCTCGCCGCTTCGGGTTCATCACCGCGAGGACGCTCTCCGACGTCAGCGAGAGCTCGGGCGCCTGCATCGCGCTCGCCGCCGCCGCGGCGCTCCCCGCGGCAGGCGCTGCGCTCGCCGTCGCGCTCGCCGCCGGCGCCGCGCTCCCCGCGGGCGAGCCTCCGGTCGTGTTGCCGCCCTGGCACCCGATCGCCCCGAGCAGCACGACCGTCGCCGCCCGCATCCGCCAGTTGTCCGCTGTTCTCTGCATGTTCTCGCCGCCTCGCATCGGCGCCGACTTTAGCAACTTGCGCGCCCCGCGCAGCAGCGCGCGATCGCCGCGAACGACGACGCCACCGTCGCAAGCGGCGGTGGCGTCATCGCCATACGAGTTGGCAGCCCGGCGGTGCCGCCGGGCGCTCCGCTTCAATGAGAGGCGAGGACGGAGCGAACCGCGATGCCCAGCGAGGTCGTCGGCCAGATGCCGAGGACCATCACCAGCACGGCGGACAGGACGAGGGCCGCGTTGACGTAGCCCGAGCGCATCGGTCGGGCGATCGGCGCGCCCGGGGCCGGCTCGCGCATGTACATGTACACGAGCACCCGCAGGTAGTAGTAGGCCGACAGCACGCTGTTGAGCAGCAGCGCCACGGACAGCGTGTACAGCTCGGCGCCCATCGCCGCCTTGACGATGTAGAGCTTGCCGAAGAAGCCCGCTGTCGGCGGCACGCCCGCCAGCGAGAGAAGGAACAGCGAGAACGCGAGCGCCGCCATGGGGTGCCGCTTGCCGATGCCGGCGAGATCCTCGTAGCTCACCGCCTCGGCGCCGCGGCTGCCGCAGAGGATGAGCGTGCCGAAGGCGCCGACCGTCGAGACAGTGTAGACGAGCAGGTAGAACATCACGCTCGCCTGCGCGTCCTCGCTCGACCGCACCGCCGCCGCCACGCCGACGAGCAGGTAGCCGGCGTGCGCGATGCTCGAGTAGGCGAGCATCCGCTTCACCGACTCCTGCCGGCCCGCGATGAGGTTCGCCACCGTCATCGTGAGCAGCGCCATCACCGCCACGGCCGGCGGCCAGCCCGCCGCCCACGACGAGAGCTCCGGGCCGCCGAACGCGCCGAGCAGCACGCGCAGCAGCGTCGCGAACGCCGCGCCCTTCACCGCCACCGCCATGAACGTGGTGGCCGGCGTCGGGGCGCCCTCGTACGCGTCGGGCGTCCACATGTGGAACGGCACCGCGCTCACCTTGAACGCGAGCCCGACCAGCATCAGCGCCGCCCCGATGAGCAGCAGCCCCGGGTTCGGCGTCTTGTCCCCCGTCGCGGTCGCGATGGTGTCGCGGATCCCGGCGAGGTCGGTGTGCCCCGTCGCCCCGTAGATCAGCGCGCCGCCGTAGAGCAGCAGCGCCGCCGCGAACGAGCCGAGCAGGAAGTACTTGATCGCCGCCTCGCTGCTCCGCGGCGACGTCCGGCGGAAGCCGGTCAGCGCGTAGGCCCCGAGCGACATCGTCTCCAGCCCGAGGAACAGCGTCAGCAGGTCCCCCGCGCCGGCGAGGATGATCGCGCCGACCGTCGAGAAGGTCAGCAGCGGGTAGAACTCCCCGCGGTCGAGCCGGTGCTCCGGGAGGTACCCCCCCGCGAGCAGCGACGCCAGCGCGCCGCCGAGGCAGAGGACGAAGGAGAAGAACAGCGTGAAGCGGTCGATGATCAGGTACGGGGCGAGCGCGTCGACCCCGTCGAGCGTCTCGGGGCCGACGAACCCGACAGCGCCCGAGAACACCGCCCCGGCGAGGAGCGTGATCGCGGTCCCGAGCGCGATGTCGGACGAGGGGCCCGAGAGGCGCTCGGGCGACTCCTCGCGGCGGTTCGAGAACGCCTCCGCGAGCATCAGCAGGGCCCCGCCGAGCGCGATCACGAGCAGCGGCGAGACGGCGAGGAAGATCCCGTAGCTCATCGCGCCGCCTCCTCCCCGCGCGCCGCGACCTTGCCGTCGGTCTGACGATCGCGCCGATCGCTCCGGGCCTGCTCGTCCCCGCCCGCCCCCGGCGCGCCCTCACCGGGACGCAGCACCGGCGCCCCCTTGAGGAACGCAGGGGAGAACGTGTCCTCGGGCAGGAGCTTCGCGTTCCGTTCGTCCGCGAAGAGGATCGCCTGCCCGGAGACGACCTTGAACTGGTTGTAGGTAAACAGGACCGACTCCTTCATCCGATCGAGGAAGATCGCAGGGAACAGGCCGATCACGAAGATCATCAGCACCAGCGGCGCGAGCGCGAGCGCCTCGCGGGGCGTGACGTCGGGCAGGTGCCTGTTCTTCGGGTTGGTGAGCGGCCCGAAGAACATCTTCTGCACGACGCTCAGCATGTAGACGGCGGCGAGGATGACGCCCGCCGCGGCGCCCACCGTGTGGATCCCGCTGAACGTCCCGAGGCGCTCGGAGGCGTACGTGCCCATGATGATCATGAACTCGCCGATGAAGCCGTTCGTGCCGGGCACGCCGACGGAGGCGAACGTCACGATCAGGAAGAGCGTCGCGTAGACCGGCATCACCTTGGCGAGGCCGCCGAACTCGGAGACCTGGCGGGTGTGGCGCCGGTCGTAGATCACGCCGACCAGGAGGAAGAGCGCGCCGGTGGAGACGCCGTGGTTCACCATCTGGAGCACCGCGCCCTGGATCCCGCTCGGCGTCACGCCGAAGAGCCCCAGCATGACGTAGCCCAGGTGGGCGACCGACGAGTACGCGACGAGCCGCTTCACGTCGGCCTGCTTCCAGGCGACGAGCGCGCCGTAGATCACGCCGCCGAGGATCGCGATGCCCGCGAGGTTCGCCGCCAGGCTGGAGGCCGGCCCGGGGAAGAGCCCCATCGAGAAGCGCAGGTACGCGTACGTCCCGATCTTCAGCATGACCGCGGCCAGGATCACCGAGCCGCCGGTCGGCGCCTGCACGTGGGCGTCCGGCAGCCACGTGTGCACCGGCCACATCGGCACCTTGATGAAGAAGGCGATCGAGAACGCCCAGAAGCAGAGCATCTGGGTGCTGCGCGGCAGCACCACGCGCGAGAGGGCGAGGTAGTCGAACGTGTAGGCGCCCGTGAGCTTCTGGTTCGCCCACACGAGGTACACGATGCCCGCGAGCATCAGCATCGAGCCCGCCATCGTGTAGATGAAGAGCTTGACCGCGGCCTTGATCTTCTCGACGCCGCCCCAGATGCCGATCATCACGAACATCGGCACCAGCATCAGCTCCCAGAAGAGGAAGAACAGGAACAGGTCCAGCGCGAGGAAGGCGCCGAGCATCGCCCCCTGAAGGAGCAGGAGGCAGAAGCAGAGCTCCTTGATCCGGCTCTTGATCGAGCCGAACGACGCGTACGCCGCGATCGGCGTGATGAACGTCGTGAGCAGGACGAGCCAGAGGCTGATCCCGTCGATCGCGACGTGCCACCGGATGCCGAGCGACGGGATCCACTCCTTGATCGACTGGAAGTGCCAGCCCGCCGTCATCGGCACGCTGAGCAGCCAGAGCGACGCCAGGAAGCCCGCGCCGAGCACCGCCAGCGTGAAGCCCCGGAGCAGCGAGAGCATCTGCCGCGGCACGAACAGCACCGCCGCGGCGCCGACGAACGGCAGGCCGATCAGCACGTTGAGGAGCGACGACCACTCCCCGGACGCGTCCGCCGCGGCCGCCGGCGCGTCCGACGGCCAGAGCCACTGCACGCCGAGGACGGTGAGCACCGCGATGAGCCCGAGGCCGACCCGCTGCCACGCGGTGTACCCGCCGGCGTGGGCCGCGCCGTGCTCGTCGCCGTGGTGATCGTCGTCGCCGTGGTGGTCGTGACCGCCGTGGTGATCGTCGTCACCCGCGTGGGCGCCGTCCGCGGCGCGCCCGTCGCCCCGCGGGAGGAGCGCTCCGACGACGCCGGCGACGAGCGCCGGCCAGTGATGCGTTACGAGGTCGAGCGCGCTCATTGCAGGCCTTTCGTCTGCTCCGCCGGGGTCGTCCCCGGGGCGGGCTTGGCACCGTTCGGGACCAGCATGGTGGTCGGGTCCATGGGGTTCTTGCGGCCCGACGGCCTGGAGAACGAGAAGGTCTCGGTCGCCTCGCGATCGAAGGCGTTGCGCACGCGGAGCACGACCTCCTTCGTCTCGCCGGGCTCGACCTTCACCGTGACGTCGGCGGCCTCGGAGAAGTCACCCGACTTCAGGCCGGGCGCCTCCCAGCGGTACCGGTAGCCGAGCCCCGGCGCCGCCGAGAGCCTCACCTCGCCCGAACGGCGCAGATCGGCGTCGTCGACCTGCGCGTCCGCGTGCGGCTTGACCATGAACCAGCCGACGCCGGCGAGGCCGATGACCATCGACGCGGCGTACACCTGCACGCGGCCCGTCTGGAGCGCGCGCAGCACCGTGCCGAAGAACCCGACCACCGCGGCGGACAGCTTCGCGATGACGCCGTCGATGATCCACTTGTCCGCCATCGTGAAGATGTCGGCCAGCGCGTCGACCATGCCCACGACCGTGGCGTCGTAGAGCTCGTCGATCCGCCACTTGTCGTAGATGAGCCCGTGGAGCCGCGGGAACTGCTGCGCGAAGCGCCGCTCGGGCTCGCCGCGCCGGTTCCAGTACACGAGCATCGCCAGGCCGATGCCGGCGAAGCACGCCGCCACGCCGGGCAGCATCATCGCCCACATCAGCCCCTTCGCCGCCTCGCGCTCCACCACCGCGCGCGACGTCATCGAGAACACCGGCTCGAGCAGGTGCGCGAGCGGCGCGAACGCGTGCGAGTGGGTGAGGTGCACGAGCGGCTCCGCCATCAGGAAGCCGGCGAAGACCGACAGCGCCCCGAGCACGATGAGCGGGATCGTCATCGGCAGCGGCGACTCGTGCGGCACCGGGCCCTCGAGCTTCTCGCCCGGCGCGTGCGCGTGGTGGTCGTCGTGGTGGCCGTGCGGGTGCGGATCCTTCCACCCGCGCACGATCGTCCAGCCGCGGAACTCGCCGTGGAACGTCAGGAAGTAGGCGCGGAACATGTAGAAGGCGGTCATCGTCGCGGCGAGGATGCCGACGGTGTAGATCGCCGGGCCGAGCCAGTCGGGCCACTGCCACACCGGCTGCCCACGCGTCGACACGGACTCGATCCGGCTGGAGAAGGCGCGCCAGAGGATCTCGTCCTTCGACCAGAACCCGGCGAACCCGGGGAAGCCCGCGATCGAGAGGCACGCGAGCAGGAAGGTCCAGCGCGTCAGGGGCATGTGCTCCCTGAGCCCGCCCATGTTCCGCATGTCCTGCGACCGGTCGGTGTCGTGGATGCGCGCGTGCATCGCGTGGATCACCGAGCCGGCGCCGAGGAAGAGGCAGGCCTTGAAGAAGGCGTGCGTGAGGACGTGGAAGAAGCCGGCCGCGAAGGCGCCGACGCCCACGCCGATGAACATGAACCCGAGCTGGCTCACCGTGGAGTAGGCGAGCACCTTCTTCAGGTCGTTCTGGAAGAGCCCGATCGAGGCCGCGAAGATCGCCGTGAGCACGCCGGTCACCGCGACCACCGCCATGGCGAACGGCGACAGCACGAACACCGCCGAGAGCCGGGCCACGAGGTAGACGCCCGCGGTCACCATCGTCGCGGCGTGGATGAGCGCGGAGACCGGCGTCGGGCCGGCCATCGCGTCCGGCAGCCAGACGTAGAGCGGGATCTGCGCGCTCTTGCCGGCGCAGCCGAGGAACAGCGCGAGCGCGATCAGCGTCGAGGCGTACACGAGCACCGGCTGTGACGGGATGATGAAGCTCAGGAAGCCCGGCACCGTGTCGGCCGACATGTTGCCGATCGGCCAGACCTTCACCGCGGAGAGCAGGTTGCCCGCTGTCGCCGCGATGCCGTCGAAGTTCAGGGTGCCCGAGTAGTAGACGAGCATGGCCATCGCGACGAGGAGGCCGAAGTCGCCGATGCGGTTGACGACGAACGCCTTCTTGCCCGCGCTCGCGTTCTTGTCGTCCTTGAACCAGAACCCGATGAGCAGGTAGCTGCACATGCCGACGCCCTCCCACCCCACGAAGAGGACGGCGAGGTTGTCGGCCATGATCAGCACGAGCATCGAGAAGCAGAACAGGTTCAGGTACGCGAAGAACCGGTAGTAGCCCGGGTCCTCGCGCATGTACGCGGACGAGTAGAGGTGGATGAGGAAGCCGACGCCGGTGACGACGAGGATCATCGTCCCGCTCAGGCCGTCGACGCTGAAGGCCACGTCGATCGGGATCGACTGGCCCATCCGGCCCGTGATCGAGAACCAGCGCCAGGCCGTCCAGCTCAGCTTGCCGCCCTCGTGCGGGAGCATCAGGAACGTCGTCACGGCCGCCAGGAAGGCGCCGCCGAGCGCGGCGAGCGCCATCAGCCGGACCGCGTCCTTGCCGAGCCGCTTGCCGAACAGGCCGTTCACGAGCGCGCCGAGCGCCGGCAGGCCGAGCACCACCGCGAGCAGCGCGAACTCGGACGCGGGGAATAAGACTCTCAGGGCTTCCACGCTAACTCCTCAGGAGATCGGCGTCGTCCGAGCGCATCGTCTTCCGGATGCGGTAGAACGCGAGCACGATCGCGAGACCCACGGCGGCTTCCGCCGCCGCGATGGCGATGACGAAGAAAGTGAAGATCTGCCCGGCGTGATCCTGCGGGTGCACCCGGTTGTACGCGACGAGCGTGAGGTTCACGGCGTTGAGCATCAGCTCGATGCTCATCAGGAGGACGAGGAGGTTCCTGCGCAGCAGGAAGCCCACCGACCCGATCGCGAACAGCGCCGCCGCGACCACGAGGTAGTACTCGATGGGGACGGTGATCATGACTTCGGCTCCTTCGTCGACAGGGTGAAGTGGCCCGTGAGGGCGCCCGGCTGCGCGTCCGGCGCCGCGGCGTCCCGCACCGGGACCTGATCGCGCGGGTCCGGCGACGAGGGCGCGGCCGGCAGCAGCGTGGGATCGACCTGCCTGCCGCGGGCGACGGCGACGGCGCCGATCACCGCGACGAGGAGCAGCGCGCCCGAGAGCTCGAAGGGCACGATCCCCTTCGTGAAGAGCTCGTGCCCGAGCGCGTCGATCGTCCCGAGCGACTCGGGGGCGGGCGGCACGACCGTGACGCCGGGCTTGCTGGCGCTGATGGTGAGGAGCAGCGCGCTGATGGCGCCGACGGAGAACACGCCGGCGCCGAGGTAGCGCGGCACCGCTGTGCGCGCGTCGCGCGGCGACGTCGCCGACGGGCCGAGGAGCATGATCACGAACAGGAAGAGGATGACGACCGCGCCCGCGTACACGAGGATCTGGATCGCGGCGAGGAACTCCGCGGACAGCATCAGGTAGAGGCCCGCGATGCCGAAGATCGCCGTGAGCAGCCCCATCGCGCCGCGGATCGGGTTCCGCGCCGCGACCGTGGCCAGGCCGCCGAGGAGGACCAGCAGCGACGCCAGCCCGAAGAAGGCGAATTCGAAGATTTTCACGGAGAGAGCACCCCTGTCGACGACCGGCCCTTGGTCTGTATGTACGCCTCGAACTCCTTGCGGAACTTCCGCAGGAAGCCGAGCGCGGGCATCGCCGTTCCCTCGCCGAAGGCGCAGATGGTGTTGCCCATGATGTTGTCGGCGATCTCGTGCAGCCGATCGAGCTCCTCGATCGTCCCCTCGCCGTGCACGATGCGATCGAGGATCCGGTGGATCCACGCGCTGCCCTCGCGGCACGGCGTGCACTGGCCGCACGACTCGTGGCGGTAGAAGCGCATCAGGTTGTGCATCGCGAGGACCGGGCACGCCTTGTCGCTGAGCACGATGGCGCAGCAGGTGCCGAGCATCGTCCCGAGCGCGCGGAACGTGTCCACGCCGAGCGGCACGTCGAGCACGCTCTGGCCGTGCCACGGGTGGAGCGGCGACTTGTCGCTCGGCGCGTTCACGACCTCGTCGGCGCGCAGGATCGGGCACGACGAGCCGCCCGGGATGACCCCGAGGAGGTTGCCGTGCTTCACGCCGCCGCCGAAGTCGTAGATGAGGTCGCGCAGCGTCACGCCGACGCTCGCCTCGAAGATCCCGGGGTTGTTCACGTGGCCGCTCACGCCGAAGAGGCGACAGCCGCCGTCCTTCAGGTGGTGCAGCGCGGACAGCTTCGAGAAGTTGTCGCCGCCGAGCTCGAGCGCCGTGGGCACCGCGGCGATCGTCTCGAGGTTGTTCACGGTGGTCGGCATCCCGAACGCGCCGAACTGCGCGGGGAACGGCGGCTTGAGCCGCGGCTCGCCGCGCTTGCCCTCGAGCGAGTTGAGCAGCGACGTCTCCTCGCCGCAGATGTAGGCGCCGGCGCCCGTGTGGACGTAGACCTCGACGGGGTAGTCGATCCCGAACGGGCGCTTGCCGAGGTAGCCCTTGGCGCGCGCCTCCTCGATGGCCTCCCAGAGCCGCGCCTTCGAGAGGTGCAGCTCGTCGCGCACGTAGATGTACGCGGCGTGGGCGCCGATCCCGAAGCAGCCGATGATGCACCCCTCGACGACAGCGTGGGGGTTCTTCTCCATCAGCGTGCGGTCCTTGAAGGTCCCGGGCTCGCCCTCGTCCGCGTTGATGACGAGGTAGTGCGGCCGCTCGGGCTTCGGGGGCCACGGCATGAAGCTCCACTTCACGCCCATGGCGAACCCGGCGCCGCCGCGGCCGCGGATGTTGGCCGCCTTCATCTCCTCGACGAGCGCCTCGCGCGTCATCCCGAGGGCGCGCTTCGCCTGCTGGTAGCCGCCGCCCTTCTCGTACACGGCCAGCTTGTGGCCGTCGGGCTTGTCGTAGTTCTTGGTCAGGTAGCGCGTCAGCCGGAGCATCTCGTCACCTCGTCAACCGATCGAGGATCGCGTCCACCTTCTCGAGCGTCAGGCCCTCGTGGTAGTCGCGATCGACCTGCATCATCGGGGCGGTGCCGCACGACGCGAGGCACTCTGCGGTGCGCAGCGTGACCTTGCCGTCCTGCGTGGTCTCGCCCACCCGGATCCCGAGGCGCTTCTCGCAGTGGTGCAGCACCGCGTCCGCGCCGTTGAGCGCGCAGCTCAGCGTCCGGCAGACCCAGACCTGGTGCTTGCCCACGGGCTCCTTGTTGAAGAGCGTGTAGAAGGTCGCGACGCCCTGCACGTGCGCCGTCGGGAGGCCGAGCTGCTCGGCGACCCAGCGGAGCACCCGCCCGGAGACCCACCCTTCCTGGCTCTGACAGAGGTGGAGCACCGGGATGCACGCGGCCTGGCGGTTCGGGTAGCGCGCGAGGATCTTCTCGAACTCGACCTTCCGGTCGGCGCTGAGCGCAAAATCTTCGGTCATGTCGGCTGTTGGCACGGTCCGCTGGCTCCCTGGGCGCGCCGCGGTCGCGGCGTGCCCGCTTCGACATGCAGTGGGGACCCCGCAACGCGGGTCCCCTTCCAAGCGAGGGGTTCACCCGGAGAGCCGGGCGTCACCTCGTGCGCCTCCTGTGGAGAGGCGCCCACCGGAGGCGGACAGCCCCGCGCACCGGCGGCCGGGCATTCGGTTATCCGTCGCACGGAGCCGTTCCCGAGGCGCGGGCACGCTAGTGAGCGACGGTGGTCACTGTCAAGGCACGCCGGGGGGAAACCTCCGGCGGATAACAGAAAGGGTCCGGCTGCCCAAGAAAGGTGGTGCCTGGAGCACACAGCGAGCCGGCCGACCCGCCACGGCCGGCTCGCGGCGCGGCGCGCATGGCCTCCGCGGGCGCGTCGACGCGAGCGCGAGGGCCGCGATGCACCCCAGCAAATCCGCGGGGTTGCGTGCTCATCCTTCGAGGAGCTCCGCCGCCGCGCCGGGCGCGCGCGACGGCTGCGCGGGGCGCTC